>JAQYWO010000029.1:11877-48889 GCA_029379215.1 Rhizonema sp. PD37
CTAACTGTTGAGGTGATAAACCTGCTCCAGCTTGAGAAGCTTGCAGTTGAGCTAATTGTTGAGGTGATAAACCTGCTCCAGCTTGAGAAGCTTGCAGTTGAGCTAACTGTTGAGGTGACAAACCTGCTCCAGTTTGAGAAGCTTGCAGTTGAGCTAACTGTTGCAGTTGAGCCAAGTATTTCTGCTGAGCTAGCTGTTGCTGTTGAGCTAAGTGTTGCTGTTGAGCTAAGTGTTGCTGAGCTAAGTGTTGCTGCTGAGCTAGGTTTTGGGGTGATAACACAGGGAAGCTGGCAGATTGATTAACTGCTCCAAATTGATTGAGCATTTGACTAAGTTGAGCGATTAACACACTTAACTGATTGATGAGTCCAGCCAGTTGGGCAATAACTTCGATGGATAGGACAGTTGTAGCTTGCGGATTGGCAGCCGATTGCCCTGGTAATAATCCGCCCGCCAATCCTGTTACCTGACCTAATAATGCATTGACTAATGCGGCATTTCCTCCTGCACCTGCTAAGCCACCCACCAGTCCAGTCGCTTGTCCGAGGAGTTCACCCGGTAGTCCGGCTCCACCTGCGACTTGACCTGCTAAGCCACCCACCAGTCCAGTTGCTTGTCCGAGGAGTTCACCCGGCAGTCCGGCTCCACCTGCGGCTTGACCTGCTAAGCCACCCACCAGTCCAGTCGCTTGTCCGAGGAGTTCACCCGGTAGTCCGGCTCCACCTGCGACTTGACCTGCTAAGCCACCCACCAGTCCAGTTGCTTGTCCGAGGAGTTCACCCGGCAGTCCGGCTCCACCTGCGGCTTGACCTGCGCCGCCCACCAGTCCAGTTGCTTGTCCGAGGAGTTCACCCGGTAGTCCGGCAGCACCTGCGGCTTGACCTGCTAAGCCACCCACCAGTCCAGTGGCTTGTCCAAGGACTTCACCCGGTAGTCCGGCAGCACCTGCGACTTGACCTACAACATCGGTGGCTTGATTAACAACACCTGTTACTGGCTGTAGTAATCCGCCTAACAGCCCACCACCTAAACCACCGCCTTGATGTTGGTTTTGGGCGGCTTGCTGATTGCCTCTAGAAGGGCGCTGATTGCCAGAGGGCGAAAGTTGGGACGTGAGGTTATTAAGCATAGGTTTAGTGGTTTGGAGTTGCAGGTAGTCGATTACGTGTGCGCTATCCGCACTGTTTGATACTGTAATTGAAAGCGTATGAGGTCCAGTGGAGATGAATCTCAATGGGATTTGAGTTTGCTTAAGCTTGACCTTATCTGCACCTGGTACTTTGGCAACGAGTTGCCCGTCCAGAAATATGTTGTCTTCCCCAGAGCCGTAGCGATCATAACAAAGAATTAATTGACCTTCAGTATAATCTTCTGCCAGGACAAAGTAAATGTTAAGCTGGCTGGTTGAGTTGGGAATTTTGCTGGCACTGGGAGGAACCAGGCAAGAGGGAATGAGCGGACGATTAACCGGGTCCGGGTCATTTCCAACTGTATAGTTATATACCTGCTTCCAAATGCCAGTCGGAACTGCTATTCCAGCTTGACCAGGTTTCCCAATTTGCCAGAGAATGGATGGGGGGTCAGACATAGAAGTAGCTTCGGTAGGTTGCTTTGGAACCAGAGGTTTTTCGACAATTGGGCTTGTCAGAGGTTTTTCAATACTTGGCTTTGATTCAGAGGTGATTGTACTCTTGTGTTCTTGTACTGAGACAAGGTTCATGCTTTGTCTGTCTTGGGCATTACCCTTTTGCTCCTGTGTTTTATTAAGGGGCTTGCTTGCAGGCGATCGCTCTTTGACAATGCTGTGGATTTGCCCTATAGAAGCTGATTCATCTGGGGCGTAATCAATAATTGGTTCTGCTTGAATTTCAATTGACTGCTGGGCTGAAAGTGCTTGAATTTCCCTCGTACTTAATACTTTGTCCCAAACATGAACCTCAGCAATCTTGCCACAAAAGAAGCAAGGGCTTGCCCCCAATTGCTCTGTGGCACCTGCGCCAACGCGCATGGGATTGCGATCATTGGGATGGTATTGCACATCAATTTCTCGTGCGACTTCCCGCCCATCAACATAAAATGTCATTGTCTGAGAATGTTGATCGTAGGTTCCGGCCAAATGTGTCCACACACCAGGTGTTACCTTCGGTCCAGTCAGTACTCGCCAGAATGCCCGTTGCTCTCCATTTCCCAACCAGAACTGCCATTGTCGTGAAGGCGTGACGCAAAAAAGGTAGCCCTTGCGTCCTTCCAAGGGAGAACCTCCGACCGAAGCTATAATCGATTGATAGCCCGTACCACCCCCAAGCATAACCCACATCTCTACTGTGAAACAGGTAGGGTTTAGTTCGGGAGCGTAGGGCATATCCAATTTGTCACTGACTCCGTTAAAACTAGGAGCGGTGGGAAAAGACTCATTTTCAAGTGTTTCCTGCATTGTTGTTTGGGAGAGCGCCGCTTGCTGTGCCATGCGGTCTATGGAAGGGTTGCCACGCCGCAGAGTGCCAATAGAGAGCCCTGCAACTCCAACCCGAATCTTGTCAATTGTCAGCATCTGCTTAGTGCTACTTTAAACAAGTACAAATATATTAATAGTTTGGGTAACTCCAAACACACAATAATGTAGAACCGTTGCCAACTTTGTCTCAACAGGGTATAGCTTTAGTTGCCCAAGAAACTGAACCAGATTTGTATAACTGCTGAATTGTTTTGTGACAATTATGTTATACTGATAGTAGGGAAAAACAATGCCCATACATTTGTCCTAAGAAGAAGTAATTCTGTAGCTAGAGTAGAAATTAATTTTTCTTACTATATAAAATAGGCTTTGCGGCAACCTAACAGTAGATGGAGCTTGCGATCGCACCTTGCATTTCGCTAGGATGTGTAAGCTTTATCGGTTTAAGCAAAGCAATTCATTCCTCAAGTTTGCCCAAAGCCAAGATATTGATATTTTACAGTAAACAACAGAAAGTAGACAGCAATGGCGAAACGCGTGCAGTTAGTTTTAAATCAAGATGTCCTTAAGCTGGGGAAATCCGGTGACTTGGTAGAAGTCGCTCCTGGCTATGCTCGCAATTATCTGCTTCCTAGGAGTTTGGCAACTCCTGCCACGGCCGGTATTCTCAAGCAAGTTGAACGCCGCCGTGAAATAGAACGTCAACGGCAATTGGAACTGAAGCAACAAGCTCAAGAGCAAAAAGCATCTTTGGAAAAAGTTGGTAGTCTTTCCATTGCCAAGCAGGTTGGGGAAAATGATGCTATTTTCGGTACTGTGACTACCCAAGAAGTCGCAGATGCGATCAAACAAGCCACACAACTGGATGTAGATCGGCGCGGCATTACCTTACCCGATATTAGCAAGATCGGTACTTATGAAGCTGAGGTAAAGCTTTACTCAGACGTAACAGCTAAAGTCAGCATCTCTGTTGTACCTAACTAAAGGTTTAGGGAGTAGGGGCAGGTTTAATCTAGATAACATTTGAGTACGTGCGATTTTGTGTCAAACCTGCTCATATGGGAGTAGAGACAGATGAGTAAGAATGGGGAAATAGGGGAAATTGCGTCCCCATTCCCAACTCCCTATTTAAATATGTCTGAAGAACTAAATTTTCAAGGATCGGGCAGCGATCGCTTACCTCCCCAAAACATTGAGGCGGAGGAAGCGATATTGGGAGGTATTCTACTAGATCCGGAAGCCCTCAGCCGGGTCAGCGATCGCCTAGCTCCAGAGGCTTTTTATATTAGCGCTCACAAAGAAATCTATCAAGCCGCACTTCGCCTTCACAGTCAAGGTAAACCCACGGATTTGCTTTCCCTTACCAGTTGGCTGACGGATCACGATCTACTTACCCGCATTGGAGGGAGAAATAAATTAGCCTCTCTGGTAGATCGCACTGTGTCAGCTGTCAATATTGACGCTTTAGCCACACTGGTGATGGACAAATACCTGCGCCGTCAGTTAGTAAAAGCTGGAAATGAAATCGTGCAACTGGGCTTCGAGACAGAAACCGAGTTGCCAATTGTCCTCGATCACGCAGAACAAAAAGTTTTTGGCATCACTCAGTCACGACCTCAAGCAGGGCTAGTTCACGTTTCTGATACCCTAATTAATACTTTCCAAGATATTGAAACTCGTCACCAAGGAATTGCCTTACCGGGTATTCCCTGCGGCTTTTACGATTTGGATGCGATGACTAGTGGTTTTCAGCGTTCTGATTTGATTATTATCGCAGGTCGCCCGTCAATGGGGAAGACTGCCTTTTGCTTGAACCTAGCTCACAATATTGCCGCTTCATATAAATTACCAATTGCTGTTTTCAGCTTGGAAATGTCAAAAGAGCAATTAGTGCAGCGGCTTCTAGCAAGTGAAGCGGGGATTGAAACTGGTTATTTACGGACTGGGCGTATCAGTCAAACTCAGTGGGAACCTTTAAGTCGTGCTATTGGTATGCTCTCAGAAATGCCAATCTTTATTGACGATACGCCAAATATTACAGTTACGGAAATGCGTTCTCAAGCGAGGCGTTTGCAAGCAGAAGCAGGGACAGAGTTGGGACTCATTGTCATCGACTACTTGCAGTTAATGGAAGGAGGGGGTGATAATCGGGTACAAGAATTATCAAGAATTACCCGTAGTCTTAAAGGTTTAGCTCGGGAATTACGTGTTCCTGTCATCGCCCTATCTCAGTTAAGTCGAGGAGTGGAATCACGCACAAACAAGCGTCCCATGTTATCAGATTTGAGAGAATCGGGTTCAATCGAGCAAGATGCGGATTTAGTTATCATGTTATATAGGGATGATTACTACAATACCGATACTCCTGATCGAGGAGTTGCCGAGGTCATTGTATCTAAACACCGTAATGGTCCAACAGGTACTGTTAAACTTTTGTTCGATCCTCAGTTGACAAAATTTAAAAATCTAGCTAGACCGAGTAATTATTAATCTTTGTTAATTGTCAGTTGTTAGTAGTTAGTGGTTAAAAAAAATATTAACTACTAACCACTAACTATTAACCATTACTGGATTTTCAGCAATTCCACATCAAAAAGTAGTGTGGCATTGGGTGGAATCACACCACCAGCACCACGAGAGCCATAACCTAAATCTGGGGGGATGATTAAATTACGACGACCACCAACTTTCATGGTACTAAGTCCTTCGTCCCACCCTTTGATGACTTGTCCAACACCAATTTTGAATTTCAAAGGATCATTGCGATCGCGTGAACTATCGAACTTAGTTCCGTTTTCTAAAGTTCCGGTATAGTGAACGACAACCGTTTGTCCAGGTTGAGGAGTTGCCCCAGTCCCTTCCTTAATTTCAACGTACTTTAGCCCTGAGGGCGTAGTAACGGTATTGGCATCAGACATAGTTTTGCTCGCAATTACGGTATTGTTGTCAGTTAAAGAGGCGATCGCGGGTGGATCTGTCAAGGGAGATGCAATGGCGGTGTCTTTTGGACTACTGCCAACCTGCGCCAGCACTATGACGAGAACACAAACCAGCATGAAGCCCACACTGAGTAAAATCGATTTCACAATCAGTCCTCCTTACTTAAATAATTGAGGAATTCGGGATCACCACTTGGACAAAACTAAGTTTAAATCACAAAGCGCACTGTTCAATAAAAACTGCACATTTTATGCTTATTTAATACGGATAAACGGTAATTACCCTACCTGAATAGTCTTGAAAGCACCAGTAAGATATTCAACATGGCTTTTTCATTGAACTTCCGTTCATCCGCGCTCTCATATATATAAATTTGGGTAGATTGTCTTTTGAGTACTATTCTCAACCCTATCGCCAAAGCTTATTTTCTAAATCGCGTACCTGGCGCTCCAATCTATCAATTCTACCTCGCAGTTCATCCATCTCTGACTGACGGGGAACGCCCAATTCCTGCAAGACATTTCGCAGTTGTTTATGCATTTGGGTTTCCCAAGTTCCCTGATCTGACTTTAACTGTTGTACAAAGTCGTCCATCACTGCCTTGGCTTGTTCGGGGTTCAGCTTGCCATCCTTAACCATTTCATCACTGACTTCCCGCAATTTGTCGGCTACCAGCGAGGTTGTACCAATACCAACCATTAATAGTTGTTTCATCCAGTTGTTGCTGTCCATACTACCACCTTCCTCTAAGATCCCTGTCCTAAATATCAAGGTAATCAACTACGCTTTTCGCGAGAATTACTCTAGACTACAGCTCTATTCTGACAAACGTATATAAGGAAGAAAAGGAGTGATTATCACACTAATTGGGGTGAAAATTCCGTCCAAACAACAAGGCGAATACACAACGGACATGGGGACAACAGTATATTCAAAGGCATTTTCCTCAATAAATTTCTGTATTGTCAGCTTCCAAGCGATCGCCGTATTTACAAGATGAGACATCAGCACTCGAACCAATACTTAATTTATAATTAAGATTTACAGAAAATTTGACGATTTGACATCCTACTTCTCAGGGGTTTTCAACGGGCTTTCTTATAAATAAATTGTTGACAGGCTGATAAGCCGAATAACAAGTGTAAGAGGGGCACATAGGTGACGCAGGAGAGTACTCTGGTGAGCAGACTTTGCTCCAGGAGTGCGCTCGTGCAATTAATTTTACTTTTTACGAGCGCATGAACTCACTGTTTTGGTGAATCTTCTGTTGAGAAGACTTTGCCTCAATGTAAAGTTATATTTATTCACGCCAACTTACTGACTCTTCTTTATAAATGATGAGCGATACTACTTTTTCCAGGCTCGCCTCTTTTATCCAAGAATATATCTACAATCATAACTGGACAGAATTACGTCCAGTTCAAATCGAGGCTTGTAAAGTTATTTTTAATACTAATGCTCACTTGCTGATTACAGCAGGCACAGCTTCGGGGAAAACAGAAGCAGCATTTTTGCCAATTTTAACTTTATTACATGAAAACCCTGCTACCTCGATAGGAGTCTTGTACATTGGTCCGATTAAAGCTTTAATTAACGATCAATTTGAACGTCTCAATGGTTTGCTGAAAGAAGTAGATATTCCCGTTTGGCATTGGCATGGTGATGTTTCTCAAAGTCAGAAAAATAAACTTCTCAAAAATCCTCGAGGTATTCTGCAAATTACGCCAGAATCTTTAGAAAGCTTGTTAATCAATAAAAAACATGACTTAGTACGCTTATTTGGGGATTTACGGTTTGTTGTTATCGATGAAATTCACGTTTTTATGGGTTCAGAACGAGGTTGTCAAATTCTTTGTCAATTGGCGCGATTGTTAAATTTGACACAAGTACAACCTCGAAGAATTGGTTTGTCAGCAACTCTCGGTGATTATTCAATGGCTGAGGAGTGGTTACGTTCTGGAACTGAAGAATTGGTAATTACGCCGAAAATTGAGGTAGAGAAACGTCAAATTAAACTGGCTGTAGAACATTTTTTGATTTTGCCTCTGAATAGTACAGGCAAAACAAAAAGTCTGAGCGCAGGTTTCCTCCAATCGGAACTTTCAAAGGCAGAGGAAGCACATAGTACAGAAAAGAAGATAGCCAAAACTGCTCAAAGGGGAGTAGATGTTGATGAATTAGACGTAACAGCTTACGCTCAATATATTTTTAATCTCAGCCAAGCTCGCAAGTGTTTAATCTTTGCGAATAATAAATCTCAAACTGAATCTGTAATTGCCTCTTTACGCCGAATTGCTGTAGATAACGGACAGCCAGATATCTATCACGTACATCATGGTAGTATATCTGCTTCTTTGCGGCAAGCTGCGGAAATAGCAATGCGCGAACCTGATAATCCGGCTGTTACTGCGGCTACACTTACGTTGGAATTAGGTATTGATATAGGTCATTTGGAGCGAGTTATTCAGTTAGAATCTCCTGTGTCTGTAGCTAGTTTTTTACAGCGATTGGGACGTACTGGAAGAAGAGGTGAGGCAGCTGATATGCGGTTTGTCTGTGCTGAAGACGAACCATTGTCAGAGGCACCAATTTCCGAACAAATTCCTTGGCAGCTTTTGCAGTGTATTGCTATCATCCAACTTTATTTGGAGGAACGTTGGATTGAACCGATCAAGCCTCTTAAATATCCTTTAACTTTGCTATACCAGCAAACAATGAGTATTTTAATTGCAATGGAGGAACTTTCACCTGCTGCTCTTGCTAAACAAGTTTTAAGTTTACCAATTTTTGCTGCTATTTCTCAAGAAGAGTTGAAGCTACTGTTACGTTACTTAATTGATATAGATCATATTCATCGAAATGAAAAAGGTAACTTAATTCTTGGCTTAGCTGGAGAAAAGGTGGTAAAAAAATTCCAGTTTTATGCTGTTTTTCCTGACAACCAAGAATATATTGTTAAGCAAGGCACAACAGAAATTGGTAGTATTGCCATGCCACCGAGATTAGGAAACCTATTTGCTTTGGCGGGTTCGTCTTGGGAAGTTTTAGAAATTAACTTCAAAAAAAAGATTGTTTTTGTGAAGCAAGTAGAAGGTAAAGCAAGTATCTATTGGCGTGGTGGCAGTGGCACTATCCATACAAAAGTTTTACAAAGGATGCGCCAAGTACTGTTTGAGGATGTGGAGTATGACTATTTACAAAATAATGCTTTAAAACGGTTAGAGACAGTTCGTCACTTCACACGCGAGGTTGGATTAGATAAACAAAATATTTTGACAATCGAAAAAGATAAGTGTTGTATTTTTCCTTGGATGGGTACAGTTGCCTACCGCACTTTGGAAAGATTGATAAATCACTTTTGTCGGGAATCGTTAGAAATTCAAAGCATTGGTGGTGTCAATCCTTATTTTTTGACAATTAAATTGGCAAAGGCAAAAATTACCCAGATTTATCCGGAAATTGTTTCTTTATGCGAACAAAGAATTTCCGCAGAAAATTTAGTCAGTAGTTCGGAACCCTTAGCAACACAAAAGTATGATGAGTTTATTCCTCAGCCACTTCTGTGTAAAGCATTTGCCAGCGATTCTCTAGATATGTTGGAACTCAGGCAGCAAGTTGCACTTTGGCAATAAGGAGTCAAGGTTGTTTTTCCCTGCTCCTCTAAAATTTTATTAAGTACTTTTACTGAAATTAGGTGATGTTTAAACTTAGTAGTAGCTAGCAGTTCTCAAACAATGCAAAGCTGATAGCTAACTGCTTATTTGTGTAGATTTGAGTTTTATTAATTTTGTTTAACAAACTTTTACTATGTTTCCGTAAAAAAATCATACTAATAAGTAGTTGCATTCAAAGTGATTTACTTATGAGTGATGCGAACCGTTAACCGTTGACATCATTCGTAGATTTGTTTTTTAAGACAAATTGGTATAAAAAAGAATTCTACCCAACAATCTATTGCAAAGGTTTACTGATGTTGACATCTCTGGCGCAGCGTCTCAATCTAGAGCGAAATCGTCGCTTTGTGGGACGTACTCATGAACTCGAACTCTTTCAAAGGGCGATCGCATCGTCGGAATTACCCTTCTACGTGTTGCACGTCTTTGGTCCTGGTGGTGTGGGCAAAACAAGCCTGATCAGACAGTTTGCTCAAATATGTGAGATATATAAAATACAAAGGTATTTCGTAGAAGCACGTAATATAGAAGCGACACCGGAATCCTTTATCAATTCCCTGCGTTTAGTCATGGAGTTACCAGATACTGAATCTCCCCTACAAGTATTAGGTTCGCGAAATCAACGTACTGTTATTTTAATTGATACTTATGAGACTTTAGTATCGTTGGACGAATGGTTGCGGGAAGATTTCCTACCTCAATTATCTGAAAATACCCTGATCGTTTTTGCCGGACGCAATCCCCTCTCTTCCCCTTGGCGCAGTGATGCAGGTTGGCAAGCTTTGATTCACATCTTGCCTTTACGCAACCTCACTCCAGAAGAAAGCCACGCTTACCTAACCAAACGAGATATTCCTGTAACACAGCACTCCTCAATTCTCAATTTCACCCACGGACATCCCCTAGCATTGTCATTGGTTGCTGATGTGTTTGCTCAAGGACGAGAAATCTCTTTTCAATCAGAATCTGCGCTTGATGTCGTCAAAACACTTTTAGAAAGATTTCTGCAAGAAGTCCCTACACCAGCGCACCGCATGGCTTTAGAAGCTTGTGCAGTAGTGCGGTTGACTACAGAAGCATTATTAACACAAATGTTATTGCCTCAACTACTGAAAATGGAAGCACAGGTAACTCCTACCGTTGAGGAGGCAAATGGGGGTGATCTACCTGATGTTCACGAGCTATTTGAGTGGTTGCGGAGACTGTCATTTCTGGAATCAGGTCAATTAGGTTTATTTCCACATGATTTAGCAAGATCCGTCTTAATTTCTGACTTGCGTTGGCGCAATCCTGACTTTTACGCTGAATTACACAACCGGGCGCGTGCTTATTATGTTAAACGCTTGCAGCAAACTCAAGGTCAGGAAAAGCATCGCGTTCTCTTTGATTATATGTTCTTACATCGGGACAACCCTGCAATTCGACCGAGTTTTACCTGGGGTGAGCAAAGTAGTTTTTTGACTGACTCGCTACGAGAAACTGACAAAACGGCACTGTTGGAAATTGTGGCTCAGCACGAAGGTGAAGAATCAGCAAAAATAGCAGCGCACTGGCTAAATCGTCAACCACAGAACGTACTGGTATTTCGATCCCCACAGCAACTTGCAGGGTTTGCAATCATGGTGGAATTACACCACGCAGTATTAGAGGATTTGAGTGTAGATCCAGGGGCGATCGCATCTTGGCAATATTTGCAAAATCATGCGCCATTACGCCCTCACGAAGGCGCAACTATTTTTCGCTTTTGGATGGCAAGAGATACCTATCAAGCGGTTTCCCCGATCCAAAGCCTGATTTTTATTAACTTTGTCCAATACTATCAAAAAACTCTCGATCTGGCATATACCTTTCTGCCTTGTGCCGAACCAGATGCCTGGGCGGCAATGTTTGCCTACGCCGACTTAAAGCGATTACCCCAAGTTGATTTTACAATAGGAGGACGGCATTATGGTGTTTACGGACACGACTGGCGGGTAGTCTCACCTATAGCATGGCAGCAACTTTTAGCACAAAGAGAAATTGATTCTACTGTCGAAGCTCCACCCGAATCTCAAATGAGTGAACCTTTATTGGTTCTCAGTCAACCAGAATTTACCGAGGCGGTGCGAGATGCATTGCGTCACTTTACTCGTTTCGACGCCTTACACCAGAATTCTTTGTTGCGATCGCGCTTAGTCGAGGAACAAGTGACAAATAAAGCAAGTATTAGCGATCGTATCGCCGCTTTACAAACTTTAGTGAAACAAGCTGCGGAATCGTTACAGTCATCGCCCCGTGATGAAAAATTATACCGTGCCATCTATCAGACTTATTTAAACCCCGCCCCTACCCAAGAACAAGCAGCAGAGTTACTAGACTTACCCTTCAGCACCTACCGCCGCCATCTCAAAGCAGGGATGACAAGAATTACAGAGATTCTCTGGCTGGAGGAAACGAGCTAAGCGATTGTGTTTTTTAGCTATTGCAATAACACCTTATTTTAAATCCAGCAAGCCATTGTCTTTTAATTTGGGATTGAAACGAATTTGTGCTTGTAAACCACGCATTTCTAGCATTGCTAAGATTTCTGCCTCTACTCGCCGCGCGACATTTTTAAGGATTTTCATTTGCGTCATTTCATCATAAACGGGATTCTCATAATTGACCCGTTCTTCAGGCGTCATTAAAGTTTTAACATCAATAGGCTGCGTCCATTTTTCTTTATCATCTCCATTTCCTGAAGGTACACTACCATTTTCAGTAATCCAAGCATTCTCAATATTTTCTAAAATCGTGCGATTGGGACGTTCAATTGTTTGAACTTTCACCCAGTAGCAATGTTGGGGCTGACGTACTAAGTGCTGCCTTAAGCTAAGATAAATATCGCGGGAGTATCCTACAAATTGGAGGTGTTTATTTCGGTCAAAAATTGCATATACCCCGATTTTGCCTTGTAGTTGTTCAGGTAATTGACCACTATCATCAATGTAAGAAATGTCTGCTAGATCGGCTAAAGAAGAAATAGTTGTTTCGATTGTCATATATTTAGTTTATACAAGAAAGTAATAGGACTTCTGAAAAAGTGGTAAGTTTTGTCTTGATAGTCATCTCTTCGTTTCAACTCCCAAGACTATTTCCGATAAATGGCACAGAGACGACTGGGGTTAAATATTTTAGCATTAAACATGAAGTTCGGCGGTACGTTAATAATAGTGTACTCGTTAGATTCATAATATTTTTCAAATTCTCCAGGCATCCCTTTAGGAGTAGCCAGACTGTATGGTACTGGCTGAAATAGTAATTCTGTGAATTCAACTTTGTCACATTTACACTGTTGAGAAACTTGTGTTAAAAAGGCTTCAGTAGTTAATAATTTGAAGAGAGTTGCTTTAGCTTCTGGTTCGAGAGTGAAACTCCCATCAAAATTTTGGATGATTTTTAAAGGCATTTTGCGGAAAGGGACTTATGAGTGACTGAGAAAAGATTCTAATATGAATAATATCCCTTTGACGCATTCAGCCATGCTGTGCGGTTGTGAACGATACACTTTTTAATGAATCACAGAGAACGCACAGGACGAAGAGCAAAGATAAGATTCAAGAATAATCACTCTCATTGCTGTAACAGAGCCGAACACGGCTGTAAAGACGTTCTCAAGAACCTCTCTACTGAAATAAACGGTATTGGAACTCTTTGTGAACCACCAAAGATAATCGGGAGAAAACCGTATGGGATTGAGGCTTAACCAAATTGTTCCTTGGGGGCGTTCTCTTCAGGAATATATTCAGATGTTCGCTCTCAGTAGTGATGATCTACAACGGAAAATTCTTGATTGTGCTGGTGGGCCGGCTAGTTTTAATGCTGAAATGAAGCAGCTTGGGCATCACGTCATTTCTTGTGACCCAATATACCAGTTTTCCGCAAGTGAGATTGAAAGGCGTGTTGAAGAAACCTATCCGGTTATTTTAAAGGGTGTACAAGCCAATCAACAAAAATTTATCTGGAAGATGATGCGATCGCCAGAACACCTGTGTCAGGTTCGTATGGCAGCAATGCGCCAGTTCTCAACAGACTTTACCCAAGGACTGCAAGAGGGACGTTACTTTGTAGAGGTACTGCCAAACCTGTCATTTGATACACAGCAGTTTGACCTAGCACTATGTTCTCATTTGTTGTTTACTTACTCAGACCAGCTATCGATGGAATTTCATCTAGCGGCGATTAAGGAAATGTGCCGAGTTGCAAGTGAAGTTCGTATTTTTCCATTGTTGGTAAACATGACAGCAGAAATTTCCCCTTTCTTGCAACCCGTAATACAGGAATTAGAAGCTCAAGGTTACTTAGTCGAGATTAGACAAGTACCCTATGAGTTTCAGCAAGGAGGAAATCAACTTTTACAGGTATTTGGGATAGATAGAGGAGACTTCGCACGGAAGTAGGGGCTGGGATGAACACAGTTACACTCAACGGACAACAGAGATCCAAAATCGTCACGCTCAAACGATGATCTCCAGACGTAAACGAGAAAAAATGGGGCAGGCTTGTTTTGTCGATCTGTTTGGTTGCCACACTAATTAGTGGGGATAAAGCCTGCCCCATTTTTTAGGTGTCAATTTGATAGGGAGCATTTTTAGGCAAAACTCGAAGAGCGAGAGTACTCTCCTTAGCACTGGAGTGCGTCAATAAACCCGCACTCGTGAGCCTACTGTGAGGATTCTGTCCGGCGAACTTTGCGACATTCTCAACAACATAACATATCAAACCCCTAAAAATGTGAAGCGAGCCTACCAGAAGCTTCCTCCCGGCAGACTTCACGAAGACGGTTGTCCGTTTTTGAGCAAAGAAAAATGTAGCGGCTTCGCCGAATTTAGTTGAAGCTTCTTGTTACCATTACCCGCCAAGCCGACATCGAAGTGCCAATTCTATAAATGTAGGTAAAATTTAGCCCAAAAAGGTAAATGCGATTCATTATGACTACTGTTGAGCGTTTACTTAACAAATCTTCACAAGGTAATTTTGATAATTAGTGGCGCGGAATCAGGTTGCCAGAGGTGTGTCTACGTTATAATGTGGCTATATGAAATTCATAGCTGCTATAGTGTCAACGCTCCTCATAGGTAGGATTGGCTCTTCATTTAGTGGCTGTTCAGTCTATGAAAATTTAGCATAGCCCAGATGTTGAATGAAAAACTTCTGGGAAAATTTTTTGCCTGAAGCCTAATATTTAGCAAGAAGGATGCTATATTAGGAAATCTAGTAGTGTGTGCAAAAAATATTATTACTGGAATTGACTGTGGCGAATACAAAGTCTGCTCTCAAGCGTGCGAAAATTGCGGAACGCAATCGACTGAGGAACAAATCTTACAAATCAGCAGTGAAAACTCTGATGAAGAAATCCCTAGCTGCTGTTGAAACCTATGCAGCAAATCCGAGTCCGGAATTACAGCAGGAAGCACTTGCTCATATGTCGGAGGCTTACAGCAAGATTGATAAAGCTGTGAAGCGGGGAGTATTGCATCCCAATACTGGAGCTAGGAAAAAGTCGAGATTAGCCAAAAAGCTAAAAGCTCATACACAACCCGCAGCAACGGCACAATAGTCATGAGTTGTGAGTCATTTGTCGTTAAGTAAAGACTTGAGAGCGATCACTCGCTCCTTCGTCAACTGCAAATTTGCCGCCCAAAATTGAGGAATGAATCTTTAATTGTTTCGCCTACTATACGGCAAAGTGTTTGATTGGGGCAGAAAGCTGATAGCTTCGTAGTATACGAGAGCGTAAACTGACAAAGGACAAAGAATGCAGCTGATAGATACCCACGTTCATATCAACTTTGACGGTTTCCAGCAAGATTTAGAGACAGTGCGATCAAGATGGCTTGAAGCAGGTGTAGTACGTTTAGTGCATTCCTGTGTGGAACCATCAGAATTTGCCAGCATTCAAGAGTTAGCTCACCGATTTCCCGAACTCAGCTTTGCTGTAGGTTTGCATCCTTTAGACGCAGAACAATGGAATAATCAGACAGCAGAGCAAATCATGTCTTTGGCTGGTTCTGACTCTAAAGTGGTGGCAATTGGAGAAATGGGGTTGGATTTTTACAAAGCAGATAACTGCGAGCAACAAATTGTGGTGTTTGAGGCACAGTTGGCGATCGCCACCGAACTAAACCTGCCAGTGATTATCCATTGTCGCAATGCTACGGCACAGGTAAGGGAAGTATTACAAAAATGGAAAAACCTCAAAGGAGAAAAAGTTCGGGGTGTCATGCACTGTTGGGGTGGAACGCCAGAAGAAACATCATGGTTTGTTGATTTGGGCTTTTACATTAGCTTTAGTGGCACTGTGACTTTTAAAAACGCTGTTCAAATTCAAGCGTCGGCAGCTACGGTGAGAAGCGATCGTCTGTTGATTGAAACAGACTGCCCTTTCCTTGCGCCAGTCCCCAAACGTGGAGAACGGCGCAATGAACCTGCATACGTTCGTTATGTAGCTGAAAAAGTTGCTCACCTGCGGGGGGAAACTGTAGAGGCGATCGCCTCTGTGACAACCCAAAATGCTTGTGAACTCTTCGGTTTATCACTATAAAGTGCGTTGTGATCTGCACATTGGGGTTTGTTGACAAAAAAAACTTGATTTGGGCAAAAAATATGGTATTATCTCGTCTAAAAAAGCTTTGCTTGCGTCATAATATTTAAAGATGTGATCGCTCAATCATAACGCGCTATATCCGTCAAGTAGTTGTATGAAATCTAGAACTACCTTTTTCCACGTTTTTTGAGTTAGATAGCAAAAAGACAGAGCTTCATTTTTTACCTATAACAAAATTATTAGACGTCATTACCTTGCGACCGCCACCCACCATATCTCAAGTCATACAGATACAAAGCCAATAATCCTCCTGAGTCTTGAGGATAATATTCCTTTAGGTAGAAACACTCGGATTGCCGAAAAGAAACACTAAGTGTAAGTCTTTGTTGAAGGGGGATTGCGATCAAAACAAAACTTATTCCCGAAAAGCTTCACCATTCGTAATAGACAAATGTCGATAGCTAGTTGATTTTGGTAATTTTTCCCTAAGAAAAGGGAATTACCCCCTTGCCAAAATCCTTATTTCTAGTTTTAATAGCTCCATTTGCCTATTATACCTGCACTTATAGCGCAGGTGGTGTTAGGAGAACCCACACAAGAGACAAGTTTAACCAGGATAACAAAGGTAGAGGCATGACTAACGAAACAATTATGGAACCCGCCTTTTTGTTGCCCGACTTAATAGAAATCCAGCGGGCTAGTTTCCGGTGGTTTTTAGAAGAAGGGCTGATAGAAGAATTGAACTCCTTTAGTCCGATTACAGACTATACTGGCAAACTTGAACTGCACTTTTTGGGTCAAAACTACAAACTCAAGGAGCCTAAGTATGGTGTTGATGAAGCGAAACGGAGGGATAGTACTTACGCCGTACAAATGTACGTACCGACACGCTTAATCAACAAAGAAACCGGGGAAATCAAAGAGCAAGAAGTCTTTATTGGCGATTTACCTTTGATGACAGATCGCGGCACATTTATTATTAACGGTGCCGAGCGTGTGATTGTCAACCAAATCGTGCGCAGTCCTGGAGTTTACTATAAATCAGAAATTGACAAAAACGGACGGCGGACCTATTCAGCGAGCTTAATACCCAACCGGGGAGCGTGGTTGAAATTTGAAACCGACAGAAACGACTTGGTGTGGGTGCGGATTGACAAAACCCGCAAACTATCAGCACAAGTACTGCTGAAAGCGCTATCGTTGTCTGACAACGAAATATTTGATGCGTTGCGCCATCCAGAGTATTTCCAGAAAACCATTGAAAAAGAAGGGCAGTTCTCCGAAGAAGAAGCACTGATGGAGCTGTACCGCAAACTGCGTCCCGGTGAACCACCTACAGTCTTGGGCGGACAACAACTTTTAGACTCACGTTTCTTTGATCCCAAACGCTACGATTTGGGACGTGTGGGACGTTACAAGCTCAATAAAAAGTTGCGCCTGCAAGTTCCAGAACCGACAAGAGTATTGACTTCTGTGGATATATTAGCAGCAGTAGACTACTTAATCAACCTGGAATATGACATTGGCAATACCGACGACATCGACCACTTGGGCAACAGACGGGTAAGAAGCGTTGGTGAGTTGCTGCAAAACCAGGTGCGCGTGGGTTTAAACAGGTTGGAGCGGATTATTCGCGAACGGATGACTGTATCGGATGCTGAAGTGCTGACTCCTGCGTCATTGGTGAACCCCAAACCATTGGTAGCGGCAATTAAAGAATTTTTTGGTTCATCGCAGTTGTCGCAATTTATGGATCAAACCAATCCTTTGGCGGAACTGACTCACAAACGCCGTCTTTCAGCCTTAGGTCCCGGTGGATTAACCCGCGAACGCGCAGGATTTGCGGTACGGGATATTCATCCTAGTCACTACGGTCGCATTTGCCCGATTGAAACACCGGAAGGTCCCAACGCCGGTTTGATTGGTTCCCTTGCAACTCATGCTCGGGTCAACTCATATGGCTTCCTTGAAACGCCATTTAGACCTGTAGAAAATGGGTTTGTGCGGTATGACATTGCGCCGGCCTATATGACGGCAGATGAAGAAGACGATCTGCGGGTGGCGGCAGGAGATGCGCCTACGGACGAAAACGGCTACCTGGTCGGACCGCAAGTGCCAGTGCGTTACCGTCAGGAATTTTCCACCACAACGCCAGAACAAGTAGACTATATCGCAGTTTCCCCAGTACAAATTGTATCGGTAGCTACCAGCATGATTCCCTTCTTGGAGCATGATGATGCTAACCGGGCGCTGATGGGATCGAACATGCAAAGGCAGGCAGTTCCCTTGTTGAAGCCGGAGCGTCCTTTGGTAGGAACTGGTTTGGAAGCACAAGGAGCAAGAGACTCTGGGATGGTGATTATCTCCCGTACTGAGGGTGATGTCACTTACGTGGATGCCACCGAAATTCGTGTCAGACCGAAACCGAATACATCAGAAATTAAGTACAAAATCTCCAAGTACCAGCGCTCGAACCAAGACACCTGTCTTAACCAAAAACCGTTGGTGCGCGTGGGTGAACGAGTTGTAGCAGGTCAGGTGCTAGCTGACGGTTCTTCAACAGAAGGTGGAGAACTGGCACTGGGACAGAATATCGTCGTTGCCTACATGCCTTGGGAAGGTTACAACTACGAAGACGCCATTCTAATCAGCGAAAAACTGGTGCAAGAAGATGTCTACACTTCAATTCACATCGAAAAATATGAAATTGAAGCCAGACAAACCAAGTTGGGACCAGAAGAAATTACCAGAGAAATTCCCAACGTCGGGGAAGATGCTTTGCGACAGTTGGACGAACAAGGAATTATCCGCATTGGTGCTTGGGTGGACGCGGGTGATATTCTCGTAGGAAAAGTGACACCAAAAGGTGAATCTGACCAGCCACCAGAAGAAAAACTGTTGCGGGCAATCTTCGGAGAAAAAGCGCGGGATGTACGAGACAACTCTCTGCGCGTACCCAACGGGGAAAAGGGACGTGTGGTTGATGTGCGTTTGTTTACCCGCGAACAAGGTGATGAACTGCCACCAGGAGCAAATATGGTGGTGCGGGTGTACGTCGCCCAGAAACGAAAAATCCAAGTCGGCGACAAAATGGCAGGACGCCACGGTAATAAGGGGATTATTTCCCGGATTTTGCCGATAGAAGATATGCCGTATTTGCCAGATGGTTCACCCGTGGATATTGTCCTGAATCCCTTGGGTGTACCCAGCCGGATGAACGTCGGACAAGTGTTTGAATGTTTGTTGGGTTGGGCAGGTCACCATTTAGGAGTGCGGTTTAAGCTGACACCTTTTGATGAAATGTACGGTGAAGAATCATCGCGGTCCATCGTGCATGGCAAGTTAGTGGAAGCAAGGGAGGAAACAGGCAAAGACTGGGTGTACAACCCAGAACAACCAGGGAAAATTATGGTCTACGACGGTCGCACGGGCGAACCCTTTGACAGACCCGTAACTATAGGTGTTGCCTACATGTTGAAGCTGGTGCACTTGGTGGACGACAAAATCCACGCCCGCTCCACAGGTCCCTACTCACTCGTCACCCAACAACCCTTGGGAGGTAAAGCACAGCAAGGCGGTCAGCGGTTTGGGGAAATGGAAGTGTGGGCACTGGAAGCCTTCGGTGCCGCCTACACTTTGCAGGAATTGCTGACAGTCAAATCAGATGATATGCAGGGACGGAATGAAGCGCTCAATGCGATCGTTAAAGGCAAGGCAATTCCCAGACCCGGTACGCCAGAATCTTTTAAAGTGTTGATGCGAGAACTGCAATCGTTGGGCTTGGATATCGCCGTCCATAAGGTCGAAACACAAACAGACGGTAGTTCTTTAGATGTGGAAGTCGATTTGATGGCAGATCAATCAGCCCGCCGCACACCTTCACGTCCAACTTATGAATCTCTGACCCGCGATTCGAGCGAAGAAGAGTAAAAAGTTAAAAGTTAAAAGTTAAAATTCTTGCTCGTTAACTTTTGACTTTTGACTTCTTTCTTTTAACTTCTTTCTTTTTACTTTTTACTTTTTACTTCAACAGATGAGAACCGCCCAAACCAATCAGTTTGACTACGTAAAAATCGGCTTGGCATCGCCCGAACGTATTCGTCAGTGGGGTGAAAGAACTTTACCTAACGGTCAGCTTGTGGGGGAAGTCACCAAGCCGGAAACAATTAATTACCGCACATTGAAGCCGGAGATGGATGGCTTGTTCTGCGAGCGCATTTTTGGTCCGGCGAAAGATTGGGAATGTCACTGCGGTAAGTATAAAAGAGTACGCCATCGCGGAATTGTTTGCGAACGCTGTGGGGTAGAGGTGACCGAATCAAGAGTCCGCCGCCACCGCATGGGTTATATAAAACTGGCGGCACCTGTTGCTCACGTTTGGTATCTCAAAGGTATTCCCAGCTATATTGCCATCTTGCTGGATATGCCATTACGAGATGTGGAGCAAATTGTTTATTTCAACTCTTATGTTGTTCTTAGTCCTGGGAATGCTGAAACTCTAACGTATAAACAGTTACTGAGTGAAGACCAGTGGCTGGAAATAGAAGACCAAATTTACAGTGAAGATTCTCAATTGCAGGGAGTCGAAGTGGGTATTGGTGCTGAGGCACTGCTGCGGTTGTTAGCCGACATTAAATTAGAGCAGGAAGCGGAAAGCCTACGGGAAGAAATTACCACTGCTAAAGGTCAAAAACGGGCAAAGCTGATCAAGCGACTGCGAGTCATTGACAACTTTATTGCCACAGGTTCCAAACCGGAGTGGATGGTGATGAGTGTCATTCCCGTAATTCCTCCAGATTTGCGTCCGATGGTGCAATTGGATGGCGGACGTTTTGCGACAAGCGATTTAAACGATTTGTATCGGCGAGTGATCAACCGCAACAATCGTTTGGCACGCCTCCAAGAAATTTTGGCTCCAGAGATTATCGTCCGCAATGAAAAGCGGATGCTGCAAGAAGCTGTGGATGCTTTAATCGACAACGGACGTCGGGGACGAACGGTTGTCGGCGCAAATAACCGACCACTAAAATCTCTGTCGGACATTATTGAGGGTAAACAAGGACGTTTCCGGCAAAACTTGCTGGGTAAACGTGTAGACTACTCCGGACGGAGTGTGATTGTTGTGGGACCAAAACTCCACATCCACCAATGCGGGTTGCCGCGTGAAATGGCGATTGAGTTATTTCAACCGTTTGTGATCAATCGCCTGATCCGTAGTGGCATGGTGAATAACATCAAAGCGGCGAAAAAGCTGATCTCGCGTTCCGATCCAAGTGTTTGGGATGTTCTTGAAGAAGTCATTGAAGGGCATCCAGTGATGCTCAACCGTGCGCCAACACTGCATCGCTTGGGAATTCAAGCTTTTGAACCAATTTTGGTGGAAGGAAGAGCAATTCAACTGCACCCACTGGTTTGTCCGGCATTTAACGCTGACTTTGACGGCGATCAGATGGCGGTACACGTCCCACTCTCATTGGAAAGTCAGGCGGAAGCACGCTTATTGATGCTTGCCTCTAACAACATTTTGTCACCAGCTACCGGCAGACCAATCATTACACCCAGCCAAGACATGGTATTGGGAACATACTACTTAACTGCAGAAAATCCCAAAGCAACAAAGGGAGCAGGGCTTTACTTTTCTTCACTTGATGATGCCATTATGGCTTACGAGCAGCAGCAAGTGGAACTCCACGCTTATATCTACGTGCGGTTTGATGGCGAAGTTGAAACCGATAAACCAGATGCAGAACCATTACAAGTAGAAGAAAACAGCGACGGCTCAAGGACGTTGCTTTATAAATTCCGCCGCGTCAGAGAAGATGCTCAGGGGAATTTACTCTCTCAGTACATCCGCACAACCCCTGGTCGCGTTATTTACAATAAGGCGATTCATGAAGCGTTAGCGAGTTGATGGTTGATGGTTAATTGTTAATTGTTAATAGCAACAACCAACAATAAACAATTCACAATCAACAACCAACAATCAACTATCATCCATCAACAACCCACAACCCACAATTGACAAATGACTGAAAAACTCATTTTTCGGAATCGTGTAGTTGGCAAAAGTCAACTGAGAAATTTAATTTCCTGGGCATTTACAAATTGCGGTACAGCGCGGACGGCGGTGATGGCGGACAAATTGAAAGATTTGGGATTTCGCTATGCCACTAAGGGTGGAGTTTCCATCAGTATTGATGACTTGATGGTGCCACCAACCAAGCGGGCGCTCCTGGAAGCAGCTGAAGCAGAAATACGTGCTACTGAAAGCCGCTATCAAAGGGGAGAAATTACGGAAGTAGAACGCTTTCAAAAAGTAATTGACACTTGGAACGGAACTTCAGAAGCTCTCAAAGATGAAGTTGTCAACCACTTTGAGAAAACTGATCCCCTGAATTCGGTATACATGATGCAAAACTCCGGCGCGAGGGGTAACATCTCTCAAGTCCGGCAGTTGGTGGGCATGCGGGGATTGATGGCAGATCCACAAGGTGAAATTATCGATTTACCGATTAAAACCAACTTCCGTGAAGGGCTGACGGTAACCGAATACATTATCTCTTCTTACGGTGCTCGCAAAGGATTGGTCGATACGGCTTTAAGAACAGCTGACTCAGGTTATCTGACGCGCCGTCTGGTGGATGTGTCCCAGGATGTGATTATTCGGGAATTTGACTGTGGCACGACTCGGGGAATTCCCATCCGCTCGATGACTGAAGGGGAAAAAGTTTTGATTCCCATCGGCACACGCTTGTACGGACGAGTTGTGAATGTGGATGTGGTACACCCGAAAACAAAAGAGTTGATCGCCGCACGTAATACTCCGATGTTTGAGGAGTTGTCAAAGCAAATTGAAAAAGCAGGCGTTAAAGAAGTGATTGTGCGCAGTCCTCTTACTTGTGAAGCGGCGCGTTCAGTTTGCCAACACTGCTACGGTTGGAGTTTGGCACATGCGAAAATGGTGGATTTGGGCGAAGCGGTGGGGATTATTGCTGCCCAAAGCATCGGCGAACCGGGAACCCAGCTCACCATGCGGACGTTCCACACGGGTGGTGTATTTACAGGCGAAGTCGCTAGACAAGTGCGCTCGGAAATCGATGGCACAATTCGCATTCCCAAAAAGGTCAAAACTCGACCATTCCGGACGCGCCATGGGGAAGATGCTTTATTTGTTGAGGCTAACGATACTCTGATTTTAGAGCCGACTTCCGAGTCGGGCGATTCTGTAAAGAGAGAAATTGCCGTTACCCAAGGTTCCACTCTCTATATTTTTAACGGGCAGCAGGTTAAACAGGGTCAACTGATTGCTGAAGTTGCCCTAGGTGGTCGTACAACCCGTACTAATACGGAAAAAGCTGTCAAAGATGTGGCTTCCGATTTAGCCGGAGAAGTCAGATTTGCCGATGTCGTCGCGGAACAAAAAACCGACCGTCAAGGTAATACTACCACGACAGCCGCACGGGGTGGTTTGATTTGGATTCTCTCCGGAGAAGTGTATAATTTGCCACCGGGGGCGGAATTGATTGTCAAAGATGGCGATGCGATTGAGACCAACGGTGTTTTGGCAGAAACCAAGCTCACAACCGTTCATGGTGGTGTTGTCCGTTTGCCGGAAGCGACTCCCGGTAAGGGAACGCGGGAAATTGAGATTATTACCGCTTCTGTGGTGTTAGATCAAGCCACCGTCACCGTCCAAAGTTCTCAAGGACGAAACAATTACTTAGTCTCCACCGGCAATAACCAAGTCTTTAATCTCAGAGCGACTCCCGGTACTAAAGTCCAAAACGGTCAGGTAGTAGCAGAGTTGATTGACGATCGCTACCGCACTGTCACAGGTGGATTGCTCAAATATGCCGGTGTGGAAGTCCAGAAGAAAGGCAAGGCAAAGCTCGGTTATGAAGTCGTGACAGGTGGCAGCTTGTTATGGATTCCCGAAGAAACCCACGAAGTCAATAAAGACATTTCCTTGCTGTTGGTAGAAGATGGTCAGTATGTCGAAGCCGGCACAGAAGTCGTCAAAGATATCTTCTGTCAAAACAATGGTGTCGTAGAAGTCACCCAGAAAAACGACATTCTTCGGGAAGTCGTGATTAAGCCTGGGGAGTTGATGATGGCAGACGATCCCGAATCAGTGATGGGCAAAGATGCAACCTTTGTCCAACCCGGAGAAGAGTTTATGGGGCAAGTGATGACCGAGTTACGCTACATCGAGTACGTAGAGTCTCCAGAAGGTCCCGCACTGCTTTCCCGTCCGGTGGTAGAATTCCCCGTTCCCAGTCATCCAGATGTGCCATCGACAACATCGGTTAGCCAGCAAACCGGACGCTCAATTGAGTTAAGAGCCGTACAAAGACTACCCTACAAAGATTCCGAGCGCGTGAAGACAGTGGAAGGGGTCGAACTGCTCCGTACTCAATTGGTATTGGAAATTGACTCCGAAGCGGAAGACCACAATGCTTCCCCCTTAGCTGCCGATATTGAATTGGTGCAAGACGTGAATGACCCCGAGGTAAATCGCTTGCAACTAGTGATTTTGGAGTCTTTAGTCGTACGTCGAGACATCACCGCCGACGCCACTCAAGGTAGTACCGAAACAACTCTCGCAGTTGAAGATGGCATGACCATCGCTCCAGGCTCAGTTGTTGCCCGCACCCAAATCTTGTGTAAAGAAGGCGGTACCGTCCGAGGCTTGCAAAAAGGCACCGAAGCCGTCCGTCGTTGTTTGGTATTGCGCACAACAGACCTTGTGACCTTGACAACCACCGTCCAACCAAAGGTCCGACCAGGCGACTTGCTCGTTGAAAGTACAGAAATTGGCAATGGAGTTAAGGCCGAACAATCTGGCATAGTGATGGGAGTTAAGAAAGATGCTCAAGGATCTCCTGAAGCTGCGTCCGGGGACACAGCCCTTGCCTCTTCTCCCTCATGGTCAGTAACAATCCGCATCGGTCGCCCTTACCGAGTTAGTCCGGGAGCGATCTTACAGATCGAAGATGGGGATTTGGTACAGCGGGGTGATAACTTAGTGTTACTCGTGTTTGAACGAGCGAAGACTGGGGATATTATTCAAGGTTTGCCGAGAATTGAGGAACTTTTGGAAGCTCGTAAGCCAAAAGAAGCCTGTATTCTGGTGCGTCGTTCTGGGGAAGTTAAAGTCGTCTACGGGGATGGCGATGAGGCGATCGCCGCCAAGATTGTGGAAAACAACGGTGTCGTCACAGATTATCCATTGGGACCTGGACAAAATCTTGTGGTTCCCGATGGGTCGCTTGTCACGGCCGGACAAAACCTCACCGATGGGCCTGCCAATCCGCACGAAATTTTGGAAGTCTTCTTCAATCTTGGTTCTGAGGATGGGATGTATGCCTGTGCTAATCACGCTTTGCAAAAAGTACAAACTTTCTTGGTAAACGAAGTCCAGTTGGTTTATCAATCTCAAGGTATTGATATTGCTGACAAGCACATCGAAGTCATCGTCCGGCAGATGACGTCCAAAGTCCGAATTGACGATGGTGGTGATACCAGTATGCTTCCTGGAGAATTGGTAGAGTTGCGCCAAGTCGAACAGGTGAACGAAGCAATGGCAATTACAGGTGGTGCCAGAGCACAGTACACCCCCGTTTTGCTAGGGATAACCAAAGCCTCGTTGAATACTGATAGCTTTATTTCCGCTGCCTCCTTCCAAGAAACCACAAGGGTCTTGACAGAAGCGGCAATTGAAGGTAAGTCAGATTGGCTACGCGGTTTGAAAGAAAACGTGATTATCGGACGATTGATTCCTGCTGGAACCGGGTTTAATGCTTATGAAGAACCGGGTGCGATCGATGAGTACAGTGCGGATCTCACCAGCAGTGTCTTGGATGAAGTTGACGATCCACTAGAAATGGTTCTAGATGATCGCACGGCACGGGCATATAACTTGGATTCTCCATCCCTGACGGAATCTGGATATGATACCCGCTCCGATGCGGTTTTGGATGAAGATGACGATTTAATTGCTGATGAAATTGATGATTTTGCTTCTGAGGAGGATTTCGACGAAGACGACGATGAAGATTTCGACGAAGACGATGAGTAAAGGATGAGTGTATCAAAAAGAAAGGCAGCTATGCTGAAGGTATAAGACAATACAATGAGGGCTTGAACCTCCATTGATTAGAGACTACCAACCTGCGGTATGGGCTTGGACCCAAATTGTGGTGGCTTTGACAAAGAGCAGAGGGATTAAAAAGTCTAAAAAAACACATCTTCCTTCTGCCATCTGCCCTCTGCCCTCTGCCTTTCTTCTATTTATTGTTTAATTAACACTCACATCGACTTCTATAAAGATCAAATCAAACATACCTGTACTGGAGTGAGGATAAATAAATTTATTTATCCTCACTCTTAACTTTTTTCATTCCCCACCCGAAAAAGTCGTAAATATATTTCACAATGCTTTTCAAGACAAGCGGGATTTGTCATCCTCATCTGAGAATTTCTTCTCAAAGTATTTAATCAAAACCCTCTACTTGCACGTGTTTCACAGTTGGAAAATGCTTTATAATAAGGCGATAAGCTAAAAAATGAATAAAAAGAATCACCAAAGAAAGGCAGCTATGCAGAGGGCAGAGGGCAGAAGGGAGAAATTTATTTTCCCTTTAGCATTGGTTTTGTAGCCTCTAAATTTATTTAGGAAAAACAAAATAAAAATGTATTTCGATCCGCGTAGCGTTCCGCGAATACGGTGTCCAAATTAAATCCTCTAAATTTATTTATGAGGATACATAGCTGCCCTCTGCCGATGCTTGGGAGGGCGTTTAACTTTCCTCCCGACGAATTTTTAAGTCCGCGCTACGCTGCACTAAGACTCTCGCAACTTTCGTCTCCTAAAGCCTGTGCTCTACTAGATGTACAAAGCCATGGGAGTATCAAAAAAATGCGGTTAAGCTAGAGAGGAGAGTTCAAGGAACGCTTTGCGCCTTTTTGGGGTTTGAAGTGTTCTTAAGTTCTCCACAAAACAGAATTTTCTTTCATTTGGCATTGTCCTTACTCCATGCTGCGAATCATAACTCAGCAGGCAGACGTTAGACCTGAACTACAACGGATCTGCGATCGCACCAATGACGAACAGACGCTTCATAAAGAAGCAACAGTGCGGGAAGTGTTGCTAGCAGTAAAGCGCCAAGGCGATAAAGCTGTATTGCACTACACAACCGAATTTGACAAACTTTCCTTGAATGCAGTTGATCTGCGTGTTACCGGAGCAGAACTAGATGCAGCTTACCAGCAAGTGTCAAAAGAGTTGCTTGAGGCAATTCGGTTGGCTCATCGCCAAATAGAAGCATTTCACCGCCAGCGAGTTCCCAAAAATTGGGTACACTTTGGCGATGATGATGTCGTGCTTGGCAAGCGCTATACGCCTGTAGACAGGGCAGGAATATATGTACCCGGCGGTAGAGCCTCTTATCCAAGTACAGTGTTAATGAATGCAATTCCCGCGACTATAGCTGGTGTGCCGCGTGTGGTGATGGTAACGCCACCAGGAAAAGATAAATCAATCAATCCAGCAGTCTTAGTCGCTGCCCAAGAAGCTGGCTTACAAGAAATTTATCGTGTCGGAGGTGCACAAGCGATCGCCGCCTTAGCCTACGGTACAGAAACTATTCCTAAAGTTAATGTTATCACTGGACCAGGGAATATTTATGTGACATTGGCAAAAAAACTTGTCTACGGCACTGTAGGCATTGATTGCTTAGCAGGACCAAGCGAAGTGATAATTATCGCCGACCAGACAGCAAATCCCGTCTATATTGCCGCCGATATGCTGGCACAAGCAGAAAATGATCCGATGGCAGCAGCAATTTTGTTGACTACACATGCGGGATTGGCTATGAACGTGCAAATCGCGGTACAAAGACAGTTAATAGATCACCCCAGGCGCACTCTCACAGAAAAAGCGATCGCGCACTACGGCTTGATTGTCATTGTTGAATCCTTGGAAGCAGCAGCAGAACTCTCAAATGAGTTTGCCCCAGAACATTTAGAGTTGGAAGTCGAAGATCCTTGGGAACTACTACCAAAAATTCGCCATGCTGGTGCTATTTTCTTAGGTTATTCTACCCCTGAAGCTGTAGGAGACTATCTAGCAGGACCAAATCATATCTTGCCGACTTCTGGTGCTGCTCGCTATGCATCTGCATTAGGAGTCGAAACTTTTTTGAAGTACTCTAGTATAATTCAATACTCCCAAACTGCACTGGAAAAAATGGCTGATGCAATTGACGTGCTAGCAACAGTTGAAGGCTTACCTTTCCATGCCGATTCAGTCAGACGCCGCATTCAAAAAGAAGTGGGTGATGGGTGATGGTTAATAGGTAATGCGGAAGACAATTGTTAAAGAATTGTGAGAATCAAAGTCCTTTTTCTCTATTCCCAATTACTAATTACCAATACTTGATTTTTGATTTCAGAAATTCTCTTGAGGACATAACATACGTGCTAAAGACTATCTTGGTAGCTCTGGACGATTCGGAAATTACAGATAGAGTTATACAAACTGTGCAGCAATTGTTACTAAATCAAGATAGCACGGTTATACTTTGCCATGTACTTCTGACGCCATCACAAATCGATCTACCTGCTGATCGCCCTAACCCGGAGTTGCCAGCATTATCTTCAATGCAAGTGGAAAAGCAACTGCAAGACTACCAAGCCCAATTATCTGTTAAAAGTCAATTAGAAATGGTAACAGGCGATCCACCTCAAGAAATTATTCGCCTTGCTAATATTCACAAAGCTGATTTAATCGTCATCGGCAGTCGCGAGTTAACTGGTATGAACCGCATTGTTCAAGGTTCTGTGAGTAGTGAAGTGGTGGCAGAAGCTCCTTGTTCAGTGTTAGTCGTGAAGCCAAAATAACAGAAACGCGCTCCCATTCAAATGCTTCCCTAACGCTCTCGATGACTTTGAAGAGAGAATCATCCTTATTTATTTACTTCTTTTGTGTTAAGAATACTACTCTGTTGAGGCAAAAGGTAGATACCGCCACTTAGGAGTGTGAGAGCGACAGAAATCCAAAAGGCAATCAGCGATAATAATTGCCACCCAGGTAATGGTGCAATCAAAAGTGCGATCGCGAATATCTGACTGACAGTTTTGAGTTTGCCCCAAATATTGGCACCCGTAATATTCGTTTGACTGACTCGCCAACCTGCGATCGCTAACTCTCGCGCTAAAATCAGAAACACTCCCCACGCAGGAACCTGTCTCAGTTCAATCAAAGCCAGTAACGGTGCTAGTACAAGCAATTTATCTACCAACGGATCGAGAAATTTACCTAATTCGCTAATTTGGTTGAGTTTCCGCGCTAAATAGCCGTCCAACCAATCAGTCAGCGCGGCAACAAGAAAAATAACTAAACATACCCACCTAGCTTGAGTTGTCGGGTTATGTAAACCATAAAGCAGAAATGGCAGTCCCACAAGGCGGGAGAAAGTAATCCAGTTAGGTAAAGTCATAGAATTTTGGATGCCCGAATTTAGGATAAATTTCAAATCTGTATAATTGCCTATCATGACACTCTACCCAATACATTTTTCCAAGACAAAATTTTCACTCTTGTTGGGTTAGTTGTGGATTGCATCAATTGAATGGTTTAAAGAAGTATCCCCAATTCCATGATCTAAAATCCCAAATCCAAAATTGCTATGACTTCACAAACAAATTTCCAGGTGAGAACAGAACAAGATTCGATGGGCGATCGCCAAATTCCTAGCAGCGCTTACTACGGTATTCAAACGTTGCGGGCAATGGAAAACTTCCCTGTAAGTGGTATTAAGCCTTTAGCTACTTACGTAGATGCCTGTGTATTTATAAAAAAAGCGACAGCAATCGTTAATGGTGAACTGGGGTGTATTCCCCAAGACATTAGCGATGCCATTGTGCAAGCGGCGGATGAAGTGTTAGCGGGAAAGTTCCGCGATCAGTTTGTCGTCGATGTTTATCAAGCCGGTGCTGGCACATCCCACCACATGAATGTCAACGAAGTGCTATCAAATCGTGCTTTAGAAATTCTGGGTGATGAAAAAGGCAATTATAAGCGCATTAGTCCCAACGATCACGTTAACTATGGACAGTCTACCAATGATGTCATTCCCACTGCAATTCGGGTTGGTGGCTTATTGGCATTGTTAAAGACACTCCACCCAGCTTTAGAAAAAGCAATAGGGGTATTAGAGGAAAAAGCAACAGAATTCCAAGATGTTGTGAGATCTGGCAGAACTCATATGCAAGACGCTGTACCCGTACTATTGGGTGAGAATTTTCGCGCTTGGGCGCAGATCCTCATAGAACATCAAAACAGGATATATACTGCGTCTTCTGACTTAATGGTACTAGGTTTGGGAGGTAGTGCAGTCGGGACAGGATTAAACACCCATCCCCAGTATCGTGCCCGCGTGGTAGAAACGATCTCAGATTTAATTCATTGTCCCTTAGAACCTGCACCCCACCTGATGGCAGCAATGCAGAGCATGGCTCCGTTTGTCAATGTTTCAGGTGCTTTACGCAATTTAGCTCAAGATCTCGTTAAAGTATCTCATGACTTGCGACTGATGGATTCAGGACCAAAAACTGGCTTCAAAGAAATTCAACTCCCACCTGTTCAACCAGGTTCCTCAATTATGCCAGGGAAGTACAACCCGGTGATGGCAGAGATGACATCAATGGTGTGTTTTCAGGTTATGGGTTACGATAGTGCGATCGCCTTGGCTGCACAAGCAGGACAATTAGAATTGAATGTGATGATGCCTCTCATAGCCTATAACCTCATTCACAGTATTGAAATTATGGGTAATACGATTACTACACTTACCGATCGCTGCATCAAGGGAATTACCCCTGTTCGAGAACGTTGTTTGGCATATGCCGAAGGCAGTCTAGCGTTAGTAACAGCATTAAATCCTCACATTGGCTATTTGAATGCAGCTGCTGTAGCAAAGGAATCTTTAGAAACAGGCAAGTCACTACGGCAGATTGTCTTAGAGCGAGGATTTATGAGTGAAGCAGAATTAGCCAAAGTACTGAACCTAGAACAAATGAGTTTAATTGTACCCCTGACTTGATGGGGGATTGCTAAAAGGTTAATTGTTGATTGTTAATAGAACAATCAACAATTAACTTTTTATGCAGGCTCAAAAACCATCCGTCAGCTTAATTCGGGCTAATTCCTACGCACAGAAGCCACTTCAAGAATCTTTAGAAACGCTATTAGAACCTTTGGGGGGAATGGCAGCGTTTGTCAATAGAGGAGATCGTGTCTTACTCAAACCCAATCTACTCACAGGAGCGCGTCCTAATAAAGAGTGTACTACCCGCTCGGAACTAGTTTATGCAGTTGCCAAAATGGTGATTGAGGCTGGTGGAAAACCGTTTTTAGGAGATAGTCCGGCTTTTGGTAGTGCCAAGGGAGTCGCAGTTGCAAATGGCTACTTGCCCATTTTAGAAGAATTGAAAATTCCAATTATTGACTTTAATGGTAAGCGTTACCAGACACTCAGCGAAGAGTTTAATCACTTACTGCTGTGCAAAGAGGCAATGGAGGCAGATGTCGTCATTAATCTACCCAAGGTAAAATCCCATTCTCAACTGGTTCTGACTTTAGGAGTAAAAAACTTGTTTGGCTGTGTTCCTGGGAAGATGAAAGCTTGGTGGCATATGGAAGCAGGGAAAGACGCAAACCGATTTGGTGAGATGTTGGTTGAAACTGCGAGGGCGATTCATCCTAACTTAACTATATTAGATGGTATTATCGGTCATGAAGGCAACGGTCCTAGTGGCGGTGAACCACGTCCGTTGGGTATTTTAGGGGCATCATCAGATGTATTTGCCTTGGATCGAGCAATGGTATCCGTCTTAAATGTCCCACCTGAAGAAGTCCCCACTGTTGCTGCGGCTCTTAGACTGGGAGTTTGTCCAACCTTAGAAGCAATCCACTTTCCTCACGTTCATCCCGACTCACTACGAATCGACGATTGGCAGTTACCAGATAAGTTTATTCCTATTGACTTTGGGATGCCTCGGGTAATGAAGTCTACATTTAAACATCTTTATATTAGGTTTATTAAGGAACCAATGAGTGCCTATCGTAAAGGTTATTGAGCTAAGCATCAGCGCCCGAAGTGCTGCTACTCAATCAGCGATGAAAGAATTTTTTTAGACAAAACTCGCTCTTTTACAGTCATATAGGTCGAAAGCTGATAGCCTAGATGCTGAAAGATTACTTTACTTGCTGCATTAACAGTAAATGCATACTTTGCTACAAAAATTCCAAAATTGCCAGAGTAAGCTGTAAGTACCCTCCGATTGCTTAACCAAACCGCCCTCATCTAGTGGCGGTTTTTTCGTCTTTGACATCCCCCCGACTTTTAGTCAGAGGATTTTAAATTGTTGCTCCTCACTAGAGCGCGGCAGACACTTTTAAAAGAGCTGGCTCCTCTTTGCAACTTCTGTCCGCAAGTAAGACTTTCTGTTGCATACGCTGTTTATCCAAAGATTACGGTTCAAATATAGCATTCTAGCAGGGAGCAGGCTTGAAACTCCGATGGTTTCCGTGTTTTCTCATTAGTTAATGTCCTAAGAAACCTGGCAACTGCTATAGATGAAATCATCTCTCAAAAGGAGAAATGAGTAAAAAGTAGATATGATGTGCCAAAAAAGGTATGTTTGCGGTCAAACAACTCGCATTTCCCCAGATATTCTCGCTCATCTCATTTAATTTCCAGTAAAACTACTGACAAACACTTGAAAACACTGATAGTTATTCAGTGATAACTCGGTTTACAACAATAGTATTGAATTATAAATAATAATAAAATATGGATTTTAAAAGATTTTGAGACAGTTGTCGTATAAAAAATACAACTCGTTACAGTTTCACAAATAATTTCCAATAAAATTATAAGTTTTCATGCCATTCCCTTAGCTAAGATGGGACGTATTTATTACGGGGAAGAGTTAAGCATGCAGCCTGCATTAGCCACAAAGTGATGAATGAGATAGAAGATGATGATATCAGTTATACCTCAAGTATTTAACCCAAGCCAGTCGAATATCAGCAGAAATCAGTAACAGTGATCCATAAAAATAATTAGCATTACGGATTGGAGAACCCAAGCGCGAAGTCTAGGGGGTGGAAGCTTCCGCGAAACGAGCACGACTACGACTCTCTTTCACTCTCATAAACGGCACGGGCATTTATTTCTTGGCAATATACTAAGAGACACAGTTGATACAATTCACCTCAAAGTTGACTGCTGATTACTGCTCGCTATACATGCTAATTTTATTGGTTTCGATTGGCTCTAAATAGTTGATACATACTTTCAGAAAAGATTGAAATTATTTATAGGTAGATAGTTTAAGCTCAAAAAGTAGTTAAGATATTATGAAGGCTCTCTACAAGAGAGTGAAATACCACTAATGTGATGAGCTTTCACCTTATTATGAATTCAAATACCCCATCTGCCAACGCTAACGACACAGATTCCCATAGGTTGGCAGATATTGTGGGAACTATAATCGCTGTGTTAACTCTGACGCTACCGCTGTTTGTTATAGCACACTACTCTAACAGTAACGTGCAGAATAACCAGCAGCCGCCTCTATACAGCCTACAGACAAGTGGAAATTGAACAAAACTTGCAGCTAGCATTTGGTTGTATAGAACATAAGAAGGAGAGAAATCAGAAATGACTATCTAAAGGTAGATGTCGTTGAACAGAAATTACTACTTCAAGCATTCGGTGGCAATGTAAGTGATTTAAATTACTTATATTTACCTCCTATATTTTTAAAAGAGGATTTAACTGTAATGAACTGAGTACTATGGGATGAGTCCGTCTTAGCCTAAAATTCTACACGGGAGCTTTTTCAAGTTTCACCGTTAACTTAGGAGACTTATTGTGGACTTATCCCGTATTCCAGCCCAGCCCGAACCAGGTATACTCAACGTTCTCATCGAAATTACCCGTGGAAGCAAAAATAAATACGAATATGACAAGGACCTGCAAGCTTTTGCTCTAGACCGCGTACTTTATTCTTCAGTACAATACCCTTTAGACTACGGCTTTGTGCCCAATACTCTGGCTGATGATGGCGATCCCCTAGATGGAATGGTAATGATGGACGAGCCAACCTTTCCAGGCTGTGTGATCGCCGCAAGGCCTATTGGAATGTTGGAGATGATTGACGGTGGCGATCGCGATGAAAAAATTCTTTGTGTTCCCAAAAATGACCCGCGCTATGCTACTGTAAAATCCCTTAAAGACGTTGCACCACACCGCTTAGAGGAAATCTCTGAGTTTTTCAAAACATATAAAAATTTACAGAAAAAGGTGACGGAAATTCTAGGGTGGAAGGATGTCAATGAGGTTCAGGCTTTGGTAGAACAGTGCGTTAAAGCATCCAGTGGAAAATACTGAAAAACAATCAGTCATTAGCAAACAGTAATAAGTAAGTTATTGTTTAAACTAAGAATTGATAATTGAGCATCGATCCCCAATGCAGCGCACGCTCCTTTTGGCAAAAATTCACAACTGTACCCTCACGGCGACGAATCTCAACTACGTGGGTAGTGTCAGTATCGATCAGGTATTGTTAGATAAAGCTGGCATTTTACCCTACGAGCAGGTACACGTTGTGAACGTAACCAATGGCGAGCGCTTCATCACCTATGCGATCCCGGCTCCAGCTAACTCAGGAGCAATCGAGCTAAATGGGGCTGCGGCACGTCTAGGCATTACAGGCGATCGCTTGATTATAATGGCTTACGGGCAATTGACTCTTGAAGAGTTAAAAACCTGCTCTCCCACTGTTGTCATCGTGGACGAAAACAACCGGCTGTTGGAAGTGCGGCACTACGATGATCTGCTCAGTAAGACCTAATTTCACGAAACATGTCAAAATTTCAGCCTTTCCCTCATCAGAGTGATGTAACTGAAGAACTTACTCAACATCAACACCAAGCGTTTGTGGTGAGATTTTGGGGTGTCAGGGGTTTGATCCCCACACCAACAAGTAACACCACCCGCTATGGCGGAAATACGATCTGTGTAGAAATACAAGTCAATGGGAAACGCTTAATTTTTGATGGAGGTACTGGCTTACGCATACTAGGACAAAGTTGGCTGGAACTGCAAAGTCCCTTAGAAGCTCATTTATTTTTTACCAACTCTCAATCAAATCGCATCCAAGGGTTCCCCTTTTTTGCCCCCGCCTTTCTACCAGAAAACTGCTTCCACGTTTATGGGACAGCCGCTTCTAATGGAGCTTCGATCAAACAATCTCTCTGTGATCAGATGCTTCAGCCGCACTTTCCCTACCCTTTACAAGTCATGCAATCCGAATTGCAATTTCACAATCTCACTCCAGGTATGGTTGTGAAACTAGATGATGTCAAAATTACAACCGCATTAATCAATCGTCCTCAAAAGTCAATCGGCTATAAAGTCATCTGGCGAGAATACAGCATTGCCTATGTCACTGATTTACACAAAAATCCTGATGAATCAGATAGAGAAGGCATTGCACAGTTAACAAAGGGCGTCGATTTGCTCATTGCCAATACCACATACACTCCGTTAACACGGCAGAACCATCACGATTCTAGTCTCCATTGGCAAACTGCTGTGGATTTGGCATATACCAACGCCGTTAGACAGCTCGTTATCTCTTATCACAAGCCAGAAGACCATGATGATTTTCTTGACAAAATGCAAATCGAAGTTACATCTGTTTTTCCTAAAGCTATACTAGCCCATGAAGGGTTAATTTTAGCCGTTATACAATAAATATCTCATCTTGTACAGGAACAGCTTTTGTTAAACTCCATATTCACACCCTAAAAATGAAGGTACAAGAAAACTTCCTTAAGAATCATTTGGCGAGCGTCAAATTACTGGAAGAACCCAAAAATTAGGGCATAATTTCCATCAAGGTTCCAATTTCAAATTATCATAATTTTGAGCATTGAGATTCGATTAGATAACTATCCACCAAATTCCTAGCTGTTTTCGTAGATAAATTTATTGCCTGAGTAAGTTCCTGAAGTTTTTTGGCTACAGCACCACTGGTTAATATTTCTTCTGCCTTAACAATGCCTGAGCGCACATCCGAACAAACTCCACTGCGCCACAAGTAAAATCCACCATTCCATAAAGCTGTTTGCATCAGTTCCCCAGATTTGCCTTGCAACACCAACTGCAAATCGGTAAGTAATTCTTCAGTAGTATTAAGAGGTACATTCGTTGTCGTAAAACCGTAATCACGCGGTGCTAAATGTAAGCGTTCTAAGGGATCTGTAACTCCTCCTAAGCCAATAATAGCAGTGCGATCTCTTGGTAGATCGCCACTTCCTTCCAAACCCTTCACACTTGTAAATTTCTTGACTCCTCGAAGTGCTAAGGCATCAAGGAACATGCTCTCCGTGGGAGGATGGACAAACCCAGAAATTATATGAGCTTCTCCTGCATAAGGACACCAAATAAGTTCCATTGTGGCAAAAGGTGGACGCTTACCCAATTGATCGCGGTATTCCCAAATACTTTGAGTGGCAGGAAAATGTCGTGGTGTATAAACAAAGCCAATTCCTGTTTTCTCAAATACCTGCTGGGTTTTTTCCAAAGGTAGTCCAGTCCAATCCACCCCTAACCCTTTCCAAATATCTACCAGAGGGAGTCCATATTTCGTAGGCAGGCGATCGCCACCGTGCATTACCACCGATTGCCCAACTGTAGCGAGTAGCAAAGCTGTTAAGGGGCTTATAGGCGCAGTACGAGTTCTACCATCATATGGTATACCTAAGACTATAACTAGTTCCCTAGTAGTGATCGGTTGTAATTTTGGACCTAGTTCATCATAGGCATCTAACATGCCTGCTAACTCAACTCCAGTAGGACGTTTAATGCGGTGAGCAATCAGAAACGCCCCAATTTGTGCTGGTGTGGCTTCACCCAACAGCATCATCTTAGTTGCTGTTGCTGCTTCAGCACGGGTTAAATTTTCCCCTGTGTGGTTACCGCTACCGACTTTTTTCAACAGTTCTCTAAATACAGTACTCATATTGAAATATTGGTTGTTAGTTATAAGCTATTAGTTGCTGGTTATTAAGGGAGTACGAAGAAATAAATTGTCCCAATTTGTAGGGGCAGGATAACCTCACTCTGAAGTAATGATACGATTGCTCAATCTATAGTTAGGATTTTTTATTTTTACAGAAGTCCCGAACAAAGAACCACTTCTTACTTTTCATTTCTGTAAGGGCGGGTTTGGGAACATCAAAGGGAGGAGCGTTCGATGTGAGTGTGAATTAAACCCGCCCCTACTCACTCGTAACTCCCC
>JAQYWO010000002.1 GCA_029379215.1 Rhizonema sp. PD37
AAAAAACTGCCTTGTCTGCTTTCCTTCCTTGTCCTCCAAGTCTTGCCAACACCCAAAAGTAAAAAACCTACACCTGTGAGGGAGGGGTTGGGGAGCCAGCGCGCATGAGGCGTTTTCCCGCCGTAGGCGAGGAGCGTGGTGGGGTTCAGTGTCTACGCAAATTACGGTTAATTAACCGGACATGATATGAACTGAACCCTATGAGACATCAAGAGAAATGATATATGGGTGAGGAAAGCCGTTCGCCTCCACCTTCGATTTTGACAAACGCACATAATTAATTTTCACGAACTTAGTCTATTGGGCTAGAAGCAACAGAAAGTATACGCGCTCGCTCAATTTCTATCTTTTCTCGCGGGAAACTCCCCCACAGACAAAATCTCCTCAGTACCTTGGCGGGCAACCCTCTCCCAACTTTAGCAGAGGGGCACTGCTCACCATGACATTATTTAGAGATTTTTCAAGAATGATTAGAATTCTTATACACAATTACCAATGACAAGAAGCAACTAAATTGGCAACGATTTCAACAAGTTCTTCTGGTGCAACTGGTTTAGAAACATGAGTTTGAAAACCAGCTTCCAAGGCACGAACACAACTTTCACTATCACCATAGGCTGTTAAGGCAATAGCTGGAACTTGTCCACCCATATTAGGCTTGAGGGCACGTATTTTTCGGATTAAAGCATAGCCATCCTCATCAGGCATACCTATATCACTAATTAAAACATCAGGTTGTAACTGAGGTAAAATTTCTCGTGCTGGGGCTGCTAATGGAAATGCTGTAACGGTAGCTCCATCAGCTTCTAACACGGTAGTGACGAAAAAGCGAGTATCATCATCATCCTCGACTACCAAAATATTTAATCCAGCAAGAGATAAAGGCGGTATCATAATAAATATTATAAATATAACGAAGTTAGTTCACAATTTAATATTAAGCACTCTGTTAGTCAGCGATCGCCTGCACCAAATTTTCCCTGTCAATAGGTTTCAATTTTATCAAGTCGGAATTTATCAGGATACACCAGATGGTCTCCATAAAACAAAGCGCCGCCTCCAGTAGTGATAGAAGTTCAACACTTTGAAATCATCTTAAGTAAGTTGGCGTTTAAAAATCAACATATGTAACGAAATGTAAAATCAGCAAATAGCCCAGAAATAAGGTCATCACAAAGTTTTGACAAAACTCAACATACATTGATTTTATCCGCCAGCGTCAGGTTACTCTTGTCTCTGTAAGTAAGCATTCAGGAAGGTAACGAGGGGATTTGATTGGATGATTTAGCGCCGTTTGCTCAAGTTTATGGGCTAGATAGTGCCTCAAGCCTGTTGAACTTCCTATACCCCCGGTTACGTTATTCCACAATGCCTAAGATATACTTATATTTGTTTTTTAAAAAATACTTACTTTTTTGTTAGTATCTACAGAGGTGTGTGGTGGCGCAGATAACAGAACAGACTGAAGAAACTGTATTTGTACAGGCGACGCTAAAGATATTGGGCGGTAAGTGGAAAATCTTAATCCTATGGCACTTAAAAGATGGAGCCAGAAGGTTCAGTGAACTCAAACGATTAATGCCTGAGATTACGGAAAAAATGCTGATTCAACAGCTTCGAGAATTGGAAAAAGATGAGATTGTGCATCGCCAAGTTTATCCAGATATCCCTCCTAAAGTAGATTATTCATTCACGGATTACGGTAGAAGTTTGGAAAAACCTGTTTTACACGCTCTCAGAGACTGGGGAGAAGCATATCTGAAACGACACGAGCGATAATTAGATATCTTCAGATAATGATGTATGGGCGTTCGCATGCACCCCGCTTTCTTACGGCTGTTTACCCCTAGCAAGGATTTCAACGAACGCGTAATTAATTGAAAGACAGGCAACCAACTGAAGGTTTGATGGGTACGAAAAAGGCAATCGCCTGAGTCATGAACTCCTAAACTACATCTGTAATATCCTTGATCGTCAATAGAATCATCTGCGTATTGCTGATCGCAGGCATCTTGCGGGCATTGAGCTGCATGACTTTACGTCCAATTTGCTCAAACTCATGCTCAACCGTAAAATCTTGAACCAGGGTATTGCTGGCAACAATCTTTTCAAGCTGCGATCGCAATAAGGGAATATTCCATTGTCCATTGCCCAACTCAAAGATCGAGCGCTGCTCGGTTTGAATTGGCAGAACCTGAAACATTTCATAGAAAGAACGATTTGCAATGAATACCCGTAGATCTAGATTCAGCACTAGCAGGGGTTCCCGCAAAGTTTCTATGAACACTTCAGTGTAATTCCTCACGTCGCTCAATTGGGCGTTACTGCTTTTAAGTTGGTCAATATCAACCAAAACCACCACCGCCCCATCAATCTTATTCTCAAACGTCCGATAAGGTCGAATTCGTAGCTCGAACCAATGCCCCTCTCGATCTTGAATCTCCTGAGTTTTCAAACTGAGCGTACGAATCACGTCTAAAATCTGTTGCTCTAAGTTGAGCATATCCAAGTTATGATTAATGTCGCTTAAAGGTCGTCCCACATCTGTTGAAATCAAGTTGAAGATGCCTTCAACTGCGGGAGTAAACTGGCGAATCCGCAAGTCACCGCCCAGCATCAAAATAGGGATATTGATACTACTGAGCAGATTCTGTAAATCGTTGCTGACTAGAGTCGCTTCTACATTACGTCGGCGCAGTTCATCATTAATAGTATTCAGTTCTTCATTCGTCGCCTGAATCTCTTCTTTAGCCGTTTCCAATTCCTCATTTGTACTTTGCAACTCTTCGTTGCTCGACAAAATCTCCTCGTTGGCGGCTCTCAAGTCTTGATTGGTGGCTTGCTGCTCTTCAATGATTGATTGCAGATGTTCTTTTGTCGTTGTCAGTTCTTGCTGGAGCCGATTAATCTCATAAGCCTCCCGAGTCTTGCGTTTAGAGGTGGCACTGCCATCTTTTATTTCCGCAGGCTTTGGCGGAGTGAACGGAGAATCTTCAAATAAAACTAAAAAACACTCTTGTATCACCCCAGATTGAAAGGGAATGACATTAACGGTGATTTGCCGGATGCGATCGCCCTCTGTCAGTTGTAAGCCTTCACGTTTAGTCGGCAGCTTCTGCTGTTTTGCCTGGTGGATTGCAGTACGTAGCTCGAGCCGCAATTCTTCTTTTGCCATTTTGAGCAAGTTCAAGCTTGCTTTACCAGGAGTCGGTTCCAGATAGGAACTAGTTTGTCCTCGAAATTGCAGAATCTCCAAGTTAGTATCGATCACGATGCCAGCCGGAGCATATTGATTCAATACGATCCGGTCTGCTTCTCTCTGTATTTCAAGGTCTTTAGATGTACTTTCTAATATATATTTTTGCGGGTTAACGATTGCCGAAGAATAAATGCTGGCGTTCAAATCAATGTTCAGACCTGTCGGCACTAGCTTTTTAGCATAAATTTTGTTTTTTTTGTCGATTAGGGAAAACAGGTCTAAAAAATCACCTACTGTTTCCGAGGTACCTAACATGAGAAAGCCCGTTGACTTAAGGCCGTAATGAAAGATAGGTAGGAGCTTTTTCTGCAAAGGAGCTCCCATATAGATCAGCACATTCCGACAGCTAATCAAGTCGAGCCGGGAAAAGGGGGGATCGCCAATCAGATTCTGTCTTGCAAAGATGCACAGTTCGCGCACGGGCTTACTGATCTGGTATCCACTCTCAACTTGGACAAAGAACCGTTGTAAACGTTCAGGGGGAATATTCCCGACTTGGCTAAGTGTGTAGATCCCATTACGGGCATGCTCAATGGCAGCCTCACTAATATCTGTCGCATAAATCTGAATGGGCAGCCGGGGAATACGATCAGCTAAAAACTCTAGCAAGCAGATGGCAATAGAGTAAGCTTCCTCACCCGTTGAACAGCCGGCAACCCAAATTCGGATGGGTGTCCCTGGCGATTTATCCTTAGTAATTACGGGAAAGACATAGCTTTTTAAGGCATCAAAGCTTTCGGGATCGCGGAAAAAACTGGTGACGTGAATCAAAACATCTTGATACAACGCCATGACCTCTGTCGGATTGTTTTGGAGATAATAAGCATAATCCTCAAGTTTTTCCAGCTTGTACAAAAACATCCGCCGATGAATCCGTCGCTTCAAGGTCGTTTGTTTATAATAAGTAAAGTCAACTCCCGTAGCCCCTCGGATTGCACTGAAGATAATAGAGATCGCATCCTCGCTGCCAAGCGCAGATAAGCCTGCCTCTGGTTGTGTTGTTGACTGATTGGTAAGGTATGGATGATGTCTGAGCTGTGCTAACTGCTCAGCAATTTTGTCAGGGGGTAAGATGAAGTCTACTTGACCCGTGGCGATCGCTGTATTCGGCATACTACTGACTTGTGCTGTGTTTTCACATTGAGCAAAAGTAACGCCACCTACGGCCTTGATTGCTTCTATTCCTTTTGCCCCGTCGGAATCGCCACCTGATAGAATAACCCCGATCGCTTTGTTCCCCCGCTCCTCAGCAAGTGAAATCAGAAAAGTATCAACCGACATAAACACCCGGCTTCCACTTGAGCGAGGCGTTAGCTTTAGCACTCCTTGAGTAATGGTCATGCTAACATTCGGTGGAATCACGTAAACCTGATTCTGTGCTACAGCCATACCATCTTTTACCTCATTAACAACCATTTGGGTTGACTTGGCAAGAATCTCACTCAACACACTTTCCTGCTGTGGAGACATGTGCTGAATGATGACAAATGCCATATCCGTATCGAATGGTAAATATTTCAGTAATTGGCTAAAGGCTTGCAATCCACCCGCTGAGGCTCCAATCCCAACAACAGGAAATAATTGATTTTGATTGTCCTGCTGGTTATCGCTCAGTGCTTCGCTATCAGTTGTATCGGGTTGAGACTTCTTTGAAGAGCGTTTAGGTTTAGGTGTCATATTATTTAACAGATGTCCCGAAGGCTATACTAAATTCATCTAATCCATATTTACACCCTACCTGAATTTACGTTCTGGAGTACTAGGTCGCATTTCTGTTGCCCTCCTAATTACCATCTGTTGCTTGAACCGGGGCATGTCCTTACCTACGAGACGTCCAGCCATCAGTGTCTTGGGTAGCAAAATTTACCAGTATTTTCGCCAAACGGGAAAATCCCTTTTGATGGCAAGATTGATCGCCTGTAACGCTTCGCTGCGAGCGAGTGAGTGCCTCAGTGTAGCTCTCAATAGTTGACTTTTGCCAATGACTTCCTTCACGAGATTTTCTTGTGCAGTGAAATCAGTGGATTCATCTTGCGTTTCAGTCCTGCATAAGAGTGTTTGCTCAAAACTGTCAGTAGTCAGCTGGGGAATTGGCTGCGGGGTTTTACAAGGTGTTGATGTTTCAGGTGAGTGAGTTGTCGAGGTGAGTTGTTCAAGTCGCAGCTGATGCTTGTCAATTTGGCGATCAATCTGCTTTAACTGCCGACCACGAGCGATCGCGGCTTTATAATCGTCTACTTCATTCGGTTTCAGGTGTTTCAACTTCTTGCCATTAAAGATCGCTCTGCGGCTTCTGATTTGCCAATATAAATGGTTAGTCCGGGCCGTGCCTCCCGGTTTAACTTGCACTAACCAGCAGTCTTGCAAATACCAACCTTCACTCTGCACCCGCGATCGTTCCGTAATCAGGGCATCCAGGGCAGATTGAAGTTTTTTCAGGGTGTGCATATTTTATTCGTGAGCAGAAAGATTCGTATGCAACAATAATATTTTTGAGTAAATTTATTATGTTATAATTGATCTACAATAAATGCGTACGAATCAAGGTCCATAATTATTAAACTCATTTTAACAAAAATGTTCACTCATATTGATCTGATGCGACCGCAACTTAAGTTTGTTCAACAGCATCAGAAATGTCTGCTCAAATAGGTGAAAAGGTGTGGGAATCGGTAGAGGAAATTTCTGACAGCACTATATAGGCATGAGTTTTCCAAAAAAAACATCCATACTCATTATCAAGATGCCAGAAGCTAACTTAGAATTAGAAGCGTTATTAGACTACCTCAAGCACAGCCGAGGTTGTGACTTGACGGGCTATAAAAGCTCTAGCTTGATGCGACGGCTCCAGTACCGAATGCGTTGCATCAACATTAATAGCTATCAAAGCTATCAACAGTATTTGCACTCCGAGTCAGATGAATTGCCAGCTTTGTTAAACGACGTTCTAATTAAAGTCACTAGTTTTTTTCGCGATCAATATGCTTGGGATTATTTAGCAACTGAGATCATCCCCAAAATCATCACCAGCAAACAAACAGATGAACCAATTCGAGTTTGGAGTGCAGGTTGTGCTACTGGGCAAGAAATATATAGTTGCCTAATCTTATTAGCAGAAGCACTGGGAATCGAATCCTGCCTAAAGCGAGTTAAGTGTTTTGCCACCGATGCAGATCTAGCAGCCATTCGGCGAGCGCAGCGAGGCACATACACTGCGACAGAAATTACAGGTATTCCTCCGGCTCTACAGGAAAAATATTTTCAATATACCAACGAGGGTTTTGTCTTTCACCCAGAGCTTCGCTGCCGGATCATCTTTTGTTGTCATGATTTGACGCGGGATGCTCCCATGTCCAAAATCGATCTCCTCATCTGCCGTAATGTGCTGATTTACTTCAACCTCATGGCTCAACAGTCGATCTTAGTTCGCTTTCACTTTTCGCTCAAGCAAACGGGTTTTTTGTTCATGGGTAAGGCAGAGGCAATCATCACCCGCAGACAACTTTTTCCGCCTGTCAGTTTCCAGCACCATGTTTATGCTAAAGGTCTAAATTTAGAAAAAGAAGATTACTCGTCCTTAATAACTAGTGGGAAAAGTCGCCTCATTAAAGATCAACACGCTATCAACAGCAACTTAATAGTAAAGCCGCCACGCCATCCGCAACAGCTTTTACTTAAAGGTGTTCAATCAGTATCCACCTAAGGTGATCTCGCATGTCGGCGTTATCATTTGCACTAACCAGATGTCTTACAAATACTAACCTTCGCTCTGGATCTGTGATCGTTCCTTATTCAAGGCATCCAAGGCAGATTGACGTTTTTTCAGGGTTTGCATTTTTGAATCGTATGCAAAAAAGATTTAGTTTAGAATTAATTGCTGAATTTGTTCTATATAATAAATGCGTACGAATCAAAATCCATGATTATAGCGGTTGCCCTCAAGAGATACCTAACTGGCACCCCTCACACACGCGCTTGGGAGAGGGGCATTCTGGAGGTTTTCATTATACTTTTTAGCTTTAACAGTCAACTCTCATGTAAGGTTCTGAAGGTTACAGTGCCGACAATTCCATCTACCATTAAGTTATGAGTAACTTGGAAGCGGCGGACGGCAGCTTCAGTTTTAAAACCAAAGATCCCGTCAATGGACACATTATAACCAAGATTTTTTAAAATTCTTTGTACAACTTCGACGTCTTTACCTGTACTACCAATATGTAAGAAAACGATAGGTGCAGGCATACTTTTCTCTCCCTGATGTTATTGTTCAGTGCTTTCCCCTGTAAATAAATGCCAGTACTATCAACTTATGCACTGAGAAGCACAATTTTGGTGAAGTTACCAGTAGCATCATCTGGAGGAAGTAAGGCAAACTGAGCAACTGAAGGGAATTACACCGGCAGTAATGCAAAACCCCTACTGCTAGTTTCTCAGGTAAACACTAGGGGCTTGTCGCCAGACATCGCGCTTTTCACGGAATTATATTCCTCTCAATGCGACGATCAGGAATGAACCACATAATCGCGACGAGAATGTATAAGGAAAAAGCAAACCAAGAGTTCACATAGGAAAGTATAATTGCCAGGGCATAGAATAACAGCGATACCTTGCCTTTGAAGTCTTTACCAATTGCCGTTGCTAGAGCGGAATCCAAGCCATGGTGAGCAACCAGAATACGGCTAAGAATGACGTAAGCGAGCGCAGCAAAAAAAAGTATTATACCATAAAGGGCAACTGGCATGGTAGCAAAGTCGTTCTCACCCATCCAACCAGTGGCGAAGGGTACTAAGGACAACCAGAAAAGCAGATGCAAATTTGCCCAAAGAATGCGACCATTAATGTGTCGAGCTGCTTGTAGCAGATGATGGTGGTTGTTCCAGTAGATGCCAATATAAATATAACTGAGTATATAACTCAAGAATACTGGAATCAGCGGACGCAACGCGGCTAAATCCGCTCCATGCGGCACCTTCATTTCTAGCACCATGATGGTGATGATGATGGCGATTACACCGTCACTGAATGCTTCTAACCTCCCCTTAGACATCTGTATACGCGCTCCTTTTTATGTGACTTCAAAGTCTATACTTTACCAGGTAGTGTCACCACCATAGAGCAAGATTCTGTGTTGTGGAATTGCGATCGCTTGTTGGTAGATGAGACATTGTTCTGATTGAGTCGAAAAAGACGACTTTTGATTTAGATCTGGCAATTTCCCAAACGAAGCGCATATATGGCAGCGAATCAAAAACCAGAGAAACCGCTTTATAGCATGATGGCAAATGGCAATGTTATTTGTTTATCAAAACGTTGGGTAAGCAGTATGCTGTCTCCGATTTATTTGCTATAGACATCTCCGGTTAGGGACGTAGGGGCGTTAGCGCAGCGTTAGCGAGTCTTAGAGCGTCACGGCCGTTCGCCCCTACCAAGGATTTGAACGAACGCATAATTAATTTCTGGAGATGTTTAATGCGTAGACGCGTTATGAACTTGTTGTCAGACGCCTCACTGTATTTCTTGTGCATTTAACGCAATCGGATATATTTATTGGGTATTTATTCCATATATAGAAAAATCTACCACATCCTAATTCTCAACTTAATTTTTATCAAAACTGCATAAGCTCAATTAGTCTAGATTTAAAAACTGATATCACGTTCTGTAAATTAACCGAAAAGCGGTTTACACTCTCTATGGATCATATCATGTCCGGTAGCATAACCATGCAAAAAAGAACCTCACCACGCCAGTCGCCTCTGTCGGGAAAGCCGTCATTCCCGAAGAGCTCCCCAACCCCTCCCCGCTTGCGGGGAGAAGAGACAAAGCGCAGTTTTGGCGGAGTGGGCTTATTACGCTATATCAGGTTAATTAAACGGACATGAGATGACGCCAAAGCCACTCTCCCTACAGGTGAGGAGGGATCGGGGAGGCATTATAAGCGATTATCCAGAAAAGACTTAATATAATGAACTCACAGGAGGGAAAATAATAATTAAATTGTGTCACAAGTCATTTATTCAAACTTAATGACTAAATCAAAATATTGGCAATGCGTGAGAATTGATGCCGGGGGAAATCGTCAGATTCTGGAAATTGCACCAGCTAAAGCTTTTCTAGCTTCAGCGTTTAGTGAGTTCCCATATAATAATGATATACCTTCTGCAGACATCCAGCAGCAGCTATTAATCTGGTTCACAGATGCTAGCAATATTGAAAGACGTGAAGAAGCAAAACGCTGTTTACTCTGTTTTATTTCCTGGGAAATTGAGCAAGTTTGCTTGCAATTAGAAACCCAGTTTGGGGAAGCTCACGGGTTTACCTGTCGTGACTTACTGCCATATGTCCTTGATGATGATGGTAGCTTACAACCGTCTTCATCATATAGCTCCTTTCTATTGCAAATTTTACAGGATTTTGATCCAGCACAAAGCAGTCTCAAATCCTGGACAAGCAGAAAAGTAAAACAGCATCCAGCGCTCAATCGGTTTTTGTTGGAGTGCGGAGTTTATCTCATTAGTGATTGGGCAATTCTCAACGATACTCAACCAAAACAGCTACAGCGAATTTTGGGCACATTTTACGTTCTGACACCAGGGGAAATTAAGCGATCGCAACAGCTTCTGGAAGCTTATCATGCTGTCTACCTTGCTGAGCGCCTGCAAAAACGCTCCTTGGGAATTAAAGGACAATGTACCACACCCACAACTGAACAATTGCAACTTATCTCCCAACGTCTCGAAGGTAAAGTTAACCAAATGCTTTTAACCACTGTCATGCAACAACTGCGACACCTCGCCTACCGTCTGCGACAGTACCGGATTCATGTTCGCCGTGGTTCTTTCCCTACAGAATCTTTAGATGCTAGGAATGAGTATAATAGTCCTTTGGCTGAGCGTATACCTTCTGTTGATTCTCACGTTGGGGAACAAGAGGAACAAGTTGAATTTTTACAGTCCTATCGTCTCCAGTTTCAAGCTAGCTTAGATCAAGCATTAAGAATAGCGATTCAATCTCGGGTAGAAAAACTACAATCTAAGGATCACAGAAAAGCGAGAAAGTTCTTAACAGCACTCCATTTATCTCATTGCGATCAAATGTCAATGGCTAAAATTGCCAAACTTTTGGAACTACGCGCACAAGACGCAGTGACTCGCTTGCTGAAACTTAAGGAATTTCGTACTGATGTTCAACAGCAGCTTTTGGTAATGTTGCGATCGCTTGTGATCGAATTAGCCAAAGACTACTCTACCACAGAACGTCTTGCCACTTTAGAAAGTGAAATTACACTTGCTCTCAATGAACAAATTACCAGCGTAATTTCTCAAGCAGAAGCCGAAGCTCAAAGTCCGAAAAAAACTTCTCATAAAAGCCATTTCACAGAAAGACTTTGTGAACAGTTAAAAATTTATACCTTGTAAGGTGGGCAATGCCTCCCAATCGAATCACCACTCTTTTGTAATAACTATGACTAATTTATCAACAAATCCTCAACCACTGTGGTTTTACTTTGAAAGATTACCTACATCAGCAATTCCCTTATCACCTGAGCAAATTAATCAAGCAGTCCAAATTAGTTATCACATTATCAATCCAAATCAGCAATGGCAAACTTACTTAAATAGTTTAGCTTTCTTTGCTTTTAAAGAATGGCTAGAAGAACGAGAGACATCACTAACTCTTAATCAAGAAAGATGTTCACTTTTTCTACCTGCCGTTGCCAATGCTATTTCTGCAGTCAGCCATTTACAAGTTGGTGAATTTAAACTCTGTTTAATTGCCACTGGTTGCCTGACAGATGAAGAAGTCACTTTCCCTAGAGCCATTATCAACTTACCAGAATTTACTCCTCATTTTTATATATTAGTAGAAGTTTTAGAAGAGCAAGAGTACGCCATTATTCAGAGATTTTTGTCCTATCAAGAACTAACAGAAAAATTGGCAAATAGTCGTTTAGTACCTGAGGAAGATTGGACATATCAACTACCTTTGACTTGGTTTGACGATAATATAGATCGTTTGTTGTTATACCTGCGATGTTTAGAACCACAGGCAATTTCTTTACCTTTTGTACCGTCAGAACGAGTTTCTAACCTTTCTAGGATGCAGAATGAATTAACAGCATTGTTACTAAGTCGGCTGGATTCTCCTGAATGCGAATTATGGCAGGTTTTAAATTGGGAACAAGGAACTGCTGTCCTTACTAGTTCTGAATTACTTAATTGGGTGTATAATTTGTATTCATCACCTATAGAGACGCGAAATTTTGCCTCTCTACAAAATCACCTATTAGATTTAATTAAATTATTGACACAACCTGCGATAAATGTCGGACGTTGGTTGTGGGATGAATTGGATAATTTGGCACTGTCATATTCTTGGGTGCTGTTGCCTATTGCTCCAGCGACGGCAATGCGATCGCCTGTAGAAGAATTTGCAGCGATTAAATCACAACTTCAACAACAAGGGTTAGAAATTCCTGTGGAGGTGCGTGCAGCTTTCAAAGATTTGCTGTTAGCAGGATTTCAACTCAGATTATATGCTGTGACTTGGCATTTGGTATCAGAATCAGATCCCCATTTATGGACATTACTGCTAGTGTTAGGCGCATCTTCAGGTGACAATTTACCGCATAACTTGAAATTAAGAGTGAGTGACGAGACGGGAATTTTGGTAGAACAAGGAATCAATCAAGGAAGTGGTGGTTCTTATTTGTTTACTCGTGTTGTTGGCAGTTGGGATGAGAAGTTTCTTGTTAGTGTAAGTTTAATGGATGGGGTTGAGGTAACTTTACCGCCGTTTGCTTTTAGTTTACAGAAAAAATTGGTGAGTTAAAAATATTAATTAACGGGACTGAAACATAACCCCACCGCAGAGTTAATGTCTCAATTCTACACCAATCTACAACAACGGCATCTGAACAGACGCTCACACAAAGCGATGTCTGACGACAAGTTCTGACGCTCCTTCGTCGCTACCGCTGCGCTATCGGATGACGCTCCTCCGTCGCTAACGCTACCGATGACGCTAACGTTGCTAACGCTGCGCTAACACAGTCGCTCTCGAGAGCGGGCTAAGCCGTCATTCGCCCTGCCTCACCACTCCCTTGTCTACGTATCGAATACGCAAGTTGAAAATGCTATAATCACAGCAGTACACAAATGCTATAACTAGTGGAAAAAATAGAAATACAACTTGACGATAAAACCTTAGAGAAAGCACGTTGGTTGGCAAAATCGCACCATCGTGATCTACCAGAATTGATTGCATATGCGATTGACAAACTGGCAGTGACAGAAGCGGCAAATTACCCACTACTGGGACTTTTTGCAGATGATCCTGAGTCAGTAGATCAGATGTTAGAAGAAGTTATGAAAGATAGAGCAGCACACCCATTAAATCAACGGTTTGGAAAAGGTACTACTTGATACGGATATTCTATCTGAAAGTCTCAAGCGTATAGATCGGCGTGTTACATCAAAAGCGATCGCATATCTAACAGTTTTTGGTCGCTACACAATTTCAGTTGTGACAATTTTAGAAGTAGTAAAAGGCTGGCATAAGCTGGGACGCGAAGATAAAATTCAACAGTTTTTTGCGCATATTGCAGTTGCAGAAGTGTTAACACTGAAACTCAGTGATGCTGAATTGGCAGGGCGGATCTATGCAGATTTAGAACGCACAGGACAACCGATTGGACTAGCCGATGCCATAATTGCAGCTATTGCCATCCAACAAGACTTGACTTTAGTTAGTGGTAATTTATCACACTATCAACGAATTCAAGCGCTGGGGTACAGCCTGAAACTGGATAATTGGCGAACATAGAAGTAATATCATGTTCGGATAATCACTTAACAATTACATTAATGGTTGATGGTTAATTGCAATCAACCATTAACCAGAGCCATTAAAGGAATTTTTGCATAACTTCTGAAAGCTCAGAAATATATACATCCAAGCAAGCAAAATTTTGCCGTCTGGTGATTCAGCCTATAAACAGAAATGATTATTGGCTTCAATTGCCACGTGCTTATTTTTACTTACAAGAGCGTATTTTTCCCAGTAGGATAAATGCAGATAACCGAACCATATTGGATGAGATAAGGTGTGCCCACTGTACTATGTAGGCTAATTAATCACATTCGTTATGTAAATTCAACTAGAAAAGTCGGAAAAAATATCATGAAACGTATTACTTGCATTTTATTAGCTGCTGGCATTTACTCATTAAGCAGTACCCCGCTAGTAACAAACACGAGCGCGATCGCCCTTTCTTCGACTAAATCCGGGAGTATTGCCCAAACCGAAAATGATCGCGATCTATTTTACTTGTATAAAGGACAACGCATTGTTTTAAACCAGCGACCGGATATAATTGCTGTTTCCTTTAAAAGAGTGTCTTCCACACGCGATCTCACGGCTCAACCGCTTTACCTACAGCTCCAGCAAGCTTTACAGGGTAACACTCGCGCAGTTGGAGCTATTTCACCAAAAGTCAGTCCTTTGGGCGTAAATTATGCTCTAGTCAGTCTACCAGGTGGAGTTCGAGGTGTCGGCAGTGCTATCTATTCTCAAATTCAACAGCAACCCTACGTCCAAACCACCTTACCAGTGCTGAGTCGTAGCCAACGCCAAGAAGTTATCGTTTTACCCAACGAAATTATTATTAGCTTCAATCCACAGCTTGACGAGAGCCAGAGACAGGCAATTTTACAGCAAAACAATCTGGCGATCATGCGTCCGTTGCGCTTTAGTCGCGATCGCTATATTGTCAAATCTACATCGACTGACGTTACAAAAATTCTCAGTATTTCTAACCAACTCAATCAAGTCAAAGGTATAACATATGCTACACCCAATTTCCTTGAATCCGTTAATGACCAAAATCTTGAAACAACTGTCAAACAAGTCGCCAATCTAAAAAACTCCCAACAATTGGACAACTTCACTAAAGGCAATATCGCCTCCCAATCTACCAGAAGCATTTCCCCGAAAGCAAACTTATTAGGATTTGCGTGGCAATTAAACAGTTTACCACTAAAACAGTGTTTGCAACAGTCCTTATCTAGTTTTTCATCTGTGCAAAGCTGCTTGCAACAACCCGTAGCGACAAAATCGACTGCATCGCGCACAGATATGAGGGTAATAGATGCCTGGAAACGTAGCAACGGCGGGCGTGGTGTAGTTGTAGCAGTTATAGACAGCTTAATTGAGTGGGATCATCCCGATTTAGCAAATAGTGTATACACTGTGAAAGCTGCTAACAAATGTCCCGGAGAAGTTCACGGTTGGGATTTTTCGGCAGGTGGTGATAGCGCTAACCCTTGCGAAAATGGTGATGGAGACACTCGCGTTTCTCCATCGGAACTCGCTATTTTGAGGTCGAAATTTCAGGACACTTTCCAACTATCTGATGCACAATTAGTCGAGCAATACCCAAAAGAGGCACTCTTAATCAAGCAACAAAACCCAGATTATTCACTCTCACAAATCGCTAATGTTTTACGTCCCCATATTCGTACTTATAAAATAGGTGCAGAATTTCACGGTACTTGGGTGAGTGGCGTCATTGCTGCCAAACCTCAAAATGGAGAAGGAGTAGTGGGTGTAGCTCCTAATGCTCAAATTTTACCCGTGCGGGTGTTCGGGTTAAACGGTAGTTATACGCCTTCCGCCTACATCGAAGCCATTGGCTACGCTGCAGAGCGCGGTGCTGATGTCATCAATCTCAGCTTGGGTGCAACTTTACCAAGTCAGGGAGAAGAAGAAGCGATCGCCCAGGTACTCAAAGCACACCCGAAGCTCGTAATTGTAGCAGCTTCTGGCAACGAAAACTCTAACCAAGTCTCATTCCCAGCTGCTTATCCCGGAGTCGTTGCTGTTGGCGCAACCAATATTCTCGGTAATCGTGCGTCCTACAGTAACTACGGCAAGGGATTAGATGTAGTTGCACCCGGAGGCGACTTAAGTACACCTGGATGGTTGGGTGGAATTCCTACCACAGGTGGCACTTGGCTAGATGCATTTTGGCAAGGTGTACCAAATCCTACCTCACGTTGGTCTTCTGTAATTGACCCTCGAGGCAGATATTGGTGGGTAGAAGGCACATCCTTCTCAACCCCTGCAGTAGCCGGGGTAGTGGCATTGATGAAAGGGGAAAACTCCCAGTTAAATCGAGAAGGTTTAGTTAGTGTCCTTAAATCTACGGCGAGTTATGAAAGTTTGACTATTTCTGATGAAGATGCTAAATTATACCGTTCAAAGGGTAATAAGAGTACAAAATCTTCTTCAGCTAAAGATAAACAGTACTTTTTCGGTAACGGGCTAGTCAACGCTGATGCAGCCGTTAAAGCAGTGCAAAGAAAACGTTAATTCAAAAAGGTTCGTAGTTGCGCTTCAGCGCTCTTGAAAGTTTTGAGCGAAGACAGCGCAACTACGAGCCTATCTTTTATTTATAAGTAATTAGGCGAACTTGATATTAGGACTTACGCACACTCTACTAATTCTTGGCGCTCTTGGCGTCTTGGCGGTTCAATAAATTAAGCTTTTTGGCTATTTTCACGTAAGCCCTAGATCCATCGTAACCGAACTTTAGTTTGAGATTTTGGATTAAAAAATATGCGTTCATACAAAATTGGATTGAGTGTATTTATTACCCTACTGACAGTTCTATCAACCTCTTTAACTACCAATTTGCCAGTAGCATTCACAGCATCGCAGGTGTTGGCACAAACGGTAAATGAACGGAAAGCTGAAGCAGATCGATTGCTTCAACAAGGTATACAGCAGTATAAGACTAGTCAATTTCAAGCAGCATTACAGTCTTGGCAACAAGCACTAATTATTTATCGAGAGATTAAAGAGCGTCAAAGCGAGGGGAAGGCGTTGGGTAATCTCGGTCTTGCTTACCTATCTCTGGGAAACTACGCCAAAGCAATTGAATATGAACAGCAGGTGTTGGCAATTGCCAGGGAGATTAAAGACCATCAAAGCGAGGGTAAGGCGTTGGGTAATCTCGGTCTTACTTACTATTCTCTGGGAAACTACGCCAAAGCGATTGAGTATTCTCAGCAGGTGTTGGCAATTGCCAGGGAGATTAAAGACCGTCAAAGCGAGGGGGCGGCGCTGGGTAATCTCGGTCTTGCTTACGTATCTCTGGGAAACTACGCCAAAGCGATTGAGTATCAACAGCAGTCGTTGGCAATTGCCAGGGAGATTAAAGACCGTCAAAGCGAGGGGATAGCTTTGAACAATCTAGGATATACTCTCTACAAAGAAGGTAATTTTGCCGATTCAGAGAAAACTCTATTCGAGGGAATAAATGTTTTTGAATCTCTCAGAGGTGAATTAAACGATACGAACAAAGTCTCAATTTTTGAGACGCAACTTAACACCTACGGCACTTTACAACAAGTCCTCATTGCTCAAAATAAAACTGACATAGCCCTAGAAATAGCTGAACGCGGTCGCGCAAGGGCTTTTGTTGAGTTACTCGCCTCTCACTTAAACTCTCAAATAAAGCTCAAAACACCAACACTTCAGGAGATTAAACAAATTGCTCTTGTCCAAAAGGCAACACTCGTTCAATACTCGATTATTTACGATGATTTCAAAATAGCAGGTAAACAACAAGTCAAAGAATCGGAACTCTATATTTGGGTTATAAAACCAACGGGTGAAGTTACATTTCGTAAAGCTGACCTCAAACCTCTTTGGCAAAAAGATAATACTAATTTAGATGAGTTAGCGATCGCCAGTCGTGAATCTATCGGTGTGCGAGGTCGCGGTGGCGTTAATGTAGTTTACAACCCTAATGTACACTCGAACCAAAATCAATTCAAGCGGTTACATGAATTATTAATTAAACCCATTGCAGACCTTTTACCCAAAAAAGAGAGTGATAGGGTAATCTTTATTCCACAAAGTTCTTTATTCCTAGTTCCATTTTCCGCATTACAAGATGAAAACGGTAAATACCTGATGGAAAAACACACCATCCTCACATCACCATCGATTCAAGTGTTAAGTTTAACCCACCAGCAAAGAAAGGGGAGTGGGAAGTCGGGAGTAGGGGATGCGTTGGTGATTGGGAATCCGACAATGCCTTATGTGTCGCTGACAATTGGTGAACCACCGCAACAATTACCCCCGTTACCCGGTGCCCAAAAAGAAGCAATGGCGATCGCACCTCTACTCAAAACCCAACCCCTGATCGGCGATCAAGCAACCAAAGCCGTAGTATTGCAACGTTTACCTTCTGCACGCATTGTTCATTTTGCGACTCATGGTATACTTGATGATGTCCAAGGTTTGAACAGTAGTATTGCTTTTGCACCAAACCCCTCTGTTCAGGGTAAGAAGGTCAATCAGGATGATAATGGTTTATTGACAGCCTCTGAAATCTTAGATTTAAAACTGAATGCCGAATTGGTTGTCTTGAGTGCTTGCGACACTGGGCGCGGACGCATTACAGGTGATGGCGTGATTGGTTTATCTCGTTCTCTGATTAGTGCAGGCACACCTAGTGTCGTCGTCTCATTGTGGGCAATTTCGGATGATTCTACCGCCTTTTTGATGAGCCAATTTTATCAAAATCTGCAACAAAACCTTGACAAAGCGACAGCTTTAAGAAAAGCAATGCTGGCTACCAAACAAAAGTATGGCAATCCCTCGCAGTGGGCTGCGTTTACGTTGATTGGGGAAGCTGAGTGAGTAGGGTGCGCCTGTGGTTGCCTCACTGTTTACGACATCCATCAGTAATGTAACGCTTCTCATAGACCCAGATCCCCGACTTCTTTAAGAAGTCGGGGATCTGATTGCTTATGCCAAATCTTTGCATAACGTTTGTGGTACTTAGAGATATAGACAATTGAGCGATCGCTCTACTCAAGGAATACTGGAGGAATTGCCGATGTTCTACCGTCTCAAATGCTTTACCCTTGCTACTTTAGTAATTGCCCTGACATTCACTGTCGGTGCGGCTTCAACGACTCCGTCACCCCAGACGAACCAGGCGCAAACAACACAACAACGAGCAGAGGAGGTGTTGCGGCTTGTCAAACAAGGTTTTGAGCAGTTTCATAAAAGCCAGTTTCGAGAAGCGTTAGAGACATTTCAACAGGCTTTAGTCATTGTTAGAGAGCTTGGCGATCGCAAAGGTGAAGAAGGAACTCTCTACACGATTGGACAAGTTTACTACAATCTAGAACAGTATTCCAAGGCGTTGGACTTCTATCAGCAGGCATTAGCCATTGCCAAACAAATCGATGACAAATTGGGGAAAGGGGTTGCTCTCAATAGAATCGGAGAAGCTTACCGAAATTTAGGTAATTATACCAGAGCGCGGGAATTCTTTCAACAAGCATTAGCGATCGCGAAACAAAGAGACGACAAAGTACAGTTGGAGACTATTTTCAACAATATTGGTTCAGTTGACCAACTACAGGGAAAGTATCCACTAGCGTTGGAATCCTATCAACAAGCATTCTTCCTTGCTAAACAATTCAACAACAAAGCATCGTTGGGGACTATTCTTAACAATATTGGTTCAGTTTATAAGAACCTGGGAAAGTATCCACTAGCTTTAGAATCCTATCAACAAGCATTCTTCCTTGCTAAACAATTCAACAACAAAGCACTGTTGGGGACTATTCTCAACAATATTGCGGCAGTTTACCAACTACAGGGAAAATATACACTTGCGTCTTCGTTCTATCAGCAAGCATTAGCTATTGCTAAACAAATCGACAGTAAAGCGTTGGAAGAAGCTACTCTCAGCAATATTGGGTTAGTTTACAACAAACTGGGTCAGTATGCCCTCACCTTGCAGATGTATCAGCAAGCATTAGCCATTGCTAAACAAATCGGCGACAAGGCGGGAGAAGGGGTTGCTCTCAACAATATTGCGGAAGTTTACGACGCCCTGGGACAGTATACCCTCGCTTTGAAATTCTATCAGCAAGCATTCTTCCTTCGCGAACAAATCGGCGATAAGGCGGGAGAAGGGGTTACTCTCAACAATATGGCGGAAGTTTACGATGTACTGGGAGAGTATGTCAAAGCTTTGGGTTTATATCAGCAAGCATTCTTCCTTGTTAAACAAATCGATGACAAGGCGGGGGAAGGGGTGACTCTCAACAATATTGGGGCAGTTTACCGTAACCAGGGACAGTATGTTAAAGCCTTGGAATACTATCAACAAGCATTAGCTATTCGTAAACAAATCGGCGACAATCAAGGACTCGGAATTACTCTCAACAATATTGGGATAGTTTACCACGATCAAGGGCAGTATGCCCTCGCCTTGGAATCCTATCAGCAAGCTTTAGCCATTGTTAAACAAATTGGCAACAAGGCAGAAGAACAGATAACTCTCAGCAATATTGGGGCAGTCTACTATAATCAGGGACAGTATGCCAATGCTGAGAAAATTTTATTCGCCGCCATAGAGATTTCTGAGTCTCTACGACCAGGATTAAAAGATGACCAGAAAATCTCCATCTTTGAACAGCAAGATGCCACCTACCGCTTACTGCAACAGACTCTTGTTGCCGAGAATAAAAATGATACAGCATTAGAGATTGCCGAACGAGGTAGAGCCAGAGCCTTTGTAGAGTTATTAGCCTCAAAGCAATCCTTCAACTCCAACAATCATCCACCTACCATCAAACAAGTTAAGCAAATTGCCAAAGAACAAAATGCCACACTCGTTGAATATTCAATTGTTTACGATTTGTTGAAAGTTGAAGGAAAACAAAAATGGCATCAATCAAAACTCTACATTTGGGTAGTCAAACCTACAGGTGACATTGCCTTTAAGCAAGTAAACCTCAAATCCCTGAATGCATCCTTAGCAGATCTTGTAAGCAATAGTCGTCAAGCCCTTGGTGTTTCGAGTCGTGGTATCAATGTGGAACCGACGGGTAAGCCGATTCAAAAAGAAAATTTCCAACAACTTGATCAGGTACTGATTGAACCTATAGCATCCCTTCTCCCTAGCAACCCAAAGGAACACGTCATCTTTATCCCGAATGAATCGCTGTTTTTGGTTCCTTTTGCAGCACTGCAGGAAAAAGACGGGAAATACCTGATTGAAAAACATACCATCCTGACTTCTCCAGCAATTCAGGTGTTAGAACTTACACACCAGCAACGGCAAAAAGTCAAAGGCAAGGATGTGTTAGTTATGGGCAACCCCACAATGCCAAGTGTGGGTATTCCACCTCAGCAACTGCCTTCTTTACCAAGTGCAGAAAAAGAAGCTCATGCTATTGCCAGCTTAGAACACACCACAGCAATCACCGGTAGTCAAGCTACACTAGCAGCTTTCAAGCAAAAGTTGCCCACAGCCAGGATTATTCATTTGGCAACGCATGGATTACTCGAAGGAGAGAACAAAGGTATACCTACAGCGATCGCACTTGCTCCCACGGCAAGCGATAACGGTTTGCTTACCCCGGAGGAAATTGTCGATTTACCCATCAACGCTCTCCTCGTTGTCCTGAGTGCTTGCGACACTGGCAGAGGTAAAATTACTGGTGATGGTGTGATTGGGTTATCTCGCTCTCTGATTACTGCTGGTGCGTCTAGTGTCATTGTCTCCCTGTGGTCGGTTCCAGATTCCCCAACATCGGAATTAATGACCGAATTTTACCAAAATTTGCACAGCGATCACGATCAAGCTGTTGCATTGCGTTCTGCTATGCTCAACACTATGAAAAAACACCCTCAGCCCATAAACTGGGCTGCGTTTACCTTAATTGGTGAGGCGAAGTGAAGAAGGCAGAAGTTTTCTAACCTCGTTCCTAGCAACTTTGGCAACCAAGCAAGCACATTAGGTGAATGCGAAGACTGTGTCTATTAATCTGAAAATCGCTGTAAACTCTATCATTCTCTTCATTGTTTGCCAAAAATTGCATAACCCCAATACACCTTGAAATATATAGATAGTGAACGCTTTTATATCTATTACAACAGGAGCAAATAGATTGGGCAGCTTTCACCCTGATTGGGGAATCTCAGTAGTCTGGGTTATACAACAGCAGATCCCCGACTTCGTAAGAGTTATCGTTCCTCTTGACATCTTGCACGCCTACCTTAATTTTTGCATAACCTACCCTACTCTCAGAAATATAAGAGATTGTGTCAATCTATTTGTAACCATCTGGAGAAGTTGGTAATGTTCTATCGTCATAAATATCTCATCCTTCCAACGAAGAGTGCTTTCTCTCTCCTTTGCCTATGGCTGCTGCTCAATCGAGTACAGGGGAAATTGTGCAATAGTTTAATTGATGAAACATGATAATTAATTCATCATTTTTTTACAAATATAAAGATGAATAACTTATACCTTAAAGTACAGCAAGTCGAAAAACTTTGTTTATTTGAACTATCATGGGGTCAAGGACAACAAATACATGCGACACTTGCTTATCCGGAAAATCTGACTAAGCTTTATCAAAATTGGCAGCGAACTTATCTAAACTTTTATCAAACTTCGCTGCGGGGAAGAGTCGCAGACGCTGGTATTTTATCTGCACCACAGATTGATTGGCATGCCAAATTAGTCCAAGCAGAAGCACAGCTTTTATATGAGTTTCACAATTGGTTACGCAGTGCTGAATTATATGATATTCGTTCAGTTATCGCTAATAAAAATAAGCAATTGGCAACAACTACGTTCCCTGTAGAAGTCTTTCTCACATGCAGTCCTTTAGACTTGGCACGTTTACCTTGGGAAGCTTGGGAAATTAGTACGGAATTTGCGGCTGATAAAATTCATATCGTCCGCGCACCTTTGAATATCTGGGGAAAGGTGACAACTTCAAATAATCGCTGCAATCGGAAAGCGAGAATTTTGGCAATTTTAGGTGATGACACTGGGTTAAACTTTAATTCGGAGAAATTCGCAATTCGTTCTTTAGAAAAAATTGCAAAGGTTGAATTTATCGGTTGGCAATCGGGAAAGGATATTACTGAGTTAAAAACTGAAATAGTTGAAACAATTGCAGCGAAAACTGGATGGGATATTTTGTTTTTTGCCGGACATAGTAATGAAAATATTTTAACAGGAGGAGAGTTCTCTATAGCGCCTAACGTGACTTTATCACTCAGCGAAATCGTCCCATCTTTGACTGTTGCGAAAGAACATGGATTGCAGTTTGCAATTTTTAATTCTTGTAGCGGTTTGAGTATCGCGAATAAACTGATTGACTTGGGTTTAAGTCAAGTTGCCGTTATGCGAGAACCAATTCATAATCGTGTTGCTGAAGAATTTTTCGTTTTGTTTTTGCAAGCTTTGACAGAATACAAAGATGTTCACGAATCATTGTTAGCTGCTTGTGAGTATCTGAAGTTAGAAAAGAATTTGACTTATCCGAGTTCTTACTTAATTCCTTCTTTGTTTAGACATCCAGAAGCATCTTTATTTAGGATAGAACCTTTTGGAATCAAAGAAAAACTCAAAAATTTGATACCAACTCGTCGAGAAGCGATCGCTCTCTCATCTCTGGTATTCATTAGTTTACAACTACCAGTGCAGCAATTTTTATTAGAACGTCGGTTACTGGTACAGGCGATATATCGTCAAATGACAAATCAAGTCGAAAAGGTAATGACTCCTCCGGTTGCATTAGTAGAAATCGATGAAAAATCAATTCGAGATGCAGGTATATCTAACCCTAAACCAATGAATCGCGAGTATTTAGCGCAGGTGGTTGAGAAACTGACTCTTGCAAAAGCCAGGGTAGTCGGTATAGATTATTCTTTGGATCGACATCAAGGAAAAAGTGATCGCATTCTTGCACAATCTTTACAAGCTGCGGTAAAAACTCCAAACCCGATAACATTTGTCTTCACTACAACGCGTGTAAAAAATGGTGAATGGCTAAACGTTTTACCCGATATTGCTAGCCCAAACTGGAGTTTGCAAGGCGAAATCGATGTTTTGCCAGGATACATGCAACTGTTTCCGATTATCAAGTCTAATGAAGAACCTTTGTTTTTTGCTGGCTTGTTGGCTATTTCTCATCAGTTACAGCAACAAACTAATGCGCCACAACCGCAATTAAACAGTCAGAAAGATTTTTGGCAACAGATAAGCACGGCTGGCAATAAAACGGTTTTGACACCAGAGCGATCGCATTTACAACCATTGACAGCCTTGAGTTACTGGATTGGTCAAATGTGGTTGCATCCAATTGTAGACTTTTCCATTCCCCCCAATCAAGTCTATAACTCTATCCCCGCTTGGAAATTATTGGCAGGGGGATTAAGGCAAAAATCTGCTTTCCCTTACTTGCAACAACAAGTTGTGATTGTTGCAGCTGGGGGATATGGTGAAGCCGGCATATCGCAAGATAAAGAAGATAATTTTGAACCACCAGCAGCAATCGCTTACTGGCGAAGTCAAGAAAATCCCGTCAACCCAAGTCAAGTTACGACAGGAGGTCAATATCATGCATATATGGTACATCATATACTGAATCAGAGATTAGTTGTGCCAATACCCGATTTGTGGATGATTGTGTTCGCAATGTTGTTAGGGAAAGCAATATATTTGTTGCAGCAAGAAAAATCTCGTCGCTTTTCCGGTTTAATACTGATGAGTTTAATCACAACTATTTACGGATTGATTAGTTTGCAGATTTATATTTCATCAACAGCCTTACTTTTGCCGTGGTTTTTGCCGTCTGCAACTTTGTGTATTTATATTCTACCATCTGTTTTAAAGAGAGAAGTTCATGAATAAATTTTTGCTGCCTACTTTATTGCTCTTAACCGTAAATCTTAATAATCTACCTAATCAAGCTCAAACTATCAAGAAAATTTCCACACAACAAACCTTTTCTTGGAGAAACTTTACTCTGGCTTTGTTAAGCAAGAAACCTCCCATACAACCGCGTAAACGTGGTTCTCGCGATCCTGTGTCTGTCTGCATGATTTCACCCGATGCTCCAACTGAACATAGAATTGTTTGGAGCGATCGCCCTACATTTATCTGGAAAGGCTCGGTACAAAAAATAGCCGTGCGGCTAGCAGGTAGTCAGGAAGATTTGTGGAGTCAAACTGTAGCAGGGATGCAAAGTACAAATTATACAGGAAAGGCGCTACAACCAGGTCAAACCTATGAGTGGCTGGCGTTTGAAAATGAGTCTCCAAGTAAGTTCGTTCAGTTTCAGGTGATGGATGCACAACAACGCGATCGCATTACCACCTATTTGAATAGTCTAGAAAATCAAGGTAAAACAAAAAAAGTTGATAATGAGGCGATCGCTTTAGCCAAAGCCAGCTATTTTGTTCAAAATCAGTTGTGGGTAGATGCTTTACAGCAAGTTTACTCTGTAGAAAAACCCTCTGGAGAATTAACTCAAATTCGCCAAGAGATTCCTGATAAGTTGTGTAGTTCTCAATAAAAAGGTATTAGAAACCCGATTTTTCAAAGTAGTCGGGTTTCTGATTCATTACAAATAGAATTGCTATATCATTCAATACGGTTCAGTGAAGGCTTTGTTTTCCATAGCTCTCCTTAAAGCAGTTTTCGCATTAATGGACTACATAACTCGTGTAAGGGCAGGTTTTAGATCATCTTGGATGTACCCTATTATCTGGAGCAAACCTGCCCCTACTCCAAGACTGTGGTCTATACATCTGAAAATCGCTGTAAAATGTGTTGAACATAGCCCCCTGAGATAGTTTTCGCGTAATTTCTCACAAAAAAATTTAATTTACTTGCCGAATTTTTGCATAACCTCCCACCCCTTCAGAAATATATGTATGTAAGTAAGCAAGTAAATTTTTAGGAGAAGCAACTATGAAAGGTTTAAAACTAGCAGTAGCAATCTTAGCATTGGGAACAATTGCCATTAGCCCTAAAGCTGATGCTAGAAGCTTGTTTAACTCTCAACCAATATTCAAATCGCCAGTCATAGCACAAGTTCCCAACTCAGAGAAAGAGAATACAAACGATGCTAAAACCTATTTACAACGAGGATATAAACGTATTGAAAATAAAGATTATAAAGGAGCAATTGAAGATTTTACCCAAGTCTTGAAAATTGACACCAACAATGCTTATGCTTACATCGGTAGAGGATTAGCCAGTTTTTCATTAGAACAATACCAAGTAGCTAAGACAGATTTTGATAAAGCTGTGGAAATTAGTCCTGATATTGCCTACGCATATTATTTTCGAGGTTTTGCTAACTATGCTTTAAAAGACAGACAGGGAGCGATATCTGACTTACGCAAAGCATCCACACTATTTAAAAAAGAAAGAAATCAAGACTTTGCCCAAAAAGCAGACACCGCAATTAAAAATCTAGAAGCAAGCTAAACCTTAGCTAGAAACCCGACTTCTTTGAGAAGTCGGGTTTCTAATACTTTAAAAATAGCTAAAGTACCACAAAAATGAAAAATCGAGGAATGACTTTTTTACACTTACCCCCTAAACTGGCTCCGATTTTTATCATGATGGCTACTATCTCAGTACCTTTAAATTGTATCAGGGCAAATAAAGTATTAGCACAAACTGTAAATATCCAAGCATTACCCTACCACCAACTGCAAAAAACTCTTATTGCTCAGAATCCAAGCGAAGCCGCGCTCGTAATTTCTGAACGAGGGCGTGCCCGAGCGTTAGTGGATTTATTGGCAAAGCGCTTACCGGCGACAAATGATATATCTCTAATTCCATCGCTTGATAAAGTTAAACAAGTTGCCAAACAACAAAATGCCACACTCATTGAATATTCAATTATAACTGATGAGTTTAATGTAGAAGGTAAAAAAGAAGTAAAGGAATCAGAATTATATATTTGGGTAATTAAACCTACAGGTGAAATTATATTTCGTCAGGTTGACTTAAAACCACTGTGGCAGAAAGAAAAAACTTCTTTAACTGATTTAATTACCAGTAGTCGTGAGTCGATTGGTGTCAGCCGTGGCAATGTTAAAGGCATGATTAAAGTAGAACAAACAGCAAAGCCTAGCTCAACCGAAAACTTAAAAAGACTTTATCAACTCTTAATTCAACCCATTGCAGACCTTTTACCAACTCAACCGAATGATAAAATAATTTTCATTCCTCAAAATTCGCTGTTTCTTGTTCCCTTCGCAGCTTTACCAGATGCAAACGGTAAATACCTAATTGAAAAGCATACCATTTCTACCGCTCCCTCGATCCAAGTGCTGGATTTACTTTATCAACGACAGCAACAAATTAAAGGAGTCGCAAAGGATTTGCTGATAGTCGGTAATCCCACGATGCCCACCGTATCGCCGAAACCTGGAGAAAAGCCGCAGAAGCTGAGTCAACTACCAGGTGCAGAAGAAGAAGCAAAAGAAATTGCACGTCTTTTCAATACCCAAGCACTCACAGGTGATGCAGCAACAGAAACTACGGTAAAACAGCGAATATCCCAAGCTCGAATTATTCACTTTGCAACACAGGGTAATCTTGAGTTTGAAGGAATGAATATCCCCGGCGAACTAGCTTTTGCACCATCAAGTCAAGATGACGGGTGGCTGAAATCCGAAGAAATTATAAATTTAAACTTAAATGCAGAGCTAGTTGTTTTAAGTAGTTGTGATACAGCTTTAGGCAGAATTACTGGAGATGGTGTGATTGGGTTATCTCGATCTTTCTTCGCCGCCGGAGTGCCTAGCGTCATTGGTTCTTTATGGAATCCATCAGATAAAGAAACAGTATTGCTAATGACCAAGTTTTATGAGAATCTAAATAAAAATCCTGATAAAGCTTATCCTCTGCGTCAAGCAATATTAGCAACGATGAAAAAGTATCCAGAGCCTAGATATTGGGCTACTTTCACGCTGATTGGTGCCTCATAATAGCATATATATTTTCGTAGTAAGCGCTTCAGCGCTTTTCAACCACGTTTTATCCTTACGACAAACCTCAATTTAAGTAAGTCGTTCCCAAAATTTCTCCGTATGTAACGAAACGTAACCTTGCCTAAAGCTCTTTTCCGTTCAGCATAGCTGCCTTATTTGCATAACCTCCAAATCGTGAGAAATATATGGAAAATAGCTATGGCAATGAATATGCGAATCAATAAATTTTCACTGATAGTATTTAGCACTTTGCTGCTCACCGGGTTGCAGTCTGTATGGCCAAATCCAGTGACATTTGGGAAACCAGCAGTAGTAGCGCAAACACCAGATGCACGGAAAGCGGAAGCAGATAGACTGTTGCAGCAAGGTAACGAGCAGTTTCAAACAAGTCAATTTGAAGCAGCATTAAAATTTTGGTCACAAGCATTAATTATCTATCGAGAAATCAAAAACCGTCAAGGGGAGAGTCAATCTCTGGGAAATTTGGGAAATGCTTACTATTTTTTGGGAAACTATGTTTTAGCCATTGATTATCAGCAACAGAGTTTAGCCATCGCACGCTCAATTAAAGACCGTTTAGGGGAGAGTCATTCTCTGGGAAGTTTGGGAGTTGCTTACGATTCATTGGGAAACTATGCTTTAGCCATTGATTACCAGCAACAGAGATTAGCCATCGCACGTGAAATTAAAGACCGTTTAGGGGAGAGTCAATCTCTGGGAAATTTGGGAAATACTTATTATTCATTGGGAAACTATGCTTTAGCCATTGATTACCAGCAACAGAGATTAGCCATCGCACGTGAAATTAAAGACCGTTTAGGGGAGAGTCATTCTCTGGGAAATTTGGGACTTGCTTACGATTCATTGGGAAACTATGCTTTAGCCATTGATTACCAGCAACAGCATTTAGCCATCGCACGTGAAATTAAAGACCTCAATGGAGAAGGAACAGGACTAAATAATTTAGGATTAGCTCTCTATAAATCAGGCAAGCTTGTAGAAGCTGAAAAAATTCTCCGAACTGGTATTGAGAGATGGGAATCGCTCAGGGATTTATTGGGGAAAAATGATAGCTACAAAATTTCAATTTTTGAGGAACAAGCTAGTATTTACCGCATACTGCAACAAGTCCTGATTGCTCAAAATAAAACTTCATTAGCTTTAGAAATTTCCGAGCGGGGACGTAGTAGGGCATTTGTGGAGTTATTAACTTCACGCTTGGTTCACAAAACTACAAGTCAAACCCTAGAACCTACTGTTGCTAAACCGACATTATCGCTACTGCAACAAATCGCTAAACAGCAAAATGCCACCCTCGTGGAATATTCGATTAATTATTATGGCTTAAAGATTCAGGGTAAACTTGAAGCTAAGGAATCAGAAATTTATATTTGGGTTATAAAACCAACAGGTGAAATACATTATCGTAAATCTGACCTCAAGCCCCTGTGGCAGAAAGAAAATACAACTTTAGCAGAATTCGTAACAACCAGTCGCAACTCTATCGGTGCAAGAGGTACGGCTTTTCGCGGCAGCATTAATGTAACTTACAATCCCGATGCACCTAAAGCAACAAACAAGTTGAAGCGTTTACACGAATTATTAATCAATCCTATCGCCGACTTATTACCCAAAAATCCCAATGATCGCTTGATATTCATTCCCCAACGTTCCCTATTCCTCGTTCCTTTCCCAGCACTGCAAAATGAACAAGGCAAATACCTTGTCGAAAAACATACCATTCTTACTGCGCCCTCAATTCAGGTGTTGGATTTAACTCACTTGCAAAGATTGGGAAATCGGAAATCAAAAGTTGGGAGTGGTGGGGAGGCAATAGTTGTCGGTAATCCCACTATGCCTAGTGTACCACCTCACCCAGGAGATCAACCGCAGCAGCTAGCATCATTACCAGGGGCTGAAAAAGAAGTCAAAGCGATCGCACCCCTACTCAATACCAAAGCAATTACAGGTTCTCAGGCGACGAAAGCATCTATTCTCCAACTTTTACCAAGAGCGCGAATCATTCATCTCGCAACTCACGGCATATTCGATGATATTCGGGGTTTGGGAAGTGCGATAGCCCTTGCTCCCGATTCATCACCTCCAAAACCTGGAGAAATCAACGGCTTGCTGACTGCTGAAGAAATTCTCGATCTGAAGCTGCAAGCCGAGTTAGTCGTCCTCAGCGCTTGTGACACTGGTAGGGGAAAAATTACCGGGGATGGCGTCATCGGCTTATCGCGATCGCTCATCTCAGCAGGTGTTCCTAGCGTCATGGTGTCTCTATGGTCAATTCCCGACGCCCCTACCGCAGAGTTGATGTCTCAATTCTACACCAATCTGCAACAACGGCATATGGACAAAGCACAAGCTTTGCGTCAAGCGATGCTAACGACAATGAAAAGCCATCCCAATCCTGTAGATTGGGCAGCTTTCACCCTGATTGGTGAATCTGAGTAGGAAAAATATCTTTAACTGTAACTTTATGGTTCACAAGCTCTTGTGATGACTAATCGACGTAAAGAAGATGGAATTGTGGACATTGATCGCTCAACTTATGTCGCTGATTACTTCGTAACACACTGTACCTGTAATCTCAGTAGAGACAAAAACTCTGCTAACTCGACAAGTCCCTCTGCTTCCAATCGCTCTGTTTGGTTCAACTCCTCACCTGCATCCTGGCGATCAAGCAAAAATTGAAGACGTTCTTGGACAGCATTGGGGAGTTGAAAGTAAGTTAGTTCGACGGGTATCTCGATTATTTTCGACATATATGAGACTCTTGTGAACAGATGATCGGAAATTATAATTCTACCGCAGAGTTAATGTTTTAATTTTACATCAATCTACAACAATGACATATGGACAAAGCACAAGCTTTACGTCAAGCGATGCTAAAGACGGGCATAATACAAACTCAACTGGGATGACACTTTTAGTCGTTAATAACTGAACTCGAACTCCATAGAAATAGCGTTTCTTTAATGCAATGTAATCCCTGTACTCCTCGCATAGATAGTAATTATTTGTGAGAACATTTTCCTCTCCGTTTTGATTCCTGGAGGAGATTCTATTGCCTTTTTGGCACAAATGCCTGTCAGAATTTATAACTAGCAACTTGGGTTAATAAATACCCTCTACAGGTGGACTCACACGGTTGTCAAATCTGGGCATCCCCATTTTTGCATAACTTCTATTGCGTTCAGAAATATAAACAATTGAGCGATCGCTCTGGTTCGTAGTTGCGCTTCAGCGCTGAAGCGCAACTACAAGCCTATTTACGCTTATCTATTTACAGTAAAATTAGCGGAATAACTATCATGAAACGTATCTTTGGCATTTTATTAGCTAGTAGTATTTGGTCATTAAGCGGCATCTCACTACCAACAAACACTCTAGCCATCGCTCAAACCCAAGAGAATAGTGATTTATTTTACCTGTATAAAGGACAACGCATTTCCTTAAATCAGCGAGCAGATGCGATCGCAGTTGCCTTTAAAAAAGTGCCTGCAACACGCAATCTCGCTGCTCAACCGCTTTACCTCCAACTCCAGCAAGCCTTACAGGGCGGCGTTCGTGGAATTACTCCGCCAAAAGTCAGTCCTTTAGGGGAAAATTTTGCTGTGGTGAGTCTGCCAACGGGAACTCGGGATGTCGGCAGTGCTTTTCAGAAGCGAATTCAACAGCAACCTTACGTCCAAACTACCCTACCAGTGCTGAGTCGCAGCCAACGCCAAGAAACAATCGTTCTACCCAATGAAATTATTATCAGTATAGATCCACAACTTGACGAGAGCCAAAGACAGGCAATCTTGCAGCAAAATCATCTAGCGGTGGTGCGTCCGTTGCGCTTTAATCGCGATCGCTATTTAGTGAAATCCACATCTGCCGCTGGTACAAAAGTTCTCAGTATTGCCAACCGGCTAAACAAAGTTAAAGGTATAACTTATGCTACGCCTAACTTCGATTGAAGGTGAGCGAGGGCAGTATTGATATAAAGAAACACAGCAGCAATAGCGATCGCATTTGAGGTTATTGGATCAGTGGAAAGCTTCACACAAGGCGAAGAGTTTTCGTTTAATTCGTCAACTTTGTGTCTTCTTGAGCGAGCGTCGGGAACGCTTACCGTACCCCTACAGGGAAGCAAGCTATGACAAGCAGCGTCTCCGATAGGAGAAGGTATCGCTCTTTCGATGGAGAATTTATTAGATGCCATTTTCAGCTAATTAGACCACAGTAAGGGCTCTCGGCCGAGAGCCCTTACCAATAGTGTGGTTCATAGAGAGTGAAAATTGCTGTAAGTTTAGTGGATTGAACCTTTCCCTAGACTGTAGCGCCCGTTTGTGTACATGCTTATCCAAACTGGATTGATAATAGAAGTATTTGGAAAATTTCTGAATCCGGACTTTTCATCTTATGTCCGGTAAATTAATCTTAATTCCATCCGAACCCCAACCCGCCAAAGCCCTACTTTTTCTCCTTTCCCCGAAGCGCGGGGAGGGGAGGGGGGTGAGGTTCTTTTATTCTGGGTGATTTTAAGGACATTATATCATTGATATTTTCAAAGAGAAAGGGCTGCCAAAGACAACCCTTTCTCTCCCCCCCTATCAGAATGATTATTATTCTTATATAGATGACGTTATTTGTTTTTTTGGATATATTAGGATTCGGAAGCTATTTAATTGGGAATAGCTAATCGCTATTCAACATTGGTAATCCGGAAACCCATCATACATTCATACTGCTCTGGCTGCTGTTCTGTGAGTTTATGGATAGCTCGGCCGCAGCACAGTTCACCCTGACGCCATCGGGGTTGACCTCCGCCATCAGCAAGTAAACAAGATTGGCAAACTTGCCTTGGGGTAAGGATTTGGTCTTCCATAACAATGACTAGCATCAATTTCCTCCTATTTATCCTCATCTCCCATGTTTTCGATGGGGGATTTTGTGAATTGTCGTTTGCTGTTGCACAAATTCTTGTTAAGAATCAACAGTGACGAGCATTCCAAACACCCCTACTTGCGGCGACGGCTCATACTCCACTCATGAATAGAGCTTGTGTCTAATATATCTAATATATTAGGTAAGTCGGGGTAAATAAATTTAACTAGTCGTTAATCATTTGTTATTTGTCAAGAGCAAACGATAAATGACTAAGGACAGTACAGTGACCGACAAGCTTGTACATTTATCTAAGGATAATTGAAGTGACTCTGACTCATTCAGACTTTCTAACATCATCCGATCCTGCTGTTGCGGAGTTAATCAACCTTGAACTCCAGCGCCAACGCCACCACTTGGAATTAATTGCGAGTGAAAACTTCACCTCCGCCGCTGTCTTAGCTGCTCAAGGTTCAGTGTTGACCAATAAATATGCTGAGGGGTTGCCTGGTAAACGTTACTATGGTGGCTGCGAGTTCGTAGATCGAATTGAGCAGATAGCGATCGACCGAGCCAAGCAACTATTCGGTGCCGCAAGTGCCAACGTACAACCTCATTCAGGTGCACAGGCAAATTTCGCCGTGTTTCTCACCCTCCTGCAACCAGGAGACAAAATCATGGGGATGGATTTGTCTCATGGGGGACATCTTACCCACGGTTCACCTGTAAACGTTTCCGGTAAGTGGTTTGAGGTATGTCATTACGGCGTTAGTCCGGAAACAGAGGAACTGGACTATAACCAAATTCGGGAGCAGGCGCTGAGGGAGCGTCCTAAGCTGCTGATTTGCGGTTATTCGGCATATCCTCGTGTGATTGACTTTGAAAAGTTTCGCAGTATAGCTGATGAAGTTGGTGCATATCTGCTAGCAGATATCGCCCATATTGCTGGTTTGGTTGCCAGTGGTCTTCATCCCGATCCTATTCCCTATTGTGACGTAGTAACGACAACTACACACAAAACTCTACGTGGTCCCAGAGGTGGTTTAATCTTGACTCGCGATGCTGAGTTAGGAAAGAAACTAGATAAATCTGTTTTTCCCGGTACTCAAGGCGGACCTTTGGAACATGTCATTGCTGGTAAAGCAGTGGCTTTTGGGGAAGCGTTGAAGCCTGAGTTCAAAGTCTACTCTGCCCAAGTCATTGAGAATGCTCGTGCCTTAGCAAATCAATTACAAAATAGAGGCTTGAAAATAGTCTCAAATGGCACAGATAATCATTTAATGCTCGTAGATTTACGGTCTATTGGCATGACAGGCAAGCTTGCAGATCGGTTGGTGAGTGAAATCCATATTACCGCCAACAAAAACACGGTTCCCTTCGATCCAGAGTCGCCATTTGTCACGAGTGGTTTGAGGTTGGGTTCCCCAGCAATGACGACAAGGGGTATGGGAGCAACGGAATTTACAGAGATTGGGAATATTATTGCCGATCGCCTGTTAGATCCCGACTCTTCCGAAGTCGCCGAGGATTGTCGGCGACGGGTAGCGGCGTTATGCGATCGCTTCCCCTTGTACTCGCATCTGGAGAGTTTTGTCCCAGCTCTTGCTTGAAATTAGATTGAGGAGTATGGGCGGGTTTCAATACCGTTCAGTTAAGGCATTTATTCGTTGAGGCAGGCAGGGGAGGAAAGAGTTATTGTTATTGGACAATTAGTTCTTCCCCCCCTGCTGCTCTACTCCAGAATGCTCCCCTCGCTTGCCAAGACGAGTCAACGTCTTATCTGAACCGTATTGGGGCGGGTTTAACGATATCCTGCGTTTAGTTGAATGTTACTTCTATAAAACCCGCCCCTACTAATTTAAAATCGTCCTGCTGATAGGTGTCTGATTTGTAGTAAATATAGGTAGACATAATACCTCAACGTATTTTTGTCTGGAAACCTACTCATTGAACATACAGATGCCTGCTCAGATTTATCATCTGATTGCTTTCCTCGTTGCCGCTGTCGTCGTTCTCTGGACAATACCCGATGTCAGGAACATTGGCATTAAAAGTGGACGGGTAGATAAACCAGGAGACAGAAAAGTCCATCAACGCCCGATGGTGCGTCTGGGAGGAGTTTCTATCTTCACTGGTACAATCTTTTCTCTAATGATTGTTTGGTGCTTGGGTGGATTCGGACATTTGTCGCCGGAAAAAGAATGGCAAATTTGGGGTGTCATCTTAGGCGGGATCGGCTTTTTCCTAATCGGTTTAGCCGACGACTTGTTAAATTTGTCACCATTCTTGCGCCTCTTTTTGCAAATTGTTGTTGCCATTGGTGCATGGAAAGCAGGCGTAAGCATAGAATTTCTGAGCATTCCGACAATGGGGATGGTTGATCTCAATTGGCTCTCGATGCCAATCACAGTCATTTGGCTGGTAGGGATGGTAAATGCGATTAATTGGATTGACGGCTTAGATGGGCTAGCTGCTGGGGTGTCTGGAATCGCCTCTATCGTTATGCTCTTTGTTGCTTTGTTTATGCACCAACCAGCAGCAGCATTAATTGCGGCTGCACTTGGGGGTGCGTCTTTAGGATTTCTCCGCTATAATTTTAACCCTGCCCAAATTTTTATGGGAGATGGCGGGTCTTATTTTATGGGTTTCACCCTAGCAGCAGTCGGCATTATTGGACTTGTGAAAACTCCTGCTGTCACTGCGATCTTATTACCTTATCTCATTTTAGCAGTACCCATTGTCGATATGTCAGCAGTGATTTTGACACGACTTCGGCGTGGTAAATCACCATTTACTGCTGATAAAAGCCATCTCCATCATCGATTGTTACACGCGGGTTTATCTCACAGACTGACCGTTTTATTTATTTACTCTTTAACCCTATGGGTTGGGAGTTTGGCATTAGCTGTTGCTGGTATACCCAGTGGTATTACTTACGCCTGCGGTGCCACCTCACTGCTAAGCTGCACTTGCTGGCAAGTTTGGAAAAACTCAAGACAACAATAGCTCAAAGCATTTAGCTTGAGCGCATAAAAGCGGTAGTCTATGGATTAGCGGTGTTGCCTGAAAAGGCGAACCGCTAACTGCTGATCGCTAAAAGCTATTTATTATGAGTGCAGAAATTATTTGTGTTGGTACAGAAATGCTGTTGGGAGATATTCTCAATAGTAATGCTCAATTTTTAGCGCAGCAATTAGCTAAACTGGGTATTCCCCACTTTTATCAAACAGTGGTAGGAGATAATCCCACTCGGCTCAAGCAAGTGATTGAAATTGCTTGTCGAAGAGCGCAAATTCTGATATTTACTGGTGGGCTTGGTCCGACACCAGACGATCTCACCTGTGAAACGATCGCCGACTTTTTTGGTGCCCCCTTAATAGAACGTCCGGAAATTATTGAAGATATTTCTCAGAAACATGCTCTCCGGGGACGAGTCATGACTCCAAGCAACCGCAAGCAAGCTTTGATTCCCCAAGGAGCAGAAATTTTACCTAACTCTACAGGTACGGCACCCGGTATTATTTGGCAACCTCAGGCAGGATTAACAATTTTCACTTTTCCTGGGGTACCAAGTGAAATGTACCGGATGTGGGAAGACACGGCTGTACCTTACTTGAAAAACCAAGGTTGGGGTAAAGAAATTATTTACAGTCGGATGTTAAAGTTTTGGGGGATTGCTGAGTCGGCTTTGGCAGAAAAAGTTACAGCTTATCTCAACATGCCTAATCCCACAGTAGCACCTTATGCTAGTAAGGGAGAAGTTAAATTACGAGTTTCTGCTAAAGCAGCAAATGAAGCGGCAGCACAAGATTTAATTGCGCCTGTTGAGAAACAACTCCAAGACATTGCAGGCTTAGATTATTACGGTGCCGATGATGACACTCTAGCCTCAGTAGTCGGTCAGTTATTACTGGCAGCAGGACAAACTCTTTCGGTTGCCGAATCCTGCACCGGTGGTGGATTGGGGCAGATGTTGACGGAGATAACTGGTAGTTCCAGTTACTTTTGGGGTGGAGTTATTTCCTATGACAACTCAGTAAAAATTAAGCTGTTAGGGGCGAATCCAGAAGACTTGGCAAAGTTTGGCGCGGTTAGTTCGATTGTGGCAGAACAAATGGCAGCCGGAGTGCGATCGCGTCTGGATACAACTTGGGGACTAAGTATCACTGGTATTGCCGGACCAAATGGTGGTACGGAGACAAAGCCAGTCGGTTTAGTTTATATTGGTTTAGCTGGACCTCATGAAGTGAAAAGTTTTGAGTATCGCTTCGGTGCAGCCCGAGGCAGATCTTTAATTCGTCATCTTAGCGCCTGTAATGCTTTGGATAATTTGCGCCGGAAGTTAGCAGCTTAGCTATTACTGTTTGAGAGGGAACTCTTAACAGTGAAACCCACACTTAAAAGTGTGGGTTTGAAAATAGAATAAGCACAACTTCTCCTCCCTCACTCTCCCTCGTGCTTGAGGGCGATCGTTATCCACCTTTATTAAGTATTGTTCTATAGATTTTCTTGATCTTTAACTTCACTTTTTTCATACTCAGTAATAATACTTATAATGTCATCTGCTGCGATATCAGCTTGTTCAGAGTTAGTATAAATAGTGAGTAGAATGATACCCGTTGCTGTTTTCTGGTAATAAATGAGACGGTAGCCCTTTGAACCGTATTGTTGTATAATGCGGTCGTTTTCAGTAGACAATTGACAAAAATACTGGCATCCCGTATATTATGAATGATGCAGACAGCTTTGAATGGGATTATCAAAAAGCTCTCACAAACTACATCAAGCACGGGGTGAGTTTCGACGAAGCTTCCGAGGTATTCCGTGACCCTTTCGGTATTGAGAAACCAGACGACAGAAAAGCCTATGGCGAGGAAAGGTATATCCGTATTGGGATAGCTTTTAGCAGACTTCTGATGGTCGTTTATACCGAACGAGGGGAGAACACCAGAATTATATCAGCACGCGAGGTAACAAAAAATGAACGAAACGATTATTACCGCGAGAATGCACAAGGATGGGACGGTGGTTGAAGTGTTGCCTGACGGTAGCGAACAACCCTTTCCTAAACAGCCGATGCGTTCGATGACCGAAGAAGAAATTTATGCTGCGGCTCTAAGCGACCCTGACGCGCAGCCGCTTACAGAGGCAGATTTAGCCCGTATGAAGCGGGTATCCCGTGTAAAAATTATCCGCCGTGCTTTGCACTTGACACAAGAGGAATTTGCCGCCCGTTACCATATCCCCCTCGGCACTCTGCGGGACTGGGAGCAAGGACGCAGCGAACCAGACCAGACCGCAAAGGCTTACCTGAAGGTGATCGCCGCCAATCCAGAAGCTATTTATCAAGCCTTGCAAGCTACCCCTCATTAGGAGAGCTACTCAGATCTTTATTATATGAGTGAGCATTTTATTTCCCTGCCAAAGAATGTTTACTGTCACCTGCTAACTGTTGCCAAAACGCAGGGAATGACACCTGCTGATTGGATTGCGTCACAAATCCCTACCAATGTTGATCAGCAAATCCCTCAAACCTCTTCACTCTCAGGCCTGATTGGCGCAATTAATAGTCAGGTTGAACCGTCTCCGAGAAAAAAGGAATAGTCAGAACTTAATACCAACTTTTGACCCTAAGCTGGTAAAACCTTTTAAATATGCGATCAGGTATATCTGTAAAACAACTGTCTTGCTCACAACCTATGTGCTATAGCTCTTGTCTTTCTACCATTTGTTGAAGCTTATTGCCTCCGCGATTGTCCTGGAACTGTATCACTAGACGGGATCAGCAACGGAACAGAAAATGCGGTTAGTGTGTTTTAATAAAATACTTATCTAATAACCTAAGTTGCGGGTTATCAGATACAAATCTACCATTTCAGGCGATCGCATATGGCGAGTTGGCGATTACGCCGAAGCGCAATTGGAATTCCGCTTTTAGTGGTCAATAACTGGACTCTAAATCTCGTGAAAAGTCAGGTTCAATTATGGGTTGTATATCCGACACGAATACTCCGATATTTCTTGGCGAGTGCGCGTAGATTGCGATTAAACGTTGGTGCGGCTTCAACTTGAATCAACGATCGCTCAGACATCTTCAAGTCCTTCCCAAAGTTGAGTCACGGGAATTGTTTGTCCAGTCATAGCTTCATGCCAAGCTTGACGAAAATCTTCTACAATCGCTTTTTTGGATGGCTCATCTTCATCAATACCTGCTATTTCTGGGATGAGAACAATTACTTCAACTCGACTGTTCTGATCTATCATTAAGGGATGATCTAAAGTTAGTTTTCCATGCTGATTAATGGTTGCCATAACTTTAATTGCTTTCATGGAAACTCCTATCGTTTGAGATTATATTTTAGAGAAATTAGCCTTTGAGCATAGGCGATAAGTGTGATCCTGCTAGGATTCATCACAACTATCAACAACTTTATCTAATTTTAATTCATTTAAGATGAGAGGAAATTCAAATCTTGCACCAACTCCTGCTACATAAAATGCGTGCGGCAGTTGATACAATGGGAGAACCCTTGCAATCCGATGCTAAGCGTCATGAGTCAATATATTCAGCCATTAAACTTACAAATATCACCTGATTCGTTAAATCAGGGTGAATATGCTATCCGTCAGGAATTAGCCTTACAATTATATGGACAGCATATTTTTACTTTTGCTCAAGCACGCCAGCTAGCTAACTTATCTGTGTGGAAATTTCAACAACTGTTGGGACAAAATAAAATAGAACGTCATTATAATGAAATGGATTTAGCCGAAGATATGAAGATCATTGAATCAGGTTTTTAGAAATTAGAAATCGTGACAGTTATTTGTAATGCGACACCTCTCATCAACTTTGCTGCTATCAATCACCTTGATATCTTGGAAGCTGTATTTGGGAAAATTATTATTCCCCAAGCTGTCTATGATGAAACAACTGTATCAGGGTTTCCCGGCTCAGAATTTGTGTTGCAAGCTGTGACTTACGCTATTGTTAAAAATTCGTTCAGTTTCCAAAATAGCGCTCAGCATACCATCAGATTTAGATAATGGTGAATGGGAAGTGATCGCTTTAGCGTTGGAAATTGGTGAACAGCGAATACTGTTAGACGAACGTGAAGCACGTCAAGTAGCTCAAATGAGATTACAAGTAATTGGTACTCTAGGTATTCTTTTATTGGCAAAAAATAGGAAGATAATTACACAAGTTCAACCTTTGTTGGATGCGATGATGGATACTGCTCAATATTGGGTGAGTCGTACTCTATACAAACAAGTCTTGCAACAAGCGGGAGAATTTATTGAGTAAATAGAAGCTCAGTACTGCTTAGGTGAAGTTAAGCACAATCCAAAATATAAAATTAAATAAAGGCTTTTAGTTGCGTTCGTAGTGCGACTCAGTCAGCCTGTTACCAGACAGTACAACTACGAAAAAAATAAAATCCCCGACTTCGCAGAAGTCGGGCATCTGTCTACGAAGCTAACTTTATCTGACTTGCGGCTTTTGTCGCCTTTTCCCGCGCTTGTTGAATGTTATTTCCTTTAGCTAAAGCCACTCCCATGCGCCGATAAGGATGGGCGTTAGGTTTCCCGAATAGGCGGATATCTACATCTTTCTCTGAAAGTGCCTCAGCTACACCTGTGAATGCTACAGTATCTGAATGTTCCGTAGCTAAAATGACAGCACTGGCAGCAGCACCTAACTGTTGTATATGCGGAATAGGCAACCCGAGAATTGCTCTGAGGTGTAGTTCAAATTCGTTGAGATTTTGCGAGATTAATGTTACCATTCCCGTATCATGAGGTCTAGGGGAAAGTTCGGAGAAAATCACTTCGTCTTTGGTAAGAAAAAATTCTACTCCAAAAATTCCCGCTCCTCCTAATGCATCTGTGACTTTTTTGGCTGTTGTTTGTGCTGAGACTATCATCTTTTCGGGAATTTCTGCGGGTTGCCAAGATTCTTGATAATCTCCTCTTTCTTGACGATGACCAATCGGAGAACAGAAAATTGTTGGTGCATTCCACTGCTTAATTGTCAGTAAAGTAATCTCAATCTCAAAATCAATAAACTCTTCGACTATCACTTTTTGGCTATCACCTCTGGAATTGGCGATCGCATACAACCATGCCTTTTCAACTTCACTCTTGTCTTTCACAACAGATTGCCCTTTGCCTGAAGATGACATTACAGGTTTGACAACATTGGGAAACCCGATTTCACAAGAAACAGCAATCAACTCTTCTAGGGCGATCGCATAAGCATATTTAGCAGTGCGAATGCCTAACTTGTCATGAGCAAGATTCCTAATTCTATCACGGTTCATTGTGTAGTTAGTTGCTGCCGCAGTTGGGATCACAGTAAAGCCTTTTTGCTCAAATTCCAGAAGTTTTTCGGTTCTAATTGCTTCTATTTCTGGTATAATAAAGTTAGGCTGATGCTTAGTAACAATAGTTTCCAAATCATCAGCACTTAGCATGGAAATGACCTCACAACAATCAGCAACTTGCATAGCCGGAGCATTGGCATAGCGATCGACAGCAATTACATAATTACCAAGACGTTGAGCCGCAATAACAAATTCTTTACCGAGTTCTCCTGAACCCAGTAGCATTAATTTTTGTGGTAGCTTCATCTGAAAACCTCAAGGAGACAGGAGACGGAAGGGATTTGCTTCATCATTTTACTCATCATCCTGCACTGAATCAAACCTAGCACCACGTAGTTGTAAATCTTGACGTTGAATCTTTGTCAAAATATTGTAAAACCAATTATTGCGCTTCTCTGTCAATATCTCGCGTCTCGAGCTGAACTTAGGCTTCTTGAGCCAGAAGCAACAGCACAAACTTTCGTCGGAACGTTAGTGCATGTTGTGATTTCTCAGCAAATGCGATCGCCTCATCGATAACTTGATTTACCTGATCGTTAGAACAGATCTAAGTGCTAAGTAGAGTAATAACTTCTTTAACAGCTCCACATGCACTTCTGTGTCGGAAAAAGTCGTGGTGTTCACTGGCAATTTTTTCCACAGCCAGGAGAAAATGGAACATCTGCTCCAGTAGGTGGGTAAAATATGTGAACAAAGTATTTTCTAAAATACAAATTTTTATTGTTGTTTTAGATAGCGAGAGTCCCGTAGATGATTTACCAATGGTCAAAAGCATTCCTAGTGAGTGGAAGTTTATTCTTCCCATTCAAACTAAGAATCACCTGTTTATACTCCTTTGAGCAGGAATATGCACCTTATAAAAACAGCAACTGTAGTATCCTTAGGGCGTCGGGGAAATGGCGTTATCCTGGAGAATGATATTGTATATTTACAGAAGAAAAGTTTTTACATGATGTTTATAGAATGCATCGCTGGCAGAACTAGCAAACAAAATCTCAGTAAAATTCCTGATTTTTGCGTCTGTTTGATAATAATTTCTAAAGTATTGTGTAGAAAAGTTGAGTTCATGTTAGGTTAAGCTATGGAAAGAACAAATATACTGACTATTTTTCCTTCGGAGAACGCAAAATTAACTATTGGCAGAGGTCGATAGATGGTTATATCTATGATGTGTTAATGAAGAGATATTTCCTAACTAAAATATTTATTATCTAATTTTTAGGAAAATTAAAAAATAAGGTTAATTAAATGAAAGTTTACTGCACCCGTCCTGGTTGCCAAAGGAATGAAAATGATATTGCTGATGAACTCCTGGAAAGTTTGAGACATACCGCGTTTAGACAACAGCAGTATTGTGTTCACTGTGGTATGCCTTTAATTCTAGCAAATCAATACTTGCCAAGAAAAGAATTAGGTTCGGGAGGGTTCGGGAGAACGTTTTGTGCATTGGATCTGAATACTGCAGCAGAAAAACCAGCAGTAAGAGTCATCAAACAATTACATCCAATAAAACCTCTGCAACCATCACAGTTGCAAACAGTAGAACGGTTATTTCGCAGAGAGGCAAAGGTTTTGGATGGTTTGAACCACACACAGATCCCTCGATTGTATGCATTTTTTGAGTTAGTAGAACCTGTTGACTTTCGAGGTATTACCCCATTAGGAGAACCACAAAAATTCTTTTACTTAGTGCAGGAATATATTGAGGGTGATGATTTATTGAAAGAGTTAGAAGATCGAAAAGTACAAGGTAAGAAATTTTCGGAAGCTGAAGTTATAGAAATTCTCAAACAGATGTTAGGAGTCTTAAAATATACTCACGAGTATAGCGATGAGCGTACGAAAGGAGTGATACATAGAGATATCAAACCCTCGAATATTGTCTGTCGGAAAAAGGATAATAAGCTTTATTTAATAGACTTTGGTGCAGTCAAACAAGTCATACAAGTCGTAGAGGAGGGAGCATCCGAAAATGAGACTTTGATACTTACTCCAGGGTTTTCACCTCCTGAGCAAATGAATGCAAAAAGGGTACAGTTTTCATCGGATTTATATTCTTTAGCTGCTACGTGCGTTTTTCTGCTAACAGGTGAAAATCCTGGCAGTATCGGAATTCCTTATGATCTTGAGGAATGGAAAAAACATACTACAGTTACTAAACGCTTTGCAGCGATCTTAGATAAAATGTTATCGCCTTTTCCACCAGATAGATTTCAGTCTGCGGATCAGATACTACAGGCGTTGAAACAAAAGAGTTGGCAGTGGTGGAAAGTGGGTTTGGTTAGTTCGGCAAGTGTTGCTGCGATCGCAATTGTCGCCATAATTTATAAAATCACTTCTGTCCAACAGCCTCTACTTCCGGCAAATTACTTCAGTTTGGGAGAAAAATCTTTATTCAATGAAAGCGATATTAGCAATTCATCTCCAAAATGTCAACAAGCTTATGAGAAAAAGAAAGAAGGAATCCAAGCTTTTGCCGCTCAAAATTTTCCAGTTGCCAAGGATAAATTCCAAGCTGCCATAGATTTATTTAAAGCTTCTCATGATATTAATTGCTCTGCTAATTCAGAAACACAAGTCTTTTTAAACAACGCTAAAGCCAACATCAGTAATAATCCCCTCACAATTGCAATTGTGGTTCCCATTAACGGGAAACCTCAATTTAGTAAGATTGCCGCCCAAATGCTTCGTGGGGTTGCCCACGTTCAAGATAATTTAAATAATCAAGAAGATGGTATCCAAGGGCGATTGTTACAGGTTTTAATTGTTAAAGACGACAATAACCCTGATATAGCCAAAAAAGTTGCTTTGGCTCTTGCTCTGAACAATATTCCAGAGAAGATAGTCAATAATATTTTAGGAGTTGTTGGTCATTTCAGCAGTGATGATACTGTGACAGCAGGAGAGATTTACCAAAGCAATCAACTTGTGGCAGTTTCTCCTACAAGTACAGCTGTCAGACAGTTGCACTCTAGCACTTCTGGCTATCAGTTTAATTTAAGCAAGCATGTTTTCCGCACGTCTCCTAGTGACACCGTTGCTGCTGACAATTTATTTCAGTATGTACAAAGAAATATAGGTTCTGGAAAAGCCGCTATTTTTTTCAACTCTGAACAGAAATATAGTACATCTCTTAAAGAAGCATTTGAGAAAAAATTTGCGGCTTCCGACGTTATTTCGTGTGATGTATCCAAGTATAGGATGGATGAATGCGCACCAAAGGCATTAGGCGCAAAGTTAGTCATGCTAGCTTTAAGCGCTGACGAAGCAACAGAAAAGGTATTATTGGCCATTGAACTGAATAGTAGTAAAATACCTTTGTTAGGTGGAGATGCTTTGTACAGTGACGATAAGCTATCCTTTGGCGATAAAGCTAAAGACTTGATACTTGCTGTCCCTGCACATGTAGATCTTACTCCCCAATGGTTTCAAAGAGAATCTATCAGCTTTTGGGGAGATCAATTTGTGGGATGGCGAACGATTACAGCTTATGATGCAGCTCAAGTCATTGTGGAAGGGCTGAAGAAGCAAGGGAATAATCCCACTCGCCAAGGTTTATACGACGTCTTAAACAATCCGAAATTTTCAATTCAAGGTGCGACAGGAACAGTAGAATTTGATAAATCGCACGATCGCAAAGTCCATTCTCAAGATGAAAATAAGCTGGGTGTGTTAGTTAAAGTTTGTCAGTCTGAGAAAAAGACACAGTATAAGTTTTGTTTGGTAAAACAATAGTCACAATAGCAAGGAGTGGGAGACGCGTCTGTAGCTTCCACAATTCTGAATGAGCGCGTCTCTATACTTTTGCTAAGGGAGAAGTTGCGATCGCAACTTATTCATGCCCAAGCCTTTTTTTGATTTCCTCAGCCAAATTTTCCAGAGGAACTTCGATTTGTTCGCGAGTTTTTAAATCTTTGAGAGAGGACTTTTGTGCTGTTGCTTCTGCAGAACCGATGATAACGCAAAATTGAATACCTTGTTTTTCAGCTAGTTGAAATTGTTTGCTAAGAGCTCGCTGTTCAAAGTTAGTGATAACATTAATTCCTAGCTTACGCAGCTTCTGAGACACATTCAAATAAATAGGCATCAAATCATCTTGTATATTCATCACCATGACTTGCGCGGGAGTGGCGGCGAAGGAATTTAAAATATCAGCTTTCAACAACCGATAGATTAAGCGGGTTAAGCCAATCGAAATACCAACTCCAGGCATTTTCTCACCCAAAAACACTCCGACTAATTCTTCATACCTACCGCCAGAGCATATACTCCCTAAAGCTTCATGTCCGATAAGAGTTGTTTCGTATACTGTCCCTGTGTAATAATCAAGTCCACGAGCAATAGATAAATCAATACAGAAGCATTTTTCCGAAACTCCAAGATTGCGAACACCTGCAACAACTGTTTCTATCTCTGTAACTCCAGTACTAAATTCCTCAGCTTCAGGCATAGTTTCAGATAGGTGCTTGAGCTTATCTAATACCTCATTAACTGTACCTTTAATTTTAATAAAGTCGATAATTTTTTGAGTTTGCTCTCCTGAAACGCTCTCTTTCTCTAAATCCTGTTTGACTTTCGCTTCACCAATTTTTTCTAAGGTATCAATAATACCAATGCAAGCTTTTATTTTGTTTTCCTCAATTCCCATTGACTTAAAGAAACCCGTGAGAATTTTGCGGTTATTGATGCGAATTAGAAAATCACCGATATTAATTGCTGCAAATATCTCAGAGATAATGGCAGGCATTTGAGCATCGTACAGCAAACTAAGTTCGCGACGAGCAACAACATCAATATCGCACTGACGGAACTGCCGATAACGTCCATCTTTTGCCCGTTCCCCGCGAAAAACAATATCCATCTGATAGCGAGCAAAGGGAAAAGTCAACTCATTTAAGTGACGGGCAATATACGCCGCCAAAGGAACTGTTTGATCAAACTTTAACGCCCTAGCTTCCGCTCCTGTTTCACCTGCTTTATCTTTCTCCGCTTGTCGATTTGGTGGCAAGATGGGATTGATACCATAAATGATGTTATCACCTTGATTGCCTTTGGCTTGTAGAACGTCCAAACGTTCTACTGCTGGAGTTTCTATAGGGGTAAATCCATAGCTTTCAAAAACCCTACGGATGGTATCGAGTAAATATAATTCTAGGCGCTTTTCACCTGGAAGAAATTCTGTAAAGCCGCTAGGAGTCGAGAAATTTAATTTATCAGCTTTTGTCATACCTTTAATGAATAGTTGTTAATTTTATTGTCTATAGATAGGGTTAGTACAATACCGTTCGGATAAGCAGAGGAGGAAAGAGTTGGTGGACAATTATTTCTTTCCTCCTCTGCTGCTCTACTCAAGAAAGCACCCCCTGCCTGCCTCAACAGATAAATTCGCACGCTCCGTACCGTATTGGGTTGTCTAATAAGATTGAAGGATGTTCGAGTGGCACAACTCAAGGTAAGTATAAATGTGCAAGAAAGCTAAACCTGTAACGATAAGTAAAGTTATCCGAAACCCTCTTCCCGTGACTCATAGCTACCTTGTCTCAACCATAAATATTCACATGGACCTACTTAGTTTAAGATATAGACTATCTAACCACTATATCTAAGTAATGTTAACAGGATCTGAGACGAAGAAGATGTTCACTAGTTTTGATGCTTTACCTAATTGTAGCTAGAGCGCCGATCAATTTTAAAGAAAATCAGCTTTAGTTCACAAATAAACTCGGTTCAACATTAAAAAACTCTCCCAGCTTTTGGGCTAGTTCTAAATTTATCTTCTCTTGTCCATTACAAATATTATCAACCAAACCTTCTGTTCCCAAAACAGCAACCAAATCATCTCTACTTTTACTTGATTCTTCTAACAAGAATAACAGCATAGATACAGGAGCATTCTGCCGAATCGGCTGATAATATTCTTGTTCAAACTTTTCAATTAAAGTGATTAACAATTGATACAATTCATTTTCTTCTACAGTACGTTCCCTGTGCATTAAATCCTCCACAGTGGCTAAAGCGTGATCATTTTCTGCTTCAGTTTTGATCAGCTTGGGAAGATAAGCCGTTAATAATTCCTTGTATTTCTCTGGATTAAAAGTAAGAGTCATTCTTCCATCCATCCTTATCATATTCTGCATGGGTTAAAATATATTTAATATAAATTAATTGCCCTTCGTAATCTATACTGACAATCAAGCGGTATTTATTTCCTTTAAGATTGAAAACGGTAAAACTACCAACAGCTTCAGCTTTCGGAAAAACCTGTTGTAGTTCAATTAAACTTTTCCATTGCGCTTTAGTGGCAATTCTATACCAATTGCTTAGTATTTCTTGACAATCTGCATGATTTTCTCCATATTCTCTTAAAATTCTGAAACTAATAACGTGCATCTTCCCAAATTGTAGCTCTATGCTACCATTCTTCTTTTTATTTCCACTTACTTACTTAATTATCAAACCACCAAGGGTCGATCGCAGGGGTTGTTTTCACCAAAAAGGCTTTTGAACGCATAAAACGTTTCAGCGCTTTTGGCGAACTGCGTAATCCACTCAAATCCCAGAATTGGCGGGAATCTGTCTTTTCCTGGTGCATAATAGCGGTAAGACCAGCATCGTTGATACTAATAGCATCTGCATCTATTTGGCGGGCAACTCCCAGCGCTTCTACTTCTGATGAGGCAAAAACAGCAGCACTCAGTTGATTCATTGAGTCATTCGCCAACTGAAGTGCTTCATCAGTTGTAGAAAAGGACATAATAGGCATAATTGGTCCAAATGTCTGTTCTGTCATCACTTTCATGGAATGGTTGACAGCAGTCATAACTGTAGGGCGACACCACCAACCTCCTCCATTATTCTCAACTTCACCGCCACAGTGAATCACTGCTTGATTTTCCGATGCGTCGAGGAGATGATCACTGATAATTGCTGCTTGTTTTTCTGCAATAATTGGACCAATTTCACCATTTTCAATTGTAGGGTAGGCAAGCCTAAGGCGTTGCGCTTTGATGACGAGTCGTTCGACAAAATATTCAAAAATAGATTCAGCCACGTAGATCCGCTCAATAGACAGGTGTGATTGTCCGGTGTTGAAAACAGAACCCCACAAAATTGCTGAGGTTGCTAAGTCCAAATTAGCTGACGCTAAGACGATCGCCGGAGCTTTCCCAGACAATTCCAATAAAGCCGGAATAGATTGCCTCGCTGCTGATAACGCAACTTTTTGCCCTTTTTCCTGATTTCCAGTAAAACAAACCAGATCTACACATTCAATCAGAGTTGCTCCTGTTTCATCTCCTCCTTCAACAAAAGTTAACACATCGCGTAAATTTGGGACTATGCTTAGTGCTTTGAGTAGAGGTGTCATGAAGCGGGGAGCAATCTCACTCGGTTTGACAATGACAGCACAACCTGCTAGTAATGCCGGAATGATATCAATTGTTGAGAGCAGTAAAGGGAAATTCCACGGACTAATCACTCCCACTAAAGGGTAAGGGACGACAGTTTGATGCAATTGGATAAAAGAAATTGCCGTGTCTTGTTGAGATTCTTGCAGCAAATTAGGTGCTAATTGACACCAGTATTCAATACAGTCTAGTAATGAATTAATTTCCAGTACCGAGATAGACAATCTTCCTGTGTCATTAACTAATGCTTCTGTGAGTTTATCTTGTGATAATTTTATCGCTTGCTTCCACTGCTGTAGAGCGGTAATTCGCCCTTCGATCCCAAGTTGTCGCCAACTTGCTTGAAACCTCCGTAAACGATTGCATTGTAGTGCCAACAACTTCTGTGGTGGTGGTACAATCACGTAGTCAAATTTGCCCGTGCGGGGGTTGCGAACTTCTATTGGTTTGGACATGGCTCAACCAATTTTAGATTTGGCAGAAAGTTTCCATAGAGAAGTGGTAGCGAGTTCGCAAGCATCGGAGGGTTTCCCGACAGAGCAAACTTTCCCAGACGGATTTCGGATTTGAGATGACAGGTTCGCTTCACTCTCAACTTAAACGGTATTAAATGTCTCATATCATACTCGTTCGATTGCCGAATGTCAGTCATCAGTATTTCATCAGACATCGTATCGCCCATATATTTTCTTGGTATTCCCTCAAGGCGAAAGCAACAAGCGTGTGAGTCAATGGTAAAAAACCCGATTTCTGAAAGAAACCGGGTTCTAAAACTAATAAGGACTGGAATGACTCCCAGTCCGGAAAAAAAAGCGGGCTAACCGCTATTAACTAAGTTAACCCGTGCTGTTCTGGGAACGCGCAGAGAAATTACTTATTGCAATACCAACTTGACGTTGGCGTTCTGCAGACCGCGCTGCTTGACTTCGGTCAAGGTTTTGTTAACAGCGTACTTCTGATTGATGGAGTTGATCAGTTCGGTCTGGTTGTGCTTCTTAGCAACGCCCCACAGGTCTGCGATGAGGTCGAAAGAACCATCGCTGTTGCGAGACCAACCGAGGTCGTACTCGCCTTCCAATAGTGCAACGATATCAGAGCGAACGCGCTGACCATTGTAGCCACGGACGTCAGCTTCAGTCTTCACAGTGATACCCAGGTCACGCAAAGAAGACTTGAGGATTTCAGCATCGGTAATTTTGGTCCGCAGAGTGCTAAAATGAGACATTTGGGTTTCCTCCAAAGAGAAGATTGAGAAAAGGACAACGGTTTGTTTTAGGCGAAGCCGCGTTTATATTACGCGGTTTTTTCATAACTGCTAGCATTTGGCGCTAGCCTTTCCCCCTGTGTTAGCAGGGAAAGCTTTTTAGAACTCCATTCGCTGATATTCAGCAACGGAGGATGCTGCGGGCCTTGCTCGCTGTCTAGCCCAGTCTCGAAGAGCTGTGACTTGTTCTTGCATCGTACGTGACAGCGGCAGTGTAGCTTTGAGTGCAGCGATAATATCTAGTTGGGTGAACTCCCGTTCTTGTTGGGCAAAGGCTTCGTACATTGCAGCGACGATCGCCTGTTCAGTTTCTGCCCCAGAAAATCCCTCTGACATCTTGGCCAGTTGTTCTAGATCGAAGCGTGTTATGTCTTTACGGCGCTTTGTCAGGTGAATCTTGAAAATATCTTGACGTTCTTCGGCTGTGGGTAAATCTACAAAGAATATTTCATCAAAGCGACCTTTCCTTAAGAATTCCCCAGGTAAACGTTCCACTCGGTTGGCTGTCGCCATCACGAACACTGGTGATTTCTTTTCTTGCATCCACGTTAGGAAAGACCCAAATATTCGGCTGGAAGTTCCACCATCAGAGTCCGAAGAACCCGTCGTTCCAGCAAATGATTTATCTAACTCGTCAATAAATAGTATTGCTGGTGAAATCGATTCCGCTGTTTTTAAGGCATTGCGCAAATTGGCTTCTGAACGTCCTACCATTGAGCCATCATAAACTCGCCCCATATCTAACCTTAGCAGTGGTAAGCCCCAAAGCCTAGAGGTCGTTTTGGCAATTAATGATTTACCGCAACCTGGCACTCCCAGAATTAACATTCCCTTCGGTTGAGGCAATCCATATTCTCTAGCTCTTTCTGTAAAAGCGTTGGATCGTTGCTTCAGCCACTTCTTTAGTTCTTCTAGTCCGCCTACTGCATCAATGGTTGAATCTTCTTCTATGTATTCTAATATGCCATTGCGCCGAATGAGTTGCTTTTTCTCAGATAAAACTATCTCTAATTCATCTTCCGTCAAACGCCCTGAAGTTACCTGTGCCTTACGGTATACTTTTTCAGCTTCATCTCTAGTTAGACCTAAAGCTGCCCTCAAAAGCTTTTCTCTAGCTTCAGTTGACAATTTTCGTCCACGATTCTGCTCAATATGCTGAGTTAATACTTTATTCAAGTCCCCCATGTCTGGTAGGGAAAAGTCAAGAACGACAACTTCCTTTTCTAACTCTATTGGGACTTGCTGCATTGGCGACATCAACATGATGTTCTTTTGCGTACCTTTAAAACTGGCGATCGCATCTCGTAAAGATCTTGTTGTCGCCGGCGCATCTATAAATGGATGTAAATCTTTAAGAATAAATATACCCGGTTCTCTTTGCCGAATTATCCACTCAATTGCTGCCTCTGGAGACACCGTGTTATGCTGAGTGACATTCCTGGGTTGGCCGTACTCTACAATCCCGTGAGTTACTGTCCAAACATATACTCGTCGCTGCGGCTTTGACGAAGAGGCTATTGTAAAAATCGCTTGCTCGGCTCGCTCTTCCTCGGAGGTCACAAGGTAGATTAGAGGGTATTGAGCTTGAATTAAAATATTGAGCTCTTCTTTCATACATCGACCTACTTGAGACCTTAAACAGAGAGTACATACATGGGTTTTAGGCTTTTGGCAAAGATAGCGGAACTGTGAAGCCCGTTCTTTTTAACAAGGAACTAACTCTTCCTCACCTTTTTGAGGTGTTTCGTCGTGTTCCATTGTCTCGATGGGTAGATGATCTTTATTAATCACTCCCGGTTGTTTGCCCAAGGCAACCAATTCCCCATCACGCATTACTAATGATCCTTCACAACTTGGACAGGAATAAACTCTATGAGATCTTCCGTATGGTGAAGCTTCTACTTCTTCGACTAACTCTGAATTTTCTAAGTAAAAACCTAAAGCACGCTCTGCTAGATCTGACATAGGCTCCGAATCGATTGCTGACCGAATCTTCAACCTTTTGTGCAGGTCAGGCGACAAATATAAAGTAACCTTTTGCTTAGTTGGCTGCATATAACTTTTCAACAGTCTTACCCGGGTATGTATCTTACGATAAATGCTCAGCTTTTTGTTGTCAAGATGGTAAGACGTTTTAGCATCTAATTTGTTACATTTCTTTACTTTATAACGAAAAGTTAGATAAAAAGAGATTAAAAGGCATTTAGTAGTATGTTGAAAACAAGCAAAAAGGTGTAAGGAGATGTTTATTGCCGTTAAAACTAGTGGTTGGGAGCGAAAAATTTATGCGATCGCCAGAACTATCGCCGTATCGGTTGTTCTGTCAAGCTGTAGTACATCAGTGCCACAGTCGGAGATGACATGGAAAACCTATCATAATTCGCGTTATGGCTTTGAATTTCCATATCCGAGTAATTGGATTTCGGAATCACCACCAGAAAACGATGATGGCATCACCTTTGTATCGCCACTCCATCGTTCTGTCTCGATGATAAGTTGGGCAGGCAATCAGCTACCCAAGTCGATCAATGAAGACGAGACGAAAAGAACAACCAATCCCAACTTTCAGACTGCTCAAGGAGTTTCAGGAGTGCTGACAATAGAAGTTGGCAAAACCAAAGTAGAAATGACGCTAAAACTAACACACGCGCATGTGAACTACTACTGGCAAGGGCAATGCGATCGCCAACAATTTGGTGATTACTACCGATTTTTTGGCTATGTTGCCCAACAGTACAAAGTTGGGGTGTAGGCAGTGGTTCAAGGACGCTGCGGTTAGTAATTATTCTAGAAGTGCTTCTCCTACTTCTCAAGGAAGCAATCTTTGATGTTAAGAGGGGACACAAACCTGATAGATTTAGCTATCAGCGAGTAAAAACTGGTGAAAATGAAAGTCCTAGTTATTGGCGGAGACGGCTATTGCGGTTGGGCAACCGCACTTTACCTTTCCAATCAAGGTTATGACGTTGGGATAATAGATAGTTTGGTGCGACGACACTGGGATAACGAACTCGGCGTCCAAACTCTTACCCCAATTACCCCAATTCAGCAACGCCTCCAACGGTGGCATGATTTGACTGGTAAATCTATTGATTTATATATTGGCGATATTACTAACTACGAGTTTCTCAAAAAGGCACTGCATAAATTTGAGCCAAATGCGATCGCGCATTTTGGTGAACAGAGATCGGCACCTTTTTCGATGATTGATCGCGAACACGCGGTTTCCACTCAAGTGAATAACGTAGTTGGTACCTTAAACTTGCTGTACGCGATGCAGGAAGACTTTCCTGACTGTCACTTAGTCAAGTTGGGAACAATGGGTGAATACGGCACACCCAACATCGATATTGAAGAAGGGTACATCACTATTGAACACAACGGGCGCAAGGATACCCTACCTTATCCCAAGCAGCCGGGAAGTATGTATCACTTAAGCAAAGTTCATGACAGCCACAATATCCACTTTGCTTGCCGGATTTGGGGATTGCGGGCAACAGACTTAAATCAGGGTGTGGTTTACGGCGTCTTGACTGAAGAAACAGGGATGGACGAACTGTTAATTAACCGCCTGGATTACGATGGAGTTTTTGGTACGGCACTGAATCGCTTTTGTATTCAAGCAGCTATTGGACATCCGCTTACCGTCTACGGGAAAGGTGGGCAAACTCGGGGATTCTTAGATATTCGAGATACAGTACGCTGTGTGGAAATAGCTATAGCTAACCCAGCCCAAGCAGGCGAATTCCGGGTGTTTAACCAATTTACTGAACAATTCAGCGTCGGCGACTTAGCTATGATGGTGAAAAAAGCCGGGAATGCAACGGGATTGAATGTAGAAGTCGATCACCTGGATAACCCCAGGATCGAAAAAGAGGAACATTACTTCAATGCCAAGAATACCAAATTACTAGATCTTGGCTTGCAGCCCCATTATCTCTCTGATTCTCTACTTGATTCACTCTTGAACTTCGCCGTCAAGTATCAAAACCGAGTTGATAAAAACCAGATTCTACCAAAAGTTTCTTGGCGGAGATAATACTTACTTACGAAGAAAGGCAGAGGGCAGAGGGCAGAAGGCAGAAGGGAAAATTATTAAAAATCCTTCAGGGGTGAGTTTAGAGCTTACCAAAATGCAAAGTCTGCCGGACAGAATCCTCTGTCCGGCGAGCTTTGTAACAAAAATGTATTTCGAGACGCGTAGCGCAAGAAATACGACGTCCTTATGTAAAGTCTGCCGGGGGATCTTCCCAAGAGCGAGCTTTACTTCAATCCCACGCTTAAAAACGTGGGAGCATAGCTGCCCTCTGCCTCCAGCTGCCTTCTGAATTCAGCAGTCGTGCCGCCAGCAAGCTGTTCGACTGTCTGTCAGTCACCCTATGCGTAAATATAGACTTTCATTTTCACGATCTTTAACAATTAAGCTGATAGCTGATAGCTGATAATTATGAGAATTGCCTTATTTACCGAAACCTTTTTACCCAAGGTTGATGGTATTGTGACGCGCCTGCGTCATACAGTTGATCATTTGCAGCGTAACGGCAATCAAGTGCTGGTGGTTGCCCCCGATGGTGGTATTACCGAACACAAAGGAGCTAAAGTCTTTGGTGTTTCTGGTTTTCCCCTACCACTTTATCCAGAGTTAAAACTGGCATTACCTCATCCAGCAATTGGCGAGGCATTAGAAGATTTCCAGCCAGATATTATACATGTGGTAAATCCGGCAGTTTTAGGATTAGCTGGTATATTTTATAGTAAAATTTGGAATAGACCCTTAGTGGCGTCTTATCACACTCATTTACCTAAATATTTGCAGCATTACGGTTTGGCAATGCTAGAAGGGTTACTCTGGGAATTGTTAAAAACAGCACACAACCAAGCAGCGTTGAATTTATGTACCTCTACAGTCATGATAGAGGAACTTGCAGCACATGGCATTGAAAGGTTAGATTTATGGCAAAGGGGTGTAGATACAGAAACATTTCATCCTGAGTTAGCTAGCATGGAAATGCGATCGCGTTTGACTCAGAATCATCCGGAGAGTCATTTGTTACTGTATGTTGGTCGTCTTTCTGCCGAAAAAGAAATTGAAAGAATTAAATTCATTCTAGAAGCAATTCCTAATGCACGTTTGGCATTGGTAGGAGATGGGCCCCATCGCCAAGCATTGGAAAAACACTTCTTTGGGACAAACGCCTTTTTTGTCGGCTATCTTGCTGGAACAGAGTTGGCTTCTGCTTTTGCCAGTGCTGATGCCTTTATCTTTCCTTCCTGTACAGAAACTCTGGGATTGGTGCTTCTAGAAGCAATGGCAGCTGGATGTCCAGTCGTCGCCGCCCGTTCTGGTGGTATTCCCGACATTGTGACAGATGGAGTCAATGGATATCTTTTTGAACCAGAAGCAGATGTTCAAAGTGCAATAACAGCAACGATGAAACTCTTAAAACACAAACAAGAACGAGAAATCATCCGTCAAAATGCCCGCCAAGAAGCTGAAAAATGGGGATGGGCAGCTGCCACACGCCAGTTACAAACTTATTATCATCATGTGATCTATTCAAAGCAATTGGTAAATGCGGCATAATCCAATTTTGGATTTGGGATTTTGGATTGTTTATTGTTAAAAAAGATCTGAAACGTTAATCATGAACTAACGATTTCTTACATTTTAGGTGGGTTAGCACAAATAAACGTAATTGGTTATGCCCGTCATTTGTCATTGATCAAGGTTTCAGGCGTGTTTACGTTTTGTAAGATGGTTGTGTTTATTTCCACGTATTTAATAAAAATCTAAAATCTAAAATCTAAAATTCCCATGGCACTCCTTAGCACTGGTAGCGTCTTGGCTACATTATCTGAACTAACTCAAGTTAATCGCACTCAATCTCTTCTGAGTCGCGTCAAAGATCTTTCTGTCAGCGAATTTGTTTGCTTACTCGACTTTATTACTGCCGAATTTCAACAATTTATTAGGGCAATTGAACTCATCAACAATGAAGCCCTCGAAAATATGCTGGAAAAGGTGTTAGAGGCGATTACACTGAAAATTGGTCAAATTCTTGAAGCCGAACATACTACCATTTTTTTAGTTGACCATGACAAAGGTCAGTTATGGTCAAAGATTCCCGAAAAGAATACTCACAAGCCTGTAGAAATTCGTACTCCTATCAATCTTGGCATTCCAGGGCATGTTGCCAGTACAGGAGAATTTCTGAACATCACCTCTGCTCACCCACTCTTTAGCTCAGACTTAGAAAAGCAAATGGGCTATAAGATGCATAGTATCTTATGTATGCCTGTTTTCAGCAGTAAAAACCAGGTTGTAGCCGTTGTGCAGTTGGCGAACAAAGCTGGAGATGTTCCCTTTAATTGCGAAGATGAAGAGTGTTTTCAAGACTTTGCCTCTTCTATTGGCATTATTTTAGAAAGCTGCCAGTCTTTTTATGTGGCAGCTCGCAATCAGAGAGGTGCTGCGGCTCTTTTACGAGCGACTCAAACATTAGGGCAAAGTCTGGATCTAGAAGTCACTTTGCAGATAGTCATGGAGCAAGCCCGGATTTTAATGCAAGCAGATCGCAGCACTCTGTTTTTATATCGCAAAGAAATGCAGCAACTTTGGACAAAGGTGGCGGCTGCAGATGGGCAAACGATGATGGAAATTCGTATTTCCTCTAACCGTGGTATTGCAGGTTATGTGGCTTCCACAGGTAAAGGGCTAAATATTACTGATGCTTATAAAGATCCCCGCTTTGATCCGACGACAGACGCAAAGACTGGGTACGAAACTCGTAACATTCTGTGTCTACCAGTTTTTAATTCAGCTAATGAATTGATCGGCGTCACACAGTTAATTAATAAGCAGCAAGGCTATTTTACCGCTTCAGATGAAGAATTTATGCGGGCTTTTAATATTCAGGCAGGAATTGCTTTAGAAAATGCCCGTTTGTTTGAAAATGTGCTATTAGAAAAACAATATCAAAAAGACATTCTCCAAAGTCTATCAAATGCCGTAATTTCCACGGATATGGAAGGGAAAATTGTGACGATAAATGATGCCGCACTGGCGCTTCTAGGTTGTCCAACGGCAGACGTTCATGGCAAAAACAATAAGCATCTGTGGGAACAAAATTTGATTGAGCGCTTGGTTTGGGAGGTTGTGCCGATTGAAAATTTACAAACACGCCTAGAAGACAGTCTAAAAACCGGAGCAAAACATTTTGTTCCAGAGCAAAGTTTGACGGTAGGACTATATCATGTCAAAAGTGAGGAGTTAGGAGTTAAGAGTCAGGAGTCAGAAGTTGCGAGTGGAGAAAATACGAATGAAACTTACATCTTAGCGATGCGGGATCGCGTCTACCCAAATATTTTCATTCCCTGGAACATTCCCTTGGCTTCCAAGCCCATACTCCTAAATGCTACTAGCGTCAAACCAATCGAACGCAGCGTCAATCTTACTGTTAACCCTCTTACTAACCCAGAAGGCGGGGTACGGGGTGGTTTGGTTGTATTGGAAGACATCAGTCAGGAAAAACGGATGAAAACAACCATGTACCGCTACTTGACTCCCCGTGTGGCAGAACAAGTGATGGCTTTGGGGGACGATGCTTTGATGGTGGGTGAACGCAAGGAAGTCACCATTTTATTTTCTGATATTCGCGGCTACACGACACTGACGGAAAATCTGGGAGCCGCAGAGGTGGTATCGTTGCTGAATCAATATTTTGAAACGATGGTGGAGGCAGTTTTTAACCACGAAGGAACTTTAGATAAGTTTATTGGTGATGCTTTAATGGCAGTTTTTGGTGCACCTCTGCCACTTACGGAAAATCATGCGTGGAAAGCAGTACAGGCAGCACTGGATATGCGACATCGACTCGCAGAATTTAATCGACGACGAATTGTTCAAGAACAGCCACAAATTCACATTGGAATTGGAATTAGTTCTGGAGAAGTTGTTTCAGGTAATATCGGTTCCCAAAAACGGATGGATTACACTGTGATTGGAGATGGCGTGAATTTAAGTTCACGCTTGGAAGGAGTGACGAAGGAATATCATTGCGACATTATTTTAAGTGAATTTACTTACCAGTTATGCAGCGATCGCATCTGGGTGCGAGCCTTAGATAAAATTCGGGTGAAAGGGAAATATCAGGCAGTCAATGTCTACGAGTTAATTGGCGATCGCAATACTCCGCTTGACGACTCCACCCATGAATTTTTATCTCACTATCAAGATGCACGGGTTGCTTATTTATCGGGAGATTTCTCAACTGCGATCGCCTATTTTGAAGCCGCTAAAAAAATCCGACCTAAAGATCAAGCTGTTTCTATACACCTAGAACGCACTCGTAACTACTTGAAACAGCCGCCTCCAGACTCTTGGGATGGAGTTTGGACGATGTTGAGAAAGTAAACGCAAGGGAGAAAGGAGTGAGGAACACTCCTCACTCTTTTATTTTCCTGAATCACTCTCATCCTGAAAGGGGTTATCCCCAATTTTCAGTTCTTGTTTCGATTGTTTTAGCTGCTTCCAAAGACTTTTGACTTGCTCGTAAGCTTCCTCAGGCGGTAGTTTACCAGATGTTTCTAGATTGCAAATGTAGCTAACTCTTTGGGCAAATTCTTGCAAGTTGGCATTGAAAACTAAGTTTTCTGGCTTAACTTGACCGTAGTATCGACTGCGGGGATAGAGAAAATCTTCTTTGCTATCCATTTTTTCTCCACATAGATTGACACCCTCTTGTTAAATCTGAAGCTAAATGACCAGCTAGCTTATTTTGATTTTCTGAAATTGGCTGATTTATCTTGAGATTCATCAGATACCAATTTTATTAAATTTTACTGTCATGTGCAAGCTAGTTGTGATATTTGATACTTTTAAATTACGTAATAATTTTCTTCTGTTCATCCCGCAAAAAATCTGATTTAACGTCAAAAATACTCTTTTCTCTCTTTGGGGACAAAACAATTTTATAAGAATAATTTTTGAATTTTGAATTTCACAACAGATAATCAGCTTGTGAATGTGCTTCGTGCTTAGCATACACCAACAAGTTCACCCTGGAGAACAAGCTTATCTTCAATGGGTGATTATTGGTTAATGAAAGATAAAATGGTTAAGCCAAAAAAAATCTCAAAGCTGTATATTACCCATTACTTTATTGAAGACGCCATGTCAATCTGCTCAAAAATATACGAAGGCAAAGCTAAGATCCTCTACACAACTGATGATCCTGAAGTCTTACTGACTGAGTTTAAAGACGACGCGACCGCCTTTAATGCCCAAAAGCATGGCAGTATCCTGGGAAAAGGAGTAATTAACTGTAGCATTTCCAGCAAATTATTTCAAGAGTTGGAGAAGCAAGGTATGAAAACTCACTATCTGGACACCCCAGCAGCGAATCAAATGCGGGTGATCAGGGTGAAAATTCTACCTTTAGAAGTCGTTGTCAGAAACATTGCCGCAGGAAGTTTGTGTCAACAAACAGGATTGCCACTAGGAACTGTGTTAAAAAAGCCTTTGGTAGAGTTTTATTACAAAGACGACTCTTTGGGAGATCCTTTGTTAACACGCGATCGCCTCTATCTCCTAGAATTAGCTTCCCCGGAACAAGTTGACACAATTACCCATCTAGCATTGCAAATCAACGAGTTTCTTGGTGGCTTTTTTCAGGGGTGCGGTATTACCTTAGTAGACTTCAAATTAGAATTTGGCGTTGACTCACAACAGCAGTTGCTTTTAGCAGATGAAATTAGCCCCGATACCTGTCGTTTGTGGGATACTTCCTCTAAAGAAGACCCTGACCGCCGAGTATTGGATAAAGACCGCTTCCGCCGGGACTTAGGAAACGTAGAGAATGCTTACCAGGAGGTTTTACAAAGAGTACTCAAAGCAGTAAAAATTGATACTTAGAAATTTTAACATCAGCCTAAAATACCGGAAAGTACGGAAATAAAAAGTAGCATTTGTGGCTCAAATATAGTAAAAAGCTGACACCCATATACTCTGGCACATAGCTTTTTCTCGACGGTTTCCGATACGTGAAAATTAGAAAAGCCAAAAACAATACTTTTTTTCGCCTGTTGCCATTTGTTTTATAAAGTAAAAAGGCAGTATGCATTCAGCCATTAGCCTTTACTCTGATCAGCCTGTCTGATTTGTAGTCATTGACCAGCGAAGAAGTGAAGATTTATATAATTTCGTTCATTGCTGACCCCTAACCGCTGAATGCTTACAAAAGGCAAAAGTAAAGAAATAATGTTTCTAATCTTAGTTGTATCAGAACATGATTGCCTTGTAGTGGTGTGTGGATGTCAAGAGGAATCTCAATAAAATGTTCTTATCGCCCTTTTTAATGACCGTGGTAACGATTGCAGCCCCTCTAGGTGGCACGCTGAATGTAAATGCACAAACAGCCAAAAGTTCAAAAAATACTCTAGAGGTTTTCATACCTACAAAAAATCAAGTTGGGACAGCCGAAGCATTAAGAGGTTTATCAGCAGTCGGTGTGTCAAAGGAAATTGCCCCAACCTCTACCACGCAGAAAACTTCAAAAATATTTCCGACAGACACTTCCCCTCAAACGCCTTTGCCCACCATCCCCGATACTTCCCCTCAAGTTCCAACTAACACTCAACAGACACCTTTCCCGACTCAACCCAGCAACACTCAACAAACGCCTTTCCCGACTCAACCCAGCAACACTCAACAGACACCTTTCCCGACTCAACCCAGCAACACTCAACAAACGCCTTTCCCGACTCAACCCAGCAACACTCAACAGACACCTTTCCCGACTCAACCCAGCAACACTCAACAAACGCCTTTCCCGACTCAACCCAGCAACACTCAACAGACACCTTTCCCAACCCAACCCAGCAACACTCAACAGACACCTTTCCCAACTCAACCCAGCAACACTCAACAGACAAATCCCAATCCACCGGCAACTCAACCTGTCTTTCCAGACAATACTCAACCAAACCAAGAGCCAGCGCCATCAACAGCAGATGAAACCCGTGTATTGGTGTCTGAATTGTCAATTAGAGCTGAGGCAGGACAACTCTCTCCGCAACTGGAGAACGAAATTTACAAAGTAATTCGCACCCAAGCTGGACGAACGACAACTCGTTCTCAATTACAAGAAGATATCAACGCTATATTTGCCACAGGATTCTTCTCCAACGTCCAGGCGACGCCAGAAGATACTCCGTTGGGTGTGCGAGTGACCTTCATTGTCAGACCAAACCCCACGCTGACCAAAGTGCAAGTGCAAGCAAATCCCGGTACTGGTGTTCCTTCGGTCTTCTCTCCTAATGATGTGGATGCAATCTTTCGCGATCAGTATGGTAAAATCCTCAATCTGCGAGACTTGCAAGCGAGTATCAAGCAGTTAGTAAAACGTTATCAAGATCAAGGTTATGTTTTAGCGAACGTGATTGGAGCGCCGCAAGTCGCTGACAATGGCGTTGTCACTTTACAAGTGGCTGAAGGGGTGGTAGAAAATATTCAAATTCGGTTCCGCAATAAACAAGGACAAGAAACAAACTCACAAGGAAAACCGATTCGGGGACGCACGAGAAGTTACGTCATAACGCGAGAACTTCAAATTAAACCAGGAAAAGTATTCAATCGCAACGTAGTCCAAAAAGACTTACAGCGGGTATATGGATTGGGACTGTTTGAAGATGTCAATGTCGGTCTGAACCCTGGTACTGACCCTAGTAAAGTTGATGTCTTGGTCAATGTCGTTGAGCGTAATAGTGGTTCCATAGGCGCAGGAGCTGGTGTTAGTTCTTCAACCGGGCTATTTGGTACGATTAGCTATCAGCAGCAAAACTTGGGAGGAAGAAACCAAAAATTAGCAGCAGAATTCCAATTAGGACAGCGGGAAACGCTGTTTGATTTCCGCTTTACAGATCCTTGGATAAAAGGAGACCCTTACAGGACTTCCTACACAGCTGAGATTTTCCGCCGTCAATCGGTTTCATTGATTTTTGAAGGTAAAGATCACAGTATTGAAACCGTTAACCCAAGTAATCAAAGCGCAACAGGCGATCGCCCCCGAGTTGTCCGTCTGGGCGGTGGTGTCACTTTCACCCGGCCCTTAGCCAAAAATCCTTTCGAGTCAGGACAATGGGTAGCTTCAGCAGGTTTACAGTATCAAAGAGTTACAATCACAGATGCTGACGGTAATCTGAGAAGGTTTGGACAAGTCGAAGGCTCGGAAGGACAACTAAATAGACAACTTCAACTTAGTGAATCTGGAACGGGTCGAGATGACTTGCTGTTCCTTCAAATAGGAGTCGCACGGGATCGCCGCAACAACCCCCTGCAACCCACGAAAGGTTCTGTCGTCCGCTTTGGACTCGATCAATCAGCTCCAATCGGACTGGGTAATATTCTGCTGACTAGGCTAAGAGGAAGCTACAGTCAATATTTCCCCGTGAATTTTACGCATTTCACCAAAGGACCACAAGCGATCGCATTTAACATTCAAGGAGGAACCATACTTGGTGACTTACCTCCCTACGAAGCCTTTTCTCTTGGTGGTAGTAACTCTGTCAGAGGTTACGAAGAAGGAGGATTAAGTAGTGGACGCAGTTTTGTGCAAGCGTCGGTTGAGTATCGATTCCCAGTTTTTTCAGTTGTCAGTGGGGCACTATTTTTTGACTTCGGTTCCGATTTGGGAACAACTGATCGGACAGCTCAGTTACTGAATAAAGAAGGCACTGGTTTTGGCTACGGTATTGGAGTACGCGTAAACTCTCCACTAGGACCTATTCGCATTGATTACGGTCTTAATAATGATGGTGGTAGCAGGATTAACTTTGGTATTGGCGAGAGATTTTAACAAAAAAGAATTCAGAAGTCAGGAGTCAGGAGTCAGGAGGAGCCAGTGCTGTTCGCGTCAGCGTCTCCGCTCCTGAGAAGACGGGTTTCCCGTCGCAGGACAAGAGAGTTCAGGAGTCAGAAGTTATGCTGACTACTGGTTTGAATCCCCAACACTTCTTCGATTCTGAATTCTGAATTCTGAATTCTGACTCCTTCTTCAATTTTAATTCCGCCCTAGTGGCACTAATATGCAACATACAATCGCAACGGAAATCACACAAACGGGAGTGGGACTACACAGTGGTGTTAGTACCTGCGTTCGGATACTACCAGCAAATGTAGAAAGTGGACGCTACTTTGTCCGAGTAGATTTGCCAGAGACTCCCATTATTCCAGCACAAGTAGCAGCAGTAAGTCAAACTGTTCTCTCGACCCAATTAGGTAAAGGTGAGGCAAGTGTTCGGACAGTGGAACATTTATTGGCGGCTCTGGCTGCGATGGGTGTAGATAATGCCCGAATTGAAATTGATGGTCCAGAAGTGCCGCTTTTGGATGGTTCTGCGGCTATATGGACGGACAGCATAGCCCAAGTGGAGTTAGTGTCACAATTTGTGACAGGAGACAAAGTGATTCCACGTGTGAGCGAACCAATTTGGGTGCGGCAGGGTGATGCCTTCGCCTGCGCCCTTCCAGCAGCAGAAACCCGTTTTACTTATGGTATTGACTTCGACTTACCTGCAATTGGTAACCAATGGCATAGTTGGTCGCCAACTTCCAACCTCCTCAAAGCCCGTGAGAGTTTCGCAACTGAAATTGCAACTGCCCGTACTTTTGGTTTACTTCATCAAATTGAACAACTACAGCAATCAGGGTTAATCAAAGGTGGAAGCTTGGAAAATGCCCTAGTTTGTGGACCTGAAGGATGGGTAAATCCGCCATTGAGGTATGCAAATGAACCAGTCCGTCATAAAATCTTGGATTTAGTAGGAGATTTAAGCTTGTTGGGAGTTTTACCCTGCGCTCACTTTTTAGCGTATAAAGCTAGTCACAATTTACACATTCAACTGGCGCAAAGGATTTTAGACCAGTTATGAGTTAGGAGTTAATGGTTGATGAATATTGGTCAGGATTTAGTAGAAAATACAATAAACAACCAACAACTGTACAGGCGGGTTTGACAGTATTTTTCGTTTCCATACGACGAGTTATACAATTAAACCCGCTGTACGGGCGGGTTTGACAGTATTTTTCGTTTCCATACGACGAGTTATACAATTAAACCCGCTGTACGGGCGGGTTTAACAATATTTTTCGTTTCCACACGACGAGTTATACAATTAAACCCGCCCCTACTCAAAACCAACAACTCGCAATTCAAAACCCGTGCCGTCACCTACAAAAGAGTCCAAAATAGAAAATTAACCTTAGTATCAATGTCAATCTTTACCGAAGTTAAAGCCAGCGATGTTTCGACAATAGCATCTAACCAAAATCAGTCAGATCCTGCCCCAGTTCAAAAATCTGAGGCAAAAGTTGTTTTGTCAGTAGAAGAAATTCACAAACTACTACCCCACCGCTACCCTTTCGCACTTGTAGACAAGATTATTGACTACGTGCCAGGAAAGCTTGCTGTTGGCATAAAAAACGTTACTTTTAACGAACCTCATTTTCAAGGACATTTTCCCGAACATCCGATTATGCCTGGAGTGCTCATTGTCGAAGCAATGGCACAAGTTGGTGGAATTGTGATGACTCAATTACCAGAGTTTGAGGGTGGACTTTTCCTCTTTGCAGGGATCGATAAAGTCCGCTTTCGCCGCGAAGTTGTACCAGGAGATCAGCTGGTGATGACAGTGGAACTGTTATGGGTGAAACAACGTCGATTCAGTAAGATGCAGGCTCGTGCCGAAGTTGACGGTCAGCTCGCTGCTGAGGGCGAACTGATGTTTTCTATTAGAAAATAAAAATTTGCTTTTGTGGTAAGGGCGCGATCCAAAAGTGTCGTTACCACAAAAGCAAGGATAATTATGTAAATTATCAATTTTTTTAACGCTCACACACTTAAATTGCTAACCCGAGACTTTCGGTAATTGAATTCTTATACCCTCAGCACGCTTACTGTTTTGGAGATGGACTCTTGAAAACACTTATTCATCCAACTGCTGTCATTCATCCTAATGCTGAACTCCACCCAACAGCGCAAATCGGTGCCTATGCTGTCATTGGACCGCATGTAAAAGTAGGTTGTGAAACCGTAATTGGCGCTCATGTCGTGCTAGAGGGACCTCTGGAAATTGGAGCGCGAAATCAGATTTTTCCTGGAGCCGCTATTGGCATGGAACCCCAGGATCTCAAGTATGTAGGAGAATTAAGTTGGGCTAAAATTGGCGACGATAACGTCATTCGCGAGTACGTAACGATAAACCGTGCCACTGGTGCAGGTGAAGCAACGGTAATTGGGAATAACAACCTGCTCATGGCTTATGCCCATGTGGGACATAATTGTGTCATTGAAGACAATGTCATCATTCCCAACACTGTGTCTCTAGGAGGTCATGTCCACGTAGAGTCATTTGCAAGGTTGGGTGGGATTGTCGGCGTTCACCAATTTGTACATATCGGTCGATTGTCAATGGTGGGAGGTATGGCTCGGATTGTGCATGATGTACCTCCCTATATGCTTGCAGAAGGGAATCCGGCAAGATTGCGAACTCTCAACCTTGTGGGACTCAAACGCGCTGGCTTCAAATCTGAGGACTTACTTATCCTCAAAAAAGCCTTCCGCATTTTATATCGTTCTAACTTAACCTTTAAAGAAGCTTTAGAAAACCTCGAACAGCTTGGGGATACTCAACATCTACAACATCTACGTCGCTTCCTTCTACTTTCTCAAATGCCAGGAAGGCGTGGCTTAGTTCCTGCAAAGAAAGCAGTCGTTCATGAAGAGTGAGGAGATTAAGACAGAAGTTATCATTATCTTCTGCTCCTCTGCTCCCCCTCTTCTCTACTCCCTAGTAAAAAATGCGGATATTTATCAGCACTGGCGAAGTGTCTGGCGATTTGCAAGGATCGCTCTTAGTTGCTGCACTCAAGCGCCAAGCCGTTGTAGCAGGTTTGGAATTAGAGATTGTGGCGTTAGGTGGCGAGAAAATGGCTGACTCTGGAACAACTATACTGGGTAATACCATTGGTATTGGTTCTCTTGGTCTATTAGAATCATTGCCTTATGTCTTGCCAACTTTACAAGTGCAGCAATTAGCGATCGCCTACCTCAAGAAATATCCACCCGATTTGGTGGTATTAATTGACTACATGGGACCGAATCTGGTAATCGGTAAATATCTTCGCCGCCATTTACCACAAGTGCCTGTCGTCTATTACATTGCACCACAAACTTGGGTAGCAACGGCAAGGTTGGTAACAGCCCGTGCCACCGAGCAAATTGTCTCTGTGACACATAAGTTATTAGCCATCTTTCCTGAAGAAGCTCGTTACTTTAAAAACAAAGGAGCAAACGTTAGCTGGGTGGGGCATCCTCTTTTAGATAGGATGCAGAATTTTCCTAATCGTGAAGCCGCACGTGTCAACTTAGGGATCGGCGATGATGTGACTTGTGTAGCTCTTCTCCCGGCTTCCCGTCGTCAAGAACTCAAATATCTCTTGCCAGTCATGTTCCGTGCGGCTGCGGTTCTTCAATCAAAATTGCCTCAGGTACATTTTTGGATTCCTTTATCTCTGGAAATTTACAGAGATACGATTGAAAAAGAAATACAACGGTACAATTTACGAGCTACCGTTATCTCAGCAGAGCAACAACAGGAAGTCCTCGCGGCAGCCGATCTTGCAATGACTAAATGTGGTACCGTCAACTTGGAATTGGCACTGTTAAATGTGCCGCAGGTTATTTTATACCGCGTTAGTCCTTTCAGCTATTGGATTGCCCGGAGTCTTCTCAAAATTTCGTACCCCTTTGCTTCACCGGTAAATTTGGTTGTTATGAAGGAGATTGTACCAGAATTTATTCAAGAACAAGCAACATCAGAAAATCTAACGGAAACCGCAATGGAATTTTTGCTGAATCTTGAACGGATACAGCAAGTCAAGGCAGATTATCAGGAAATGCGGCGCTGTATGGGAGAAGTGGGAGTCTGCGATCGCGCTGCTAAGGAAATTTTTCAAATGCTACCAACTTTTAGCTCATAGCATTCAATTTCAGGCTACAGCGACTTTCTTAAAATAGGGGTATCAGTGAAACATGCATACCCAATGTATGATATTGTTCCTCAATTTATCCTTAGAATATAGCATGGTTAATAACAGCTATAATTCAGTCAAAAGCTACATGTTGGGTAAAGACAGCTTGGGGATTTTCTTATGATATTATAATGAAAATTCTTACTTATTTTACATGCTAATTGATAGCACGAACATAGCAGAAAATATTTACAATAATCATAAAAAAAGACCTATTGCTGTTGATTTATTTGCTGGTGCTGGAGGTATGACTCTTGGTTTTGAGCAAGCTGGATTCGATGTGCTTGCATCTGTTGAAATAGATCCTATTCATTGTGCAACACATGAATTTAATTTTTCCTTTTGGACTATTTTATGTAAAAGTGTTGTTGATACTACGGGTAATGAAATTAGAAGTTATTCTTCTATAGGCGATAGAGAAATAGACGTAGTATTTGGTGGACCGCCATGTCAAGGTTTTTCATTAATAGGTAAACGAGCTTTTGACGATCCTCGAAACTCTCTTGTATATCATTATATTCGATTGATTTTAGAGCTACAGCCAAAGTTTTTTGTGTTTGAAAATGTTAAAGGAATAACTGTAGGTAAGCACAAAAAATTTATTACAGAAATCATCAATCAGTTTGAACAAAATGGTTACAAAGTTCGGAAAGATTACAAAGTATTAAATGCTGCTCAGTACGGAGTCCCACAAAGCCGTGAAAGATTATTTTTGCTAGGTTGTCGTCACGATATGAAGTTACCAAATTATCCAGCGCCAATCACTAAACCAGCAAAATCAAGTAAAGTAGTATTTAATAACGAACTTCAATCAAGTCCTACAGTTTTAGATGCACTTATAGACCTACCAAAAGTAGAAAACTATATAGAACTCTATAAAAAAGATTGGGTAATTGCAGATTTTGGTCAGCCAAGTGATTATAGTATGCAACTGCGCGGTCTAGTTCGTGCAGATAACGACTATTCGTATAAACGAATATATGACTCTAAAATGCTGACTTCAAGTTTAAGAACAGAGCATACTTTAGAATCTATTAAAAGATTTGATGCGACTCCACATGGTAAAACAGAACCAATCAGCCGCTTCTATAAACTCGATCCTAAAGGAATATGCAATACACTTAGAGCCGGAACTCCCAGTAATCGAGGAGCGTTTACTTCTCCTAGACCAATTCATCCATTTACCCCAAGATGCATTACTGTGCGCGAAGCTGCACGTTTACATTCCTATCCTGACTGGTTTAGATTTCATGTAACAAAATGGCATGGATTTCGACAAATTGGTAATTCTGTTCCACCCTTATTAGCTAAAGCAGTGGCGTCGGAAATCATTAAAGCTCTTGATACATATCCATCTAAACCAGGAGTTATACACAAACTAGGCAATGAAAATCTAATAATGTTCGACATGTCTCGCTCTACTAAATATTATGGTGTTGATCCATATGTTATAGAGCCAAGGAAAAGAAATTTAATGTGAGTCATGGAGCTTGAGAAAACAGCAGCAGACTGTGTCCTGCATTCGTCTAGGAAGTATCCAGACTGAACCATGGCGTTATTACTCACTATTTTCATAACTAGCGGCAGTATCAAAGTAACGGATCTGGAAACCCTCTATTATAAATAACCTTTTAACTTATGACTTCATTAGGTGTACAACCGCCGCTTATTGGTATTACCACTGGCGGCCGACGCATGATGGGCAATTTTTGTTTGGCTGCTGTTTATGTAGACGCAGTTCGCAAAGCTGGTGGGCGAGCGATTTTACTGCCGCCTAGTGAACCCGATCCAAGCTTCATCCTTGAACTAGTCGATGGTCTAGTTTTTTCTGGAGGAGGTGATATCGACCCAGACACCTATAATGGTTCAGCACATCCAAGCATCTATAACATTGACTCCGAGCGCGATGCTTTTGAATTAACACTTGCGAGACAGCTTCTAAGAACAAACATACCAGTTTTAGGTATTTGTCGAGGCTTAGAGGTGCTAATGGTTGCTAGTGGTGGTGAGCTTATACCTCATCTGCCAGATGAATTTGGTGAAGCGATCGCCCATCGAGTGGATCAGTTGCATCCAATTGAACATCAGGTGGAAATTCTCCCAGGCACTCACCTTGCTAAGCTTACCGGGGTAAAAGATATGACGGTTGTCTCATGGCATCATCAAGCAACTCGCACTGTTCCTACAGGATGGCGTGTTGCTGCATCGGCTCCAGACACAGTTATTGAGGCGCTGGAGCATGAACACCATCCTTGGGCTTTAGCACTCCAGTGGCACCCAGAGTTGTCTCTCAATGACAGATTGCAGCAGAGCATCTTCAGTGCCTTTATTAAAGCAGCACAAAATCGGGCTGCTTAGTGATAGCATCCAGAATTCTTATTTATTACGTTCTTAGCGAGTATACCCGCTCAATTGTGCCACAAATGCTTGATGTTCTGCTGAACTTATTCCAAGTTGCAATACCGCCAAAACCTGTGGCATATTTCCTGCCACTAATGCTGGCACATCAAGCCACAATCCCGGAAATACTGGACTCCTCATTATGCCTGCCGCATCCGGTATGAGTGAAACGTACTCCCCATCTTGCAAGCTAAACCAACTAACGATACTTTCAAAAACTTGCCAGACAATATATTCCTGAATGCCATTGCGACGGAAAGCTCGTTTTTTGTCATGCAAGTCCTTAGTAGCACTGCTGGCTGCAATTTCTGCAACTAATTCTGGCGCACCTTCCACGTAACCATCAGCACTCAGATGAGACTGCCCGCCACAGGTTGCATCGATTAAGAGAATGGCGTCGGGCTGGGGTTCATTATCCAAATCCAGCCGCACAGTTGGGTTATCACCCAGTCTAACACCGGACGTAGCTATCTTATAAGACCACAACCAGCCCATTAAATCTCCATGCGGTTCGGCATGAGGTTCAAAACGTAAAGGGGATGCCACGTAAACAACTCCTTCAATTAATTCGGCTTTCTTCACATTGGGCATGGCGTTGTAGCGGCGCTCAAATTCAGGACGAGTGAGGCGATCGCCACTCTCAAGAGGCGGAATGTGTCCGCTTGAACTGCTTGGAGTCGTCTGTTGTAGAGAGGTGTTCACCATGATGGCAGACGGTAGAGGTAGGTATATTCATTTTGACACTCCCTCTCCTAGAAGGAGAAAGATTCTAAAGAGATTTCGCTCTTTATTACGCTAAGTCCAAGCTCGAAAAAACGTGCCATCTTTCCATACTGTAGCAGTACGCTTAGGACAAAGGCGTTTGACCTGCTCCACCCAATCCAAAGATAGGAACTTTTACTCCCGTGCCTCCCAATACTCGTTCTGGCATTGTCAATGACGTGACGGTGTTGCCAGCATTTTGTTGTAAAGCACTTGCTCCCACTATACCGCCAGCGACAGCAACAGTAGTGACGACAAATTTGCGACGTGTTTTTCCCGTCATAATTTGCTTCTAAATAACGATTTGTTTATCTATATAGTTATGTTACGATAAAACAAATCGCCTCAATATGCAAAGCCGACATTATTATCCTTTGAACTGTTTATCTCCCTAATCCCCCACCATCTGCATTTTTCTGAGCAAATTCTCGATGAATCTGATACAAGACAATTTTTTGTTGTGCTAATGAATAATTAGAATCTGAAGATGGCACTGACTCCATGAGTTTAATTGCTTCTTGCCACTTGTCTACAACTATCTTCCACTCATCTTGAGATTGTGCTGACTTTGTGAGTTTAGCAGCACGTCGGGCTTTTTTAAGAGCTAAATCATAAGTATCATCCAACGAATTAGGAGATTTAGAGATCAACTCTGGTGATAAATTTTTCCAGAGTTGATTAGCTGATATAGGTTGTCTGGCTTCTGGTAATTTTGCAAACAAGTATAACCATAAAGCTATTAAAAAAAATAAAATAGTTGTGAATATTTTTTTCGGTAAACTTCTGTGCTTGAACAGCACTTGAAAGATATTTGGCTTTTTTTTAGCAGGTTGTTCTGTTTGTATTTGTGTTAAATTAATATCATCTTGTGGCTCACTCTTAATTGACACATTATTTGAGCTTTCAGGTGTACTAATAATAGGAACGCCATAAATTAGACGTAGTTTAAATAGTTGTTCAATTTGGTAAAACAGAGTGGCACTGAGTATCCAAACAATAGCAAAAATAACTTGTATATTCCTAGAAGATTGGTTTTCTGTAGAAATAATTGTTACGTAGTCAAGTTTGAAGAGAGGTAGCAGAGGGGTACAAAATAACGTTGCACTCAGTGTAGATAAAACAAGAACTAGCCAGCTATATAAGCTTTCCCACCAACTTATCAGTCCCGGAAACAATCCTTGATGGTTTATTTTTTCCCCTGGAATGCTGGGAACAACGCGACTGAGAAAAAAATGATGAAAAAGAGCGATCGCAGGTACAGGTAATAAGAGTATTATTATAAGAATAGTGGTTAATACTTCCGGTCTGTCTAACCATTTGTTGGCGAAAGTAAGTAGTAAATTGTTATGCTTGAGCAAGGCAAAAAACCCGGTCATCAATACAGACAGCATTAGAGCACTTAACCACGAACCAGGGTAGGGGAAAAACTTTTTCATAGAACCTCCTGTTTTAATTGAATGATCAGCCTTTGTGCATCTCCACTAGACGACAGCATGAATGTATAGCCGCTTGTCGTCCTAACTCGTCAAATTAACAAGATGTATGATAAAACACTAGTAAAGTACTGATGTCAGAAAAATTCCTCGCTGTAAATTATATATCCTGGAAGTAATAGTAAATTTAATAGTTGAAGACATCTATCCCAAGTTGTAATCTTTGAAAAGGTTACATTAATAACAGAATTATATGATATTACTGACAACGTTGTTCTAGTGTCAGAATTGAGAAAGATAGTGTTTAAAGAAAATGCCAGCTCTACTTACATATACCAAACAGCCTTGGACAGAAAATTACAGCGAAATCATTGATGTGCGAAGCAATAGTGAATTTGCGGAGGATCACATTCCTGGCGCAATTAACTTACCAGTACTCAATGATACTGAACGTGCAGAAGTGGGAACAATCTACAAACAATCCCCCTTTACTGCCCGCAAAGTTGGCGCTGCTTTCGTAGCAAAAAACATTTCCCAGCATATCAGTCAACATTTTGCCGATAAAGAAAAAAACTACCGTCCTCTCGTTTACTGCTGGCGGGGTGGACAGCGTTCTAATAGTTTGGCTTTAGTTTTGACGCAAATTGGCTGGCAAGTGACTCTCCTTGAAGGCGGTTACAAAACTTATCGCGCCTATGTTCGCGAGCAACTGGAAAATTTGCCACAAAAATTTACCTATCAAGTGTTATGTGGTCTCACGGGAAGCGGTAAAACGTCTATACTTTACCAGATGCGCCAACGTGATGCTCAAGTCTTAGATTTGGAAGCATTGGCTAACCATCGCGGTTCCCTGTTAGGTGAAGAATGGGAAGAAATGCTTTCTCCTCAACCTTCACAAAAATACTTTGACTCTCTGCTTCTACACCAATTGCAAAGCTTTAATCCTCATCAGCCAGTATGGGTAGAATCAGAAAGCGTAAAAATAGGGCAAGTTTATTTGCCTCCATCTTTATGGGAGAAAATGAAACACGCAAGCTGTGTAGAAATTCAACTACCCTTAGCTGTTCGAGTTCAGTTTCTCCTACAAGAGTATCCTCACCTGATAACTCATCCCGAGATTTTAAAAACAAAGCTGGAAAAACTAAAACCTCGCTATGGCTGGGAAAAATTAAGTGAGTGGTATTTGATGATTGATACTGGAATGTGGGAATCATTTGTCGAAGATCTGTTGCAGTTCCACTACGATCCAACCTACCGCAAATCAATTCAACGGAACTTTACCAATGTCGAACGAGTGCGATCTATACCAGATCTCTGTAATAGTAGTATTGATACTTTATTAGATAGTTTGTTACCGGATAATGGCTCATCAACAATGGCAATAGCAACCAGTATGCAAGTGGAAACGACACTATGAAGTTTATGGAATAACTGTCAAGAGAGCGTGTGCGATGCCTTTAGGCCACAGATGTGCGCCCCCATTGCTCCTTCGCACTTAATGACTGATGAAATCCAGGAATCCTAAACAGCAGTATTAAAGCAAACAATCTAAATTGGCTGTTTTTCAAAGGTACTTCACCTCATGAATATTTATCAACCTCATTCTTGGCCTGTGACAGTAAACGAGGCGATCGCTATTCAAGAAAAGCTGCAAACTGAGGTGATAACCGTTGATCGACTTATTGAACCCGTGCAGTATGTTGCTGGAGTAGACGTGGGTTTTGAAGCAGAAGGTACGATTAGCCGTGCAGCCGTAGCGATACTGAGTTTTCCAGATCTACAAATACAAGAGACGAGCATCGCACGCCGTCCCACAACATTCCCCTATATCCCTGGTTTCCTCTCATTCCGGGAAATACCAGCTGTACTTGATGCTATAGAGAAGGTTAAAATTACACCCGATATTATTTTGTGTGATGGTCAGGGTATTGCCCATCCGCGAAGATTTGGTATAGCCTGTCATCTTGGCGTCATTTTAGATTTACCAACGATTGGTGTCGCGAAATCGTTGTTAATTGGGAAGCATGAAGATTTGGCATCTACAAGAGCAAGCAAGCAACTCTTGATACATAAAGACGAGACAATAGGGGTAGTTTTGCGGACGCGTACAGAAGTCAAGCCTGTCTACGTGTCTATCGGTCATCGAATCAGTTTACCTACAGCAATTGACTATGTATTGCGCTGCACCCCAAAATATCGGCTGCCAGAAACGACGCGCATTGCCGATAAATTAACGCGAGTTCCGCTATAGCTCTAGCATAAGCCCCCCTATTCTGGTAACGATTAGTAAGAAGCTTGATGTTCTAAATGTTTGAGATCCACACAAGCGTCTATGACCTTTTAGGGAGGCACAGATACAAATGCATTTTTATACTTAACATTAACAATTAGTTCTGACTCTAGAGTCCGATCTTGGAGGAACACTAATTGCCGCGCTCAACCTCAAATCAATCAGGAGAATTAAATGTTGAAAGTAATTCCGCTGCTGATGACCATTGTTACCACCATCACTATCGTACAGCCTTCTAGAGCCATCAATACCGCAAATTATTCTCCTAGTCCTGAAAGTAAGCCAGTATCCAGCAATCTTCATGCCCAACTTATTTTAGACTTCGGTAATTCACGTTCACGTTCCTACCGTGAACGTGAACGGCGACGCGAACGCGAACGCGAGCGTTATCGTCACGAACGGCGCAGACACGAACGTTACGAGGATAGGTATAGATACAGATAAAATAACAATCTATTGTTATGTACTTACCGTTTTTTAAGCCAACAGGCTTGGTACGGCACATCTGTATCGCACTCCGCACCAAAAAGGAAAGGGAATACATCTGTGTTTATGCCCAAACCGCCAAGGCTATTGCTATATAATGTGGTATACCATCACAATTACGAAACCCAATATACCGTATTTTCTATGGTAGTTTGTCCCATAGAGAAAGCCAATTGTTAAGTTCTGGGTTCAAGATATACTTGTGACTCTCAGCTAACATTGAGATCACTCTTAAACGATTTTTGATTCGTCTCAACTCCCGAATTTCTTCTATATTGCACGAGCGCCAATTAGCTGCCATTTTGGCAACGGAATTCCATGACATCATCTGCTGATCGCAGAACCAGCGCATAATCTGGTCTATATCGAGAACTAGATGACCAGGAACTGACCCGAATCGTGCTATCATAGATGCCCGCAGCAACATTGCAGAAATGATTAAGGACTCTTGAGTGCTACTGTTCGCCTCGGCTGCCAATCGCTCATAAACTAAAATCGCCACTCCTGCCCATACCAGATCTGATGCCGATTGGGCTTCAAAGGTTGCTGCCTCAGCCAAGCCTAACCAATTAAATCCAAAAGGCGGTTTTATAGAATCTGACTCTATGTTTTTTAGCCAAACTAGTACTGAAACAGCGTTTTGTTGCATCAGATCATCTAGTTGCATTGTGGTTCCCGTAACTCATAGCTGCCCGTGACTCATAGCTGCCTTCTGAAGGCTTCTCAAGCAGGAAGACCAAAGAAAAAGTTAAGACAACACTGATTAATGGTATAGAAATGTGTAGAATCTTTTAAAGATCTAAATAAATCCTAACTCTAAAGATGCAGACATCAGTGGCACCTTCATCAACACAGCTATCTCATGTACCCAAACATTCTCAGCCGTTAAAAATTATCGCATTGGGGGATAGTTTAATTTATGGATTTGGCGATCCAGATGGAGGTGGTTGGGTTGAACGACTGCGGCGGTGGTGGATGTTACCGGATAGTGCAGGTCATGTACTTTATAATTTGGGAGTACGGGGCGATCGCATCCAGCAAGTGGCGCAAAGATTGGAAGTTGAATTTCGTCATCGCGGCGAACTGCGAAATCGCGTTCCCGACTTAATTATTCTGTCTGTTGGCGTGAACGATTCAGCAAGGGTAGGTCGTCTCAATGGCAGAAATTATACAGAATTAAACGTTTTTGAATCGCAAATTACTGCTCTTCTAGCACAATCACAGCAACTTTGTCAAGTAGTATTTGTGGGAATGGTACCAGTTGATGAAGCTAAAATGCCTTTTCTCGATTGCTTATACTATAATCATACCGACCAGTACCGCTACAAAGAAGTTACTAGACTTGCCTGCCAAAGACAAGGAATTCCCTATTTAGATGTTTTTCAAAAATGGATGGAGTGCAGTGAATCTTGGCGACTTGAACGCATTAGCAATGATGGTCTTCACCCTAATGCACTAGGATATCAAACTTTGTTAGAGGATGTCATGAATTGGGATGCGATCGCTTGTTATAATTCCAGTTCTTGCTATCAACTTACCTCTTTATGATTCCATTGACTTTAAAAATTTGCCAAACAATGTACTCCTGCAACCCATTGCGGCGATACGCTTTTCAATTGGTGATGCCACAGGCTTGCCCTGACGCTCGTACCCCAACTCCAGTCGGAGACGCTTCTCAACTCCAGTCGGAGAGGCTGCGCCAACGAGACGCTTCGCGAACGCGAACGCGAACGGGGAAGCAAGCTACGCATGATTGCGTCTCCCTTTGGGAGAAGACTCGAAGATCGCTAACGCAGTCGCTTACGGAGGGAAACCTTCCTACAGCGCTGCCTCACCGCTAAGAGCGTCTACGCCAATTCCAAATCTTCAATCTTTCAAAATTCGTTATGTTAACGTGAGTTCGACAGAACTAAAAAATGGCTAGAGGTAAAGCAGGTAAGTCTTTTGGGTAAATGTTCCTCTCAAACGCCGATGCGGGAACATGATTTTCTACATGGATACAGTCCCGCCAACATAAACTTTTCTGATGTTTTTTTACTTCCTCTTTATTCTTTGATACGCTCTGTCATAAGCAGAGTCATGCAAACCAATGCTGACTATTTCGACGGTTTTATTTTTGGGTGTATCTGTAATTAGGTAAACTAGTCGATAAACATCTACATATCCGTCTATTTCTTCCTCAAATTCTAGCGCTCTGCACCCCTGCAATTCTCTTAGTAGGTCGTGGTTGCCCAAACCCTGACATCCGTATGGATCTACACTCAAAATTGTTACGAAGATTTCCCAAAAATCATCTTGTAATTCTTTAGACAGTTGTGGTAAGTCTTCACTCTTCACCTTGGGATCAATCTTCACATAAAATTTGGATGTTGTACCCACGTTTTTTCAACCTTGTATTAATTTTATCTATATTAATAGGTTGTTCAGGTTCTAATACAGTCACCCACTCTATTTCCTCAGTATTTTCGAGTCTTGTCACTGCTTTTGCTTCTGCACTATTTTCATTCAGAGATTCATACCTCTTTTCTCTAACTAAGCTGAGTATGAACTTAGCAGCGTATTTAAGTCTTCTTCTATATTCATCCTTCCTTGTAGTTATCTGACTTTTTTTGGCAGTTATTAATAGTAAGTTTCTGGCAAAATCCTCGATGATTCCGAGAGGAATGTCTGAAGAAATTTCAAACATTTCTTCTAGTCCTTCTGCAAGGATCTCAATTGTTTCTGCCCAATCTTGAAATACTCTCTTATTACTACTTTCTTCAATTTTTGTGGTTATTGTGGTAATAGGAGTTAGAGCATTTCTAATAGATTCTAGTTTTTTTCTAAGTGATTCCAGTTTTTCTTGACAAGAGTTTAAAATCTTAGTTAAATCTTGAAAAACCTTATTGGGAAGTGTTGTTTTTTGTTCTTTATCAAATTCATTAATTTTGGCAATTGCTTCTTGTATTTTGTTTAAAGCTTCTTTTATTCTCTCATCTAAAAGCTGCTGATTGGTAACACTAATAGTTCTCGTAGCATCATCAACAATGCATTGAATTTTTCTGATGTCATCAACAGTTTTTCCTGCTAAAGAATCTTGTTGATACTTTTCTTCTAATTCACATTTTATTGATTGCAGTTGTTTGTGAATTATATTATCTACATTACTTTCTACTGCTTTGCTTATTAAATCTTTATCAAGAATGACCACAATGCTCACCTCAGCTTTTAGTTCTTGATCTATGTTGACAAAATTACTAATCTATCTTAATTTTCGCACAACGTACACTATATTTCCAGATTCTTTGACTTTTAGCCATTTGGAGTTTGCTCATCATTTTTCCTCGTCCTGCCTGCTAAACTGTTTATTATCGTTATACCAATTTTTTATGAATATGCACAGAATATGACACTTAAAACTCCTGCTAGACAAGGAATTATTCTATGCAACTTCACCTAGATTTGGTATTACACCACTGTTGACAGCTGAATGCTGACAAAAGAACTACAAACTTTGCTGATACTGTTCCAAGAGTTGCGGAATATAGTCATATCCATCTACGCCAATCACAGAGACGATTCGGCTACGATGTTGCTGTAGGATTTTGTGGAAAGTTTCTCCGCCGATTTGTCCCTGCACAATTGTGAGAAAACCAGCTGGTTTGCGCCACTTATCGGAGGCAATTTGGTTTAATAAATACATTCCCAAACAACCCGTGTAAATGGCTTGTTCCTGATTTTGTACCTGATAGTAAACTTCAGATAAATTAGCTAAGTTTAAACCTTGAAGATACAAGTCCCCAGAAATTTGCGCTGTTTTAAAGCTATCTTCTAAATAGGCGATCGCAGTTTGCATTTCTCCAATAACTTGGTAAGCAATGCCCAAACTGCTGACACACAAGGCTTTACTTTGAATATCCCCCAATTTTTCTGATAATGTTAAACCTTGTTGCAAATAGTTAATTGGCATTTCATAGACTTCTGGTTCAACTTGTTCAAGCTGCTGCGCTTGCATGACTTCGCTGTAGCCTAAATTTGCCAGTGCATTGGCTTCTCCCGTGCGATCGCCTGCTTGCCGACTCAAGATTAATGCGCGTTGGCTGTAATTAATTGCCTCGGCATAATTTTCTCTTTCTACATAAGTACGGCTGAGGTGGTTGAGATTGGCAATTTCACAAGCGCGATCGCCTTCATTCCGGGCGATATCCAAAGCTTGCTCATGAAACTCAATTGAGCGATTGTATTGCCCCAAAGCGCGTTGAGAGTAACCTAAAAGTGTCATAATTCGTGCTTTTTCTTGAGTTTTTTCCACCCTGAGCAACGGTTCATCTAGATAATTGAGTGCATCGCGCAAATAGCTGCCGGAAAAAGAAGCGAAAATTCCCCCGTATAAGGGAAAATACTCTCTTTGAGAAAAGTTGCGTAATATTTGCAACATGACCTGGGAAGAGGCTTTACCGTAAGCTGTATCTTCACCCAAACCACTTGCCAACTGGCTCCAAATCACTGCGAAGGTTAAAAAAGTTGAAATCGACAAGTTCGAGCCTGCTTTAACGTTGTAAGGCTGTTGATCGTACCAATTGACCAAACCGCGTTGCAAGTACTGTAAAATTAGTTCTATTTCCACCCAATCACTAAGGGTGATACTGCGTTGTCGGACAAAATCAAAAGCAGATTGCTCCAGAGCTAAGGTACGGAACAGTGCAGATGGTATTTCACTATTAACTTGTTTTGCCCAAGTTGCCCAAGGGCCTTTTTCTCCAGGTACACCACCAAATCCCAGCGCTTCGCGATTTTGCTCGTACATCCAACTCACTAAGTGATCTTGAATGCGCTGCCAACTTGTCAAACCGCGAGTAATACCTTGTGATATTTGCTCAAAATCAGAATTTGCTTGGGCAAATTGCTGTAAAGATTTTGACAGTTGCTGAAACTGTTGAAAATTCAACGGATTCTTGCGGTTCGGATCGCTGACACGTATGAATGCCGCCAGACGTTCACCCGATGCAGCTGTCGTAATCTCTTTCATTGCGTCCCCAAGTGCATAATTAGCTTTATTTTGCTCTTGAGCACGTTGCCACTGACTTTGAATCGTTTTTAATGCTCTCAAACTGCGGGTTGCTTTCGCTTGCTTGAGTTCATCTTTTTCGGTGTTGACTTGTTGCTGGGTAGAGTGAGTGCGATCGCTCAAAGCCATCTCAAAAACCTCTCCTGTATCGGTTGTTACGCTTTTTAGTAACATTTGATACACTTGCTCTTGAGAGCTAACTTTACCCTTCAGGGTGTTTTGAACAATTTCGTCGATGAAAGCAAGATACTTTTCGCGCAGTGGGAGAGATTCAGACACGAGGACAACCAGAAAGCGTTAAGTTTATTTTAGCTTAATCGATCAAAAGCCCCATTTCTGACTATTGTGGCAGTTTGAGAGGAAGATTGCTCATCTTGTAGAGAATTAATAATCTTTTAACTCCACACAGGGAGTAAATCTAAAACAAAACCAGGTAATATATCTTCCCCAGATAAGCTTGTAGGGGAGTCTAATATTTCTTTTGGTTGCCCTTGTCGGTAAATTTCAACGCAGCGAGTTTTTCTATCAATTAGCCAACCCAATTTTACACCTGCATTCATATATTCAAGCATTTTGGCTTGAGTTTTGCTTAAACTATCAGATGGAGACAATAACTCCAAGACAAAATCTGGAGCGATAGTCGGAAACTTTTCACGTTGTTCTGGTTTTAGGGCGTTCCATCGCTGTAGTTTTATCCAGGATACATCGGGTGAGCGATCAGCACCATTAGGAAGTTTAAAGCAGGTTGAGGAATCAAAGACTTCACCAAGTTCGGTTTGTTCGTTCCACACTACAAATCTTGCAGTCAGTTTGGCATTACGTCTTCCTGTTTCTCCTCCCGTTGGTGGCATGACAATGAGTGTTCCAAAAGCATTACGTTCAAATTTGACATCGGGATTATCCCGACACAGTTGGTAAAATTGGTCGTCACTAAGTTTGACGATATTATGAAAGTTGATGGCGATCGCAGTCATAAGTACATGCCTCAAACTGGGCATCAGGCTTGGCTTTGATTTTAGCATAATGAAATTTAAATCCCGACAACTCTTACGAAGTCGGGATTCTAACCAAAAAAAACACCCCGAATCACTTCTAAGATTCCGAGTGTTGTGTGTGTAAGTGAGAAAAATGAAAAGGGAAAAATTGAAGAGCAAGCGCTTCTAATTTTTTAGAAGCCCACACCTATGACGAAGTGGAGGCGTGTCGAGTCATCACCAGAAAGCTACCTATAGTCATAATAACCTCGAACCCATTCCCGACCGTAACGGGTATCCTCCCAATGAGCAGGAATCCAAACACGACGCTCATAACGCTCTTGAGCAAATCTATCTGGATATGCACGCTCTCGATACACGGGCGTTGGATATACGGGTTCTACATATACGCGTGGGCGATGAGGATTAAGAATAATTTCAAATGCTGATGCTTTCTGTACAGGTATTGCAGCAATAACTAGTGGTAGGGAAAGCATTGAGCCAACAATAATACGTTTCATAGGGAACTTTCCAAGTGCGAAATCATTTGTCTTGAGCCGATTAAACTCTAACCAGCCTTGGGTTACACTTCTTAATTGTAAAAATAGAAATTATTATATACCCAGGAAAATAGTCACAAATGTGCGTATAACTTTAGTGGGGTTCTTGAGTATGACTAATGTCATAAGCTGCCTGACAAAAAATATAGGTTTCAGTTAACGTGTCTGTGGGAATTTTGGACTGTCTTGAGACGCCATGATTGAAGCGTCTCGACATTGATTGACAGTAGATAAATTATCTTAAATGAACTGTATTGGTATTGAACGAAGTTATTTTTGGTTAAAACCTAAAACAGCGATCGCATGGGTATATTGTGGATCAGATTGAGTGGCAAACAAAGCTGGGTTAGCTTCTAGCTGTTGCTGCTGAGGCTGTGTTAAGTCTATTTTGACATCAGGCGTAATCCCTTTATGACCAATATCAGTGCCTTTCGGCGTGAAGTAATGTTCTATTGTGACTGCCAACCCACAACCATCTGAGAGCGGAACAACTTCTTGCACTAGGGCTTTACCAAAGGTTTGACTGCCAACAACCACCGCTCTATTGTTATCTTTGAGAGCCGCAGTGAGAATTTCACTAGCACTCGCCGAGTCGCCATCTACCAGCACCACTAAAGGCTGTTTGGTTAGTGCAGTACCTTCGGCTTTAAATTCCTCAACTTTCCCGAGCCTATCTACCTCACGAACAATCACACCATTATCCAACCACATTCGAGCAATTGCTACACTTGAATCTACCAAACCACCAGGATCACCACGTAGATCTAATAGATACCCATCGACATGTTGGGCTTTGAGAGCTTGGATTGCTCGACGCATTTCATTAGGAGAGGTAGCACTAAACTCAGTTAAATGGATATAGCCAATGCGCTTTCCATCTGACGGCTTGAGAGTATAGCTGACTGTTGGCAATTCCAAATTCGCACGGGTTAGCTTCACATTAAAGCTTTGATGCATAGCTCTTTCAAGCTTGAGGGTGATTGATGCACCTACTTTACCGTGCATCAATTTCGAGGCATCTTCTACTTTTATGCCTTGAGTCGATTTGCCATTAATAGCGAGAATCTCATCCCCAATCTTAATGCCTGCCTTGAATGCGGGGGATTTCTCAAGCACTTTTACGATTATGAGTCGCCCGTTATTCTCGTTCATTTCGATCGCAATTCCCACTCCAGATGTTTCCCCAGAGGTTTCGTCTGTCAAAGCTTGATATTGATTGGGATCGAGAAAACGAGTGTAGGGATCTCCTAGCTGTTTCAAAGCTACGCGAATGGCAGTGTAAGCTTGTTCTCGGGAAGTGTAGTCTTTGCTCAACAAGCTTTGTCTGGTTGCTTGCCAGTCAACGTGATTGAATGTACCATCCACATATTCGTGGTTAACGATTTGCCAGACTTGATCGACCAAAGCTTTTGGACTATTGTGTAATTTAGCACACGTTAAACTACATCCAAAAAAGCTCAGTACAAATAGACTAGCAGTCGTAACAAACACTCTACCACCGAACGCAAATTGGCTCAGTGAGTAGCATTTTGAGAATTTAAGCATTAGAATTCACCCTCTAAAATCACTTTCGCTCGATGTAAAAACTGAAACCTTTACCCAGATCTAGTTTTACCTAGAAAAATCCGAACCGATTATTCTCAACGTTTGCAATTGCTAGTCTCCTTACCAAATCTGAGCTTCATCATTTAGCCTCAATTTTTATCGGCATAGAGTGATAAAAGGGGGTTAAGACGAAAGGAAAGTACTCAGTATTCAGAAAAGAAGTGCTGCCACTCAGTCAGATTTGAAGGGAATTATGTCAAATTTCTCATATTCATTTATTCTTTTGTTGGAACTCATCAGTAATACCCATACTGGGCTTGAATTTTAATTCCATTCAGAATCATATTGACAAATTGAAGCTGCCATACACAAGTGACATTGGTTAAGTTTTTCATTGTCAAAAATGTGACTGAAGTCATGAGTACATTCATGACTTTTGACACCTATTGCTACTTTATACTAATTCGTATGATTAACCTTGCTTGAACTCAACAAGCTGCCAAAATCTGATGATTAGGAAAACTGAAGGTATTTGTATAACAAATTTTAGTACTCATTCTCCGAAGACAAGGAGGAAATACAGAACCAAAGACTTCGTAGACACCAAGACAAAAGTGATTTAGTATATAAGCGAGTTGAATAGCAATCGCCATTCTTGTTTCAATGCGTAATTTTCGCGCTTCGGAGTTATTGCCACGAAATGTGGGATTACTAGCTGCGATCTGGTTATAAAACAAGGCTGTTGGATTAACAGTTAGCAAAGCCGGATTATTTGGCACACTAGCACTAAACGTCCCAATATTGCCAAATTGAATTTTATTCGCCGTCGCGATCGCTATGAAGCTTTGTAGTAAACGCTTACTACAAAGCTTTATTTTTTTCCGCTGACTTATGTGCAAATGACGCATTATAAGGATGGGAACCACAAAAACTGGTTGATTTATGTGTCATGATGCTTGAAGATACTAAAAGATAGCAAGTTCAACACTAGTTGATAACATGGTGAAGAAGAAAATTCTGATTTTATCAGCTAACCCAACCGACACCACTCGCTTACATCTGAGTCAAGAAGTCAGAGAAATTCAGACGGGGTTGCAACGTGCCATAAAGCGAGAGCGGTTTGAAATCATCACCGAGTGGGCAGTACAAGTAGAAGATTTGCAACATGCTTTGTTGGATCACTCACCGCAAATTGTGCATTTTTCCGGGCATGGCTCTGAGAATGATGGCTTGGCACTGGAGAATAACTCTGGAGAATTACAATATGTCAGTACCCAACCGTTAGTAAAGTTATTTGAATTCTTCAAAGATAAGATTGAGTGTGTCTTGCTGAATGCCTGCTATAGTGAGTCACAAGCTCAAGCGATTTATCAAAATATAAATTGTGTGATTGGTATGCGCACAGCCATTGGAGATTGCTCAGCAATTAAGTTTGCCGTAGGGTTTTATGATGCGCTTGGTGCTGGGAGGAGCTATCAAGAAGCTTTTAATTTTGGTCTTACCAATCTTAGCTTCAGTAACATATCAGAATCTCTAATTCCCCAAATTCTCATAAGAAATGATTCTAAATATCCTTCAGAAAAAGCTTTTAGTTCACAAGAGTTAGAAAAAGATATAGAGCAATATCTAACGTCACATCTATCTAAAAGATATAAATTACTTGAAAAAGTTTGTGGAAGCATTAAAGCGTTAGTTTATAAAGCACGTGATAATTATTTAG
>JAQYWO010000293.1 GCA_029379215.1 Rhizonema sp. PD37
TTTGGCGATACTTAAAGCTGGTGGTGCTTATGTACCCCTTGACCCTAATTATCCATCAGAACGCCTCAGTTATATGTTAGTAAATTCCGGTGTGGATGTCTTGTTGACTCAAGAAAACTTGTTATCATCTCTGCCGTCTCATGCTGCACAGGTGGTGTGTTTGGACACAGACTGGGAGGTAATTGAACCACACTCTCAGAAGAATTTAGTGACTGGTGTAAGTGCAGCAAATTTGGCTTATGTCATCTATACTTCTGGCTCTACGGGTCAACCTAAGGGAGTTTTAATCTGCCACTATAATGTGGTCAATTTCCTACATTCGATGAGTCATCTTCCCGGATTAACTCAAAAAGATACTTTCAATGCAGTCACCACTGTTTCCTTTGATATTGCAGCCCTTGAACTTTATCTACCATTAGTAGTAGGAGCAAAAGTTACTGTAGCCTCCCGTGAAATTGCTACTAATGCGGATTGGTTAATGTCTGAGTTGTTCAAGTCGAAGACAACCGTTATGCAAGCCACTCCAGCTACTTGGCAAATGCTGCTAGCTAGTGGGTGGTCTTCTAACTATCACCTGAAAATATTATGTGGTGGTGAAGCATTATCTGCTCAACTCGCTAATCAAATTTTAAAAACTGGTAGTGAATTGTGGAATCTTTATGGTCCAACAGAAGCAACTATCTGGTCTACACTTTACCAAGTAGAAGCAAAGAAAGAAGATGCACTTTCTTCCATAGGTCGGCCAATAGCCAACACCCAAATTTACATTCTAGACCAACACCTTAACCCAGTCCCCATCGGAGTACCCGGAGAACTATACATTGGAGGAGATGGTTTAGCTAGGGGTTACCTCAATCATCCTGAGTTAACAGCAGAAAAATTCATCTCAAATCCCTTCGTTAATTCAAAATCAGAGCGCCTTTATAAAACTGGAGACTTAGCTAGCTACTTGAGTAATGGTAACATCGAATTTCTCGGTCGCATCGATAATCAAGTCAAGATTCGCGGCTTCCGTGTCGAACTGGGAGAAATTGAAACAATCCTCAGCACCTACTCTCAAATTCAACAAACTGTTGTCGTTGCAACGGAAGATATTCCTGGAAATAAAAGCCTAGTTGCTTATGTAGTAAGTGAGTCGGAAACCCTTAGTACTCATCAACTGCGAGAATTTCTCCAACAGCAGCTCCCCACCTACATGGTGCCCTCTACCTTCGTTATTCTCGACACCCTCCCATTAACTTCTAACGGCAAAATAGACAGACTCGCTCTCCCTAAACCTTCTGGGCATTTCAGCCAGCAAGAAACGTTAATTCTATCCCGAAATATTACGGAACTAAAATTAGCTCAAATTTGGTCAGAGCTTCTCAATGTCAATCCTATTGGAGTTACAAACAACTTCTTTGAATTGGGTGGTCATTCCCTTCTTGCTATTGTTTTGATGTCAAAAATAAAACAACAATTTCAAAGAAATTTACCACTAGCAACATTGTTTCAAAGTCCAACTATAGAACAGCTAGCAATTTTGCTTCGTTCGAGTACAGATTCTTTACCTTGGTCTACCCTGGTTCCCTTTAAATCTGACGGCAATCGACCACCTCTATTCTGTATTCATCCTGCTGGAGGGACTGTTTTTTGCTATCAGCATTTATCTTATTATCTAAGCTCAGAACAACAATTTTATGGCATACAATCTGTTAATGTTAATCCTAAAAATGAACTTCATACTAGTCTTGAAGAAATGGCTAATCACTACATCCAAGAGTTAAAATATGTTCAACCTCATGGTCCTTATTTTCTATCAGGTTGGTCTCTGGGGGGGTTAATAGCTTTTGAGATGGCTCAGCAACTTGTGCATCAAGGTGAACAGATAGCTTTCTTAGGTATACTAGATAGTGATCCTTCTCCTTTTTCCACAAATCGAGAACTACAACCAGAAGACGATGCTGCTCTATTAGTAGACTTGTTAGAAGAAGATTTGGATCTCTGTTTAGATGAACTACGGCAATTAGCACCAGACGACAGACTTATTTATGTGATGGAACAGGCAAAGCAGAAAAATCTAGTTCCAAAGGATTTTGATTTAGCTCAAGCTCGCCATCGTCTGACGATTTATAAGCTTGAATCTCAAGCCAGAGAAAATTACAAACCTCAATATTACTCAGGTTCAGTTGTCCTATTCAAAGCTAGTGAGAAGAATAAATACCTTGAGAATTATATCGATATTGAATTTTTCTGGAATCAACTAGTAGAACAGGTCGAAACTTATCTGGTGCCAGGTAATCATGAAAACATGGTTGAACAACCTCATGTCCAAATTCTAGCTCAACAAATCCAAAAATCTCTTGACCAAGCACAGAAATATCAATTAAAAACATCAAATGGTAAAACCACTTAGAATTGAAAGGATGTCGATTTTTGTTATCGTCTGGCTAGGTCAGCTACTCTCCACTTTAGGTTCCAGACTCAGTAATTTTGCCATTGATGTTTGGGTTTATCAGCGGAATGGTTCAGTTACTGAGCTATCCTTTCTAATTTTTTTCAATACTTTCCCCCTAATAATAATTTCTCCCTTGGCGGGTGTATTAGTAGATCGTTGGAACCGTCGTTGGGTAATGATTATCAGCGATACAGGTACAGCGTTAAGTACCTTGACCATAGCCTTATTACTAATTAGCGGACAAATACAAATCTGGCACATCTGTTTAGCAACTGCTGTAAGTTCCAGCTTCAGTGCCTTTCAAGGTCCTGCTTATAGTGCTGCCATCACCTTACTTGTTCCTAAAAAATATTTAGGTCGAGCTGCTGGTATGACTGAGTTTGCACCAGCCATTGGACAACTCCTTTCTCCTCTGCTGGGTGGTATATTGCTGGAAGTTATACAACTATCGGGAATTATTATCCTGGACTTAAGCAGTTTTGTATTTTCCATAATTATTCTGTTCCTAGTCCGTTTTCCTTACCATCGAGCCACAGAAAGGCAGGAAACCAATAAACCTTCACTGCTCAGAGAAGCCGTTGATAGTTTCCATTATCTAACCGCTTGTTCCGGACTGATGGCTATATTATTTTTTTTTGCTAGTAACAATTTTATGATTGGAATTCTTCAAGTACTCGCCTATCCTCTAGTACTTTCTTTTGCTTCCCCTTTTCAACTTGGCACCATCCTATCCGTTGGTGGTGTGGGCATGGTCATGGGCAGCATCCTAATGGCTAGTTGGGGCAATGGACGGCGAGACTATATCAAGATCCTATTATGCTTTATGTTGCTCAATGGATTTTCCCTAATAATTGCAGGTTTCTCCCCTTCCATTATCCTATTTAACGTAGCTGCTTTTCTATTTTTTCTTTGTTACCCTTTTATCAGCGGTTCAGCTCAAGTGATTTTTCAAAAAAAGATTCCTATAAACATGCAGGGAAAAGTTTTCTCCTTTACTAATGCTATCTGTTGTTCCTGTTTTCCTCTAGCTTATCTGATTGCTGGTCCCCTAGCCGATCAGATATTTGAACCTCTAATGATAACCAATGGACCTCTAGCTGGAACTATCGGAAAATTGATTGGTACTGGACCTGGTCGAGGCATTGGTTTGATCTTTATTGTCTCGGGCACATTAACTATGTTATTAACTATTATTGCCTATCAGTATGCTCCCTTAAGGTTAGTAGAAGATGAATTGCCCGATGCTTTTGATTGAATGGAGACGAGTTTCGGTTATTGAAAAAGTGGGCATCCACAATAATTTATTTGAATTAAGAGGTCATTAATTAACGATAATACAAGTAATTTACCATGTTATGTCAGTCTTCCTGACAGAATTATCTATACGCAGCTTGTTTAAGTTACCTACGATAGAAAGTTTGATCAACGAAATCGCACGAATTTTGGGTTCTTTCAAAGTTGTCGAAGAAATTGCTTAGACTTGGAGAGGATTATAAAAAATCTCATTGGATGAAGCAAAAAAATGCTCTTAAAATAAAAAATTAATATTGGAGGATAATAAAATGACTCAAAATCAACAAAATCAAGAAGTTTCAGAAATTTTCAAGTCAGACAAGTACATCGTTTTAAAATCATTTTTGACTGATCCTTTGTTAACAGTTTCATACAAGTACGCGCTTATGAAAAAAAGTGTTGGTCAGACTAAAATAGAGATCGGTTCATCTTTTCTAAGAACACCAAAACTTTATCATGATTTGCTCATGGAAACGCTCCTTGAAGAGTTACTTCCCAAAATAGAACTAGTCACAGGTTTAAAACTATATCCTACGTATACATATGGTCGAATCTACAAGAAAGGCGATTTCTTAAAGAGACATAAAGATAGATCTGCTTGTGAAGTCAGCGTGACCTTGACATTAGGTTCAGATGGTAGCACCAAGTGGCCAATTTGTGTGAACGGACCTAAAGGTGACTCAAAAATTTACCTTAATCCTGGTGACGCTTTGGTATATAGAGGCTGTGAAGTAGAACACTGGAGAGAATCATTTAACGGTGAACACCAAGTCCAGATATTTCTGCATTACGTAGAGCAGAACGGACCTAACGCTGAATGGCGGTTTGACAAAAGACCACAGCTTGGTACAAACAAGCCAGTGAGATTCATGGATGTAGTGTCTTATGTAGTGTCTTATTTGGTCATGCTATGTCGGGAGCGAGTGTATCAAGTTAAGCGTCTTGGGATGAGTCTTGTATTTGCTATTAAAAAATAATCGCGCGTTGGCAAAAGCCCGCCGCAGGCATCGCTTCCTGTATAAAAGCTCTAGAATTCAGAAATGGCAAAGGTTTTCGGAGAGTGACAGAAGAGAGATATCGAGAAATTGATTAGTACTGGACCTGGTCGAGGCATTGATTTAATCTTTATTATCTTGGGCAAATTAACTATGCTATTGACTATTATTGCCTATCAGTATGCTCCCTCAAGGTTAGTAGAAGATAAATTACCCGATGCTTATGATTGAGCGAAATATCAAATTAGCAAACAGCTTATGAATAGGTCATTTAACAGTTTTTATCCCAGTTTATACAGTTCAATTTGAAGGATAAAGAGATTACAGTCAAGAAAAAGGTAAAAAATTAGAAGAATCAAGAAAAATATCCACCATAAGAAAGCGTTTGCGCTCCTTGACTCACTGATTGCACCAATAAAAATTGATGGTACTTGGTCACTCAGTATTAAACCCAAAATCCTTTTTTCAGCCAGAAAAGCCAATAAAAATTATGTAGACTCGGAGTTGATTATGAAATTAACAAGTTTTGCTCCTGGAATTGTTGTCAGTTCCGATTATTCAACTGTTCAAGTAACTACTTGTAACTGGTGTAGTGTGCAAGCCATTGTTTGTGAAGATATTAGTGCATTTGCAGAAGTTTTTGGAGTAAGTGAGGATAGTGATGGTGAGGCGATTTGTTTGGCTGTCACCACTTGCGTTTTATCCCGCTATGTTGAACGTGCGGAAATACATTTGAAACTTGCCACGACAGGAACTGATCGGGCAACTGATACCCAATCGGTGAAACTCTATCTTGGGAAAGAGCAAGATTTTGCTACTGTGCTTGGTCAAGCACGCTCGGTCTTGACTATAGGTACTACTAAGATACCTGAAACTGAAAACCAATCGGGAGCAACAGATGCTGGGTTTGAGTTTGTGACAACGGATGTCATTGAACCAGATAAGAGCAATATCCCACAAATACTGTTCCGCTTTGTTGTGACCAATTCCCAAGTCACTCTGAAATTGTACTTCCATGTTGAAGTTTTTGCTAAGGAAGCAATGGAGCATCTGGTGGGCTGCGTGGGTCAGATTTTTGCTAACCTGACGGCATCCTCTTCTAATGTCGTTGGTGAAATCAATATTGTCGCACCAGAGGCACGGCGTCGCCTCCTAGTTGACTGGAACGGTCGTAGTGTAGCCTATCCAAAAGATCGCACCATTCTGCAACTGTTTGAAAACCAAGCAGAAGCTACACCGAATCGAATTGGGGTTACCTTCGAGAATACAACACTGAGCTATCGTTCACTAAACAGTAAGGCAAACGAGTTAGCCATTCAATTACGGGAAGCAGGTATTCGCAAGGGTGATTTGATCCCATTGGTGATGAATAATTGTCTCGAATTACCAATAGCGGTTATCGGACTAATGAAACTTGGATCTGTTTTTATACCAATAGATCTGAGTTGGTCTGCGGAACGTATTTGCCTGCTGATTGACAGCGTAGGTCCAAAATTGGTGATTCACTCGGAGTCAGATTCAGTGTTTGACCAGCTGAACGTGCCGACTTTTGCTGTTGCACAAGCCGACTTATCTGAGCGCAACGACAATAACCACGGTGTACAAATCGGCATGGAGGATTTGATTTATGGCTTTTTCACTTCCGGCTCTACTGGAATACCTAAATGTACCTTAAATATTCATCTTGGCTTACTCAATCGCTTTACATATATGAGCCGTCGTTATCAAAGTAATGGTCGCGACGTAGTACTACAGAACAGCAAGCATGTGTTCGATTCCTCGATTTGGCAAATGCTTTGGCCACTGACCAACGGTAGTCAAGTAGTTATTCCACCTCCCAAGCGACTCTTGGATCTATCCCAGACCATCGAGATTATTGCTGCCAATAAAATTACTATGACGGATTTCGTGCCATCGATTTTCAACGCCATGGTTAATTTACTAAGAGCCGAACCTGCTTTAGCACAGAAGTTGCAATCACTGCGGCAGCTCTTGATAGGTGGTGAAGAGATTAGCCCGAAGGCAGTGCGGAGATTCAAGGAAATACTACCGCATATTGGCATTACCAATACCTTTGGACCAACTGAAGCTTCGATTGGCATGATCTTCCACGAGGTCACCAAGGCTGATAGTCAGTCGATTCCAATTGGGCGAGCAATTGACAATACCTATGTAGCAGTTTTAGATGAGTACATGAACCTGACACCGCCAGGAGCTGTCGGTGAGATCTATATTGGTGGTGACTGCCTCGGGGTAGGCTATCTAAAGGACTCAGAGAAGACTACAGCAGCATTTGTCAGCAACCATTTTCAAGAAATCCCAGGAGAGAAATTGTATCGTACTGGTGACCTTGCTTACTACCGTCCCGATGGTATGCTTCACTTTGTTGGTCGCAAAGACTTTCAAGTAAAGATTAGTGGTATCCGTATCGAATTGACCGAAATCGAGTCCGTACTGGGTAATCACCCACAAGTGCGCGAGAGTAAAGTCCTAGTGCATGGCGACACTGAATACAAGATGCTGGTGGCTTTCGTGGTAGCGGAGGGCAACCTAGATACGGCCACTTTGCGTCGGCACGTTGAGCAACTGTTGCCAAAGTACTCAGTACCGAAGAAATTCTTTTTACTACAAGCAATGCCACTTAACCATAACGGTAAGATTGATCGCAAGGCGTTAGCCGACATGGTAAGCAAGATAGGTAGCAACAGTACATCGCTCCAGGATGAAATCGTTTCACCTCAAGAGTACATGATTCGTTCAGTTTGGTTGCAGGTACTCAAATTTGACTTTATTGGTATTAATGATGATTTCTTTACCTGTGGTGGTGACTCGCTACTAGCGCTAAATCTTAGTTTAGCTATGGAAAAACAGCTTCGTGTCAAGCTGTCAGTGCAGGACGTGTTCATACATCCAACTATACGTGACCAAGCAGTACTGCTCTTTGGTAGGAATAGTAAGTCTAGCCAACTTGGGATTAATCAGAAGGCTGCAACCATAGCTGCCGAGGTGGTATGCAATTCTGAAACGGTACTAAATTCTTTGTGGATTGCGACCTCGCCAAACAAACAGCATCTTATAAAAAACGTGTTTCTCACAGGCGGTACGGGTTTTATCGGTGCACATTTGCTTTACGACTTGTTGATTACGAGTGACGTAAAAGTTTTCTGTTTAGTGCGGGATGGCGACAAGGCAATTGCCTACGAGCGCCTGTGTGATAACCTGAGGCACTACAATCTGTGGCAAGATAGTTTTGCGCCGCGCATCATTCCAGTTATTGGTGATCTAAGTAAACCAGAGTTATCTATAATACCAGAATACTTTGCTCAACTTGCCAATACTATCGACACGATAATACACAATGGTGCTATGGTAAACTTCTTGCATGATTACTATCATCATCGTAATACCAATGTAATTGGTACAGTGGAGATTTTGAAGCTGGCTATTACTGGTAAGAGCAAACAGGTTCATTACATCTCCACCTTGAGCGTGTTGCCAAGTAGCGAGTCTGCATTTGATAAGATAAAGGAGGAAACAGAACCTTTTGATACAGCTATTCCAAACGGTGGCTATAATCAATCTAAGTGGGTGGCGGAAAAGATAGTCTGGCGAGCGCATAAACATGGAATACCCCTTACTATCTATAGACTAGGAGAGGTGATGCCAAGTTCGCGCACTGGAATTCCCAACTTTAAAGCACTGTCGGATACTTTGATCCGAGGCTGTCTCAAGCTTGGTCTGCGTTTTCCCAGTCCAATTCGCCTAGATTATACACCAGTCGATTATGTTAGTCGCTTCATCGTCACTTTGGTCAACAATTGTGAGGTGATCCACGGTTGCTTTCATGTATTCCAGCCACAAGGAATTCTCTTCGACGATCTCCTAGAAAGTTTTTGTCAATCACAATTCAAGCTGCGAAAAGTTTCCTACAGCGAGTTTTGGGCATCTCTACGTAAGATGTGCGTTCAAGAATCGGTAGATAAAGACCTCATGCTGTTACTAACTTTGTTGCCGGAACCAACCGGAGAGGATCCAGAATGTAGTGCCAAATTAACTAGTCTATTTACCAACAACACACTCTACTTTTCTTATGCCAAAACTCAGGCTTTGCTGCACCAATGGGGGAGCCATTGGAACTCAGTTGAGGCAAGTATTTTTGATACTTATGCAAAGTATCATCATACCAAACTTTCTAAAATCATGATTGAATCAAGAAGAAAATTGTAAATGGTAGGCGATATGAAGTGGTATTCGGTCATCAACGAGGTTACCTAAATAAAACCTAAGCGTTCAGAGGGCAGAAGAGCCATCGCCAATAATGGCAACCAGAATCTGGTAATGTAAGAAACATGGAACAGCAGCGCCCAAACTATTTAGAGCAAGTGCCCCTGCAAGATTGGAAAGGAATTCCAGCCAGTGTCAGTAGACCGAAAAGATTTCCAGAAGGCTTACCATCCGTTGATTTGAGCAAGTATATACAATCCGCCAGGATCCTCGTATCATCTGCTTTTTGAACAATAGGGTTGTAGATCAGTTCTCCTGCTGAAGCAAGCGATCACTCTGGTCAGTCTCAGAAAGCACCTAAGTTGTACTATATACATCTAGCATCTAGGGAATATGGGATTGCCCGACGTGTTAAGAGATACAGGTTAACGGAGCCACCGTAATACTCCGAGAACGGGAGAGCTATTTGTGCGATTCGTTTCTAGCATAAAAGCACCGACCTACGGAGGCAAGCTATAGAACCCATTTAGGATCTTTAAGCCTACACAAAGCGTGTCATAAGCAGGTACATGGTAAAACCAAGTCAACTCGCTTGAAGTAAGGCTTGAGCGCGGTGAGTGGGAAACCCTCATGCCGCTTTCTTAGGGGAGGAGAGAAGGGCGACCCTCGAACCTTACCCGACGATTGGAAACAGTCACGTACGATTCGCGCGGGGAGTGCGGAGGGACGACCCTCCAATCTTACCCGCTCTTTATCAATCAAAATCAGGAGAGTAAAAATGCTGTATAGGAGAATGGGTAGATTAGACTGGAAAGTCAGTGAAATTGGTTATGGTATGTGGGGCATCGGCGGTGGTGAAGGTGGTTGGACCGGATCGGACGACACCTCTGGCATAGAGAGTCTACAGGAGGCGGTTAACCTCGGCTGCAACTTCTTCGACACAGCCTGGATTTATGGTCGAGGTCACAGTGAAAAACTCCTCAGCGAGCTGATTCGTCGCAATTCTGACCAGAAACTTTACATTGCCACAAAAATTCCACCAAAGGATCGGAAATGGCCATCAACACGGGAATCACGGCTAGAAGACGTATTTCCAAATGATCATATTCGCGAGTATACGGAAAAGAGCCTACACAATCTGGGTATATCCTCTATCGATCTGATGCACTTCCACGTTTGGGAAGATGCTTGGGCTAATGATTCATCTTGGCAAAAAGCGATCAATGAGCTGAAATCGCAAGGGCTGATCAAATCACTTGGCATCAGCATCAACCGCTGGGAGCCGTGGAACGTGATCGAAGCGCTCCGTACTGGCTTGATCGATGTAATACAGGTCATCTATAATATTTTTGATCAAGCACCAGAGGACGAGTTGTTCCGGGTATGCCAAGAAATGGATATCGGTGTAATCGCGCGCGTGCCGTTTGACGAAGGGACACTTACTGGCACTTTAACTAAGGACACTAAATGGCCAGAAGGAGATTGGCGCAATTCGTATTTCGTACCGGAAAACTTGAATGAAAGTGTTGATCGCGCTGAAGAATTGAAGAAGATTGTGCCACAAGGCTCTCGCCTGCCAGAGCTTGCACTGCACTTCATTCTGGATAACCCAACTGTAAGTACGGTTATCCCAGGTATGCGCCGTATTGAACATGTACGTGCTAACATCGCCGTCAGCGACGGCACAAGGCTGCCTGTGGAACTCAAGGCGGAACTGCATCGGTACCGTTGGGACAGGGAGCCAACAGAATGGTCACAATAAAACGAATGACGATTGCAGCAGAAAAACTGTTCTAACTACCCGACCTAATTCCTGAAAGGCTTGTTAGAGTTGATTCTTACGGCTATAATTCCTTATTTTACGTAACAATGTAGCGCTAGTACATGACGGCGTAAATAAACCAAGTATTAGACAGCTAACACTTTACCCTCATAGACCAAAGCTACGTATTTAGAAATTCCCGTGATTGGCAAAGTTAAGCATCCATTTCGCTGGCTGATTGGACTGATGACAGTTGGTGTTTTGGTTGT
>JAQYWO010000294.1 GCA_029379215.1 Rhizonema sp. PD37
CCCTTACGAGTACCTCCGATGGGGTAAGTGAAGGAGGAGATACTTCTTTGATGGCTAAACGTCCCTCGACTTGTGGATCGACAACAACAGCACGAATCTTGTCCATTATGAGAAATTACCTTGCTACCTGAATGAGATCATCTTCCAGAGTACTTGCCAATGCCTACATATTCAAACGTTAATTAGGGTCTACACTTGTTTTGCTAAGCTCAACATAGCTTGAAAATGATTTCGGTTTTTCTGCCCGTAATTCCTCTCCTGACTACGTTGAAGAAGGGGAATTACGACGTTTTAGTTAAATATTCTTCTCAAGGGAACAACTTTGGTTTTCTTACACTGGTTGATTAGCTGGCACAGCTAACATCCGAGGAATTAGCACATGGGATGGCTGTTCTAGGATGAACCGGACACAGCGAGCAATGTCTTCTGGCTGTAGTGCCCCTCCAGAGTGGACAAAATCTTTGTTTTTTTCGTCCCAATTGTTATAAAGCCCGGTTTCAACAGTACCAGGTTCAATGCAAGAGACACCAATGCCAGTTCCAGCTAGCTCCATCCGGAGTGAATCTGTAAATGCTTCGACAGCAAACTTTGTTCCACAGTAAGCACCTATGTTAGGAACCGTCTTCAAACCAGAAATACTTGAAGTGTTGATTAAAAAACCACTGCCAGTTTTCTTAAAATGCCGTAGTGCTGTATAAGCCATACGATAAATTGACTCTACATTAATGCGTACCATTTCACAGATTTTTTCAATGTCAACTTCTTCAATCGAGCCAACAGTCATTACCCCTGCATTACTAAACACAACATCAAGCTGACCAAATGTATTGATAGCTTTATCTACCAGTTTTTGTGGCAATTCTATATCTGTGATTTCACTTACCACAAATGTAGCGTTATTTAAGCTGGAAACAAGATGTTCGAGCTTATCTTGAGAACGGGCAGTCAATACCAGTTTCATGCCTGCTGCATCTAAATCTTTGGCAACCGCTTCGCCAATTCCTCCACTAGCTCCAGTAATGATAGCGACCTTATTATTTAGATCCATAAGTTTTTCCTCTTAGGTGTAAATGATATGGCTAAATCTACCGATGGTCGTAACTCGCTGTATTTCCTTTTCTTGCCAAAATTATCACAATCTTGCACAAACTTTGGATTCACTTCTGGTGAAGATCAAGGAGATAGGTAATCTTACGTGGGTTCGGGGGTAAACTCGCTTTGACTTTTAAAACATCCTATATTGCATAAACCTTAGCTTCCCAAGGAAATATCGGTTCACGGCCTACTTTTGCTGGGAGGACATCGCGGTCTTGAGAAACTTCACGCCAATGCTTCCCTGGTGGGGTGACAGGCCAATTGTGGATAACGTATTCAGCGCTGGGGTTAAGGGGGTCAGGTGTGCCGAAATCGGAGAAGTTGGCGATCACTACAACTTGTTTGTCTGAGTTAGGTTGACCACGACGCCAGACTAATACTCGCTTGTTGTCGTTAAAATCGACATGGATAAATTCAATATCATTAACAGCGAGGGCACTGTAGCTAGTACGAAGTTTAATGAGACGGGAGACATATTCCTTGATCCGTCTACGCCAGTCCTGATCGAGGCGAACGAAGCTAACAGGATCGACTTGCTTGCCACTGTCTTGAGTAACTTGACCTCTGGAATCGAAGAGGTTGTGGTGGTCGGCGAATTCATCACCGGCAAGAATCATAGGAATGCCAACCGCAGTGAGGAGACAGGCAAAAGCTAACTTAACACGTTTTTCGCAATCAACGATATTGTTCTTATCAAAGAAGTTGAAAAGACGCTCGTTACGGTCGCCTTCAACATCGTGGGAGGTAAGGTAGATGATGGCTTGAGTAAGGTCATTGTAGCCAAACTGACGGCAGTCGATTGCTTTGCGAACTGTTTGCTCAAAGGCATCAACGCCAGTTTCGTTCTCGTGGTTGCGACCAATCAGTGCCATGCGAATATAATCCTTAAAGCTTTGGTGCCAAAGACCATCAAGCCGACGTTGGGATAGGAGTTCTTTGGGTTCACTAAGTTCTTCGCCAACAACGAGGAAGCGTTCGTCGGCACCGCTAACTCCTTGTGCAGCGAAGCGCTGCTGATTAAGTTGGCGAGCAAGATCTTTATATTGCTGGATAAAATCCCAGTTCTGAACGTTTTCAATACTGTCAAGTCGAAGACCATCAATATGAAAGTCGGTCATCCAACGGGTTAGTGCGAGCTTCATCAGCTGGCGAGCCGGCGAGATAGTTTGAACTTTACCCGATATAGGGTCGTACCCTTGAACCATTTTGGCATAGCGGAAAAGAGATGCCCCGTAGGCGTTACGGAGGTTACTGTCGTCTTGACCACGCGAGTTGTGAGCATCTGGGTCGGACTTAGCCTGACAAGGGTAGAGAATGAAGAAGTCGTCGCACGCTGCTGCAAGATAGGGGTTATTTTTTGAGAAGGCCATGACCGTATCCACAAAGAAGCGTATACGGTTGTTGTGACAGGTGTCGATCAGTTTGGCAAGGTCGCGGTTTGGTGTAGGCCAACTGTAGAGATCAGGGAAGCCGAGTTCAAAGTCAGGAGCAAAGTAGTTGGTAGTACCATAGCCCCATTGACGGTTATAGGTGCTATCAGCAGGAGGAAGAAGTTCGAGGGCGTTGATGCCAAGTTCAGTCAAATACGATCTTCCCTTTTGCGTTATCTCAAAGTCAACGAAGTTAGCACCTTCGACATCACTGTCGATAAGCGCCGTAACGTCAAGAAAAGTACCAACGCCCATGTTGCCACCACCGACTTCCGCTGAGCGAGACCAGGTGGTAGGGAGTTCATAGATAACCAGCTGATTGTTCATTGGCAGTGTGTCAAGTTTCGTTGTGCTACCAAAGCTACTGATATCCTCTCCACCTATGTCGGCTGGTACAAGCTTGTTGGCGCTATATTTGATGACCGCAGGAGGGTAACGATCATCATTGCCGAAGGGGGACTTGACATCGGGTCGCAAACGCCAATCTACAGTGTATGCAGTAGGATCAGTAATCCGCAGGCGTTCACCTGCACGCTTCGGATCAGGATGACTCACAGTAACTTCAAACCAGTAATGATAGACTTCACCATCACTGAGGTTGCATTTCGCTGCCGGGATTTCCCAAAGGTCTGGAAAACCAGAAACTTGCTGCAAAAGGAAATGCTCCTCTTTGATCAGGGTTATTGGTGCACCAAGTTTCACTTGCCCAATGATCAAAGACGGAACTTGAGTAGTATTGCCTACATGCCAAAGGACGAACGATGTTTCTTTCCGCGCTAGAAGATCTGCTGTCATTGCTCTATTCCGGATTGTGACTAATGGAGTTTACAGTTTGACAACCTTACCTCAAGGCTGTGTCTTTCTTTAGGTTACTTAGCAGACAGTTCTCATCTTTATTGGATTAACCATAAGCGGGAAAAGTCTAATACAGAGTAGTTGGCAGTACAGTCTGCTTATGCAGTTTCGGCGATACGCTTTGCGTCAAGTCTCCAGCTTATTGCCCTCGGTCAATCGTCAAATAGTCTCGTGACTGGGCATCGATATGCGTCGTGATGGTTGGCATCTTGAACTCCATGGTGATACCAGACGACTGGTTGATGCCGACATCTCCAGATAGAAGCAAAAAGTAAGCAACAAAGTTCAGTTAGATTAACTACGAGAATGTCTAACTCTGGCTAACTTTGGTTAAGTCTTATATAACGGAATGCAAACTCTTTCGATGACAGTACATAATAAAGTTGTCATTCACACTCACATATTGCTCTACGGAATTAGAGTATGGCTTCACCACAATTCTCAACTTGACAAATTCTGCCTTGAAATTAGCAAAAACTCATAGGCTCTTTTTAAGTACGTTTGCACTTGGGAAGATTTCTGACTGCGCCTTACCAAATCTTTGACTTAGAGCATAGCCGATTGACAAATCTAACTGAGATGAGAGAGATAAGAGCGAAAGAGGCAAGAAATAGTTAACTCATTAATCGTCTATAAGCTTTCGGAGTGGTAAATAGGTGTTTACGAAATAGCCTTGTCAAATGGCTTTGGCTAGCAAAGCCAGTGCTATAAGCAATTTCCGAGATTGCTAAATCTGTGTTCGCTAGCATTTGTTTTGCCGTCTCTAGTCTGCGCTTCACCAAGTATTGATGGGGAGTCACCCCTGTTGATTGTTTGAACAAGCGTGCAAAATAATAAGAACTCATGCTCACCTGGTTGGCGATTTCTCCTAATGACAAATCTTCTGTCAAATGCTCGTTGATGTACTCAATCGCCTGTCTTAATCTGTACTTGGGCATGCCTCCTGTATAGTCTCGAAGATTATGTGTGCGCCCAGAATATCGTCGTAGCAGATGAACTGCCAGCATTGTTGCTGCAGACTCAGCATAAAAACGACTGCCCAACCCATCTGTTTCCAACTCTGTTTTCAGAGCTAATCCAATTTGATAGATCAACGGATCGGGTGTTGAGAACTGCGGCACTAGTTCGACATGATCTGGATTGATTGATTCGTATGCTATATGAGTGACAAGCACAGGTTCTAGAACGAGTACAGTGATTGCTATTTCTGTATTCCAATGCGCCCCATGAGACACATTTGCCGGAACAACTACAATATCACCGCTTCCCATACTCTCTGTCTGAGAGCGTCCATCAAGTATCCGTTTTACTCCGAATGGACGCTGATCGTCATGAGTGACAATTACATGTTGTGCGGGATAATATTCCGGCATTTCATGAGGAGGCAGTCGGTAATAATGCTTTAGGTAAATACTATTCCAACCAACTTTGTGACTTGAAACTAAGGGAACACAAGGAAGGATCAGTAAGCTAGCATTTTCCTTGGTTAAGTCAACGTTTAACGGTTTGCCTTCTAGCATTGCTTTTTTCTCTTCTACTCGTGTTCTCTTAACCAATCCGACTTTAAAGCAAGAAGTGCTAACGTAGCAACATTGACCAATGACAACTGAATGTAACTTGATTCAATTAGAAGATATAGCAGAATTTCTTGATCGCTTCTTTGCTGTGGATCGTTTCCCTCAAGAGGAAAGAGGTGGTGTGTATTTGCCATCATCACGTCCCGTCAAACGTTTGGGGTTGGCACTAGAACCGTGGACGCAGTTGCTGGAATGGGCGAAAGCAAGAAATTTAGACGCACTTTTTTTACATCGCCCGTGGAAACTTGAAGAGGGACAACTTGCACCCGATGTTGGGGTTATTTCCTATCATCTAGCATTTGATGAACGTTTGACAATCTCATTCAATCCTCGGTTGGCGGAAGTTTTGGGAATGTATTGCTTGGAAGTACTAGGTGAGAAAGATGGTAGGGAAATTGGGATGATAGGAGAAATTCCCACTTCGCTGTTTGCTAGTTTGTGTCGCTGTGTGAATCAAATATTTGATGGAAACGAGCAGGTACATGCGGAAAATTGTACTGAAGTGACACGAATTGCTGTTGTGGGGGCAATGACAGACGCACTGGTCCGTGAAGCCGCACAGCGTGGTGCTAATGTGTATATTACAGGACAGTTACGACAGCCAGCAATACAGGCAATGCAAGAAACTAATATGGCGGTGATTGCTGTCGGTCATCGTCGTAGCGAAGTCTGGGGTTTGCGATCGCTTGCTGGAGTATTGCGTGAACGATGGTCTGAGTTGGAGATTACTATATATAATACACACTAAATCAGTATTATTACTATTGTTAATACCCTGGTTATAAAGATTTTCTCCCGACCACCTGATCCCGTAACAAAAGTAAGTGCTTGTCCTTAATTCCTGCCATCGTCAACGCGTTCACAGTTTGTATCAGGTAGTCAGCGCAGGAACCTAGCTGTCCAGAGGCTGAAGCAATGCTATTTACGGTGGTGTCAAGGGACAAATTCTGAGCGTAGTTTGGATGAAGACGGTTGATAACGAAGGCGATCGCCTCTATTTGTTGTGTGCCATCAGACACTTTTACCCAACGGGGAACATAACAAGCATCAACCATCTCCCGCCTCCATAACAGCAACAGTTCAGACAGTACATCAGCAGCAGCGATTTGGTAGACGATCCCGCGACAGCTACCGCCACGCTCCAAACCGAGTACTAAACCTGGGTTGTCTGGAGTACCACGACCAACAGGTGCCCACAAACAGAACCGCCGATGCCAACCGTAAACAGTTCCAACGCGTCGGTCAATAAATCTGAAGATGGGATTCCAAATAAGTGAACCGTAAGCAAACAACCAGATATCAGAATCGAGTTTCTGTCGCCGTAGGATAAGGTCAATTGACGCTTGCAACTCTTCTTCACTAAGGACTTTCAGCCCTAACCCGGATTGCAAGATCATGTTATGCAGGAGTTTTGATTCAAGGTCAGTACGGGTTAATGACATATATTTTTTCTCATTAAAAAATGTATTCATGATCGGGCGAAAAACCCTACCTTGCTCCCTTATCAGGCTGACGATGATTTGACACCGGAAAACTCGCAAATAGAGTGAAATGGGCAAAAACGGCAATGATATCCAGGATTAGGTAAAAATACTTGGCTAAAATGATTGTTTTGTTGCTGATACTTTTGTAAATCTTGCTGGTGTTTTTGCGCAATATGTGCTATCTCTAATTCTATTGCGTCTAACTCACTCTGAGTAACGCTAATAACCTCAGATTTTTTACTAAGCTCCAAATTATAAAATGAGGCAACAGCTTGATAGCTCGGATAAAGATAACGAGCTGCTAATAAATAAACTAATGCCTGTCGTTGGTCGAAAGGAGATTTACCAGTTTTAAAATCTAAAATATGCAAAGTGCGATCAGACTCTATGAAAACACAATCCATAGCTGCATACAAGCGGAAGCGATAATTTTGCTGCGTAATCAAAATTGGTTTGGGAAAACCTTCATCGCCGCGAGTTAATAGGACGATTTGTTTATCCAAAAGCAATGGATCGTTATGATAATTCTGCAAAATTTGTCGTACCCGTTGCTGAACTTCTTCAGTTGAAGCGCTTAATTTGAGAATCTGTGCAACTTGTTCAACACCATCAGATCGATCCAACAGATATTTATGGTGATGAAACTCATAAACACCTTTTTGTGCCAGTAAACCAATACGCTGAGATGCACTAGCTGTTGCCGAAAGCGCTTTGACTTGCGGTTCGTGTTGCCGCGCTTTGATAAACCCCCGTCTCATCTGACAATGCCACCGTTGTTGGCTTGTTGCTGGGGCAACTAAAGACCAAAGGTGATAACTGGCGAAGGGTGATTCAGGGGTTGACATTGCTTGAAATTGGTAAAAGAGAATATTGGCGGCAAGAGACACGAGTGCTGAAAGCTTCCTGTTTTATTTTTATCAATGAGAGAAATTGCTAAAAATAAGTGCTAGTAGTACTTACAGCGATAGACAACGTAGTATTAATGGTAGAAAATGATTACCCATGGCTTGACTTTCCTAAGTGTGTGGAAAGTGACGCAAACAGTCGCAAATGACCTCAAAACAACCTATACTGAAGACTCCGAGATTTGAGTAAAACTGTGAAAGTTTCGCTCGGGTGCTTGATATACAGTAGTAATTGGATGGAACGCCCATCACCCAAATTCTGTGAGGACGTTAATTACTGCTAGTCATATGCATCACCCTAATGTGGGATAAAGATACCTCTAACTATGTTGATTCTGGCACTCCAAAAATTACTGATACTATTGTGGCAAATATTTAAGAGTAGATCGAACGCTTTATGTTGAAAATAGGGAATGGGGAATGGGGTAACAAATGTTTTCTCTAGCTTTGTTGTCACCAAAAAGTAAGTAGTAGGTAGGGTATGAGTTAGGTTTGGAGTACTTACACGGCTTTTTATTTAAGAAAAAAATTATTTTGCGCGGGTATGAGGAGCAGCATTCCTAGTTGAAGCTCAAACGCTTAGAAAAGAATGCTCATGAAATTTATTAAGGTTCATAAATTACCCCATTACTTCGTTAACACGGTGAACTCTGAGCGTGAAAATAGGGAGAAAGCATATTTTCTGACTTGAGAATATCCGTAGTTCATGGTGGCTGCTTCAAGCAAAACAGACAGCGATCGCTGATTAAATGAAAAACACACATGGTAGCCTAACCTGTATGCTATTTATTTCGCCTTAACACTGCTTTCTACATGAGCACGACACTTTACCAGCAAATTCAGGAGTTTTACGACGCTTCCTCTAGTCTGTGGGAACAGATATGGGGTGAACATATGCACCACGGTTATTACGGTGTCGATGGTAAGCAAAAAAAAGACCGTCGGAGGGCGCAAATTGATTTAATTGAAGAACTCCTTCAGTGGTCGGGGGTATATTCAGAGGATGCGGAGAGTTTACCTTCTGCTTCTATCCTGGCTTCTCCGTATCAGTCTGAACAAATTCACCCACCTCGATACGAAAATATTCTTGATGTGGGTTGTGGGATTGGCGGTAGTTCTCTATACTTAGCAGAAAAATTTCATGCTAGAGCAACGGGAATTACTTTGAGTCCAGTGCAAGCCGCTCGAGCCAAGGAACGCGCCCAAGAGTTAGGATTAAGTTCAAGGACTCATTTTCAAGTGGCAGATGCTCAAGCAATGCCTTTTACTGACAACTCTTTTGACCTGGTTTGGTCATTAGAAAGTGGTGAGCATATGCCAAATAAAATCCAATTTATACAGGAATGTTTGCGGGTGCTTAAACCAGGTGGAACGTTCATTATGGTAACTTGGTGTCATCGACCGATTGAGAATTTACCACTAACGGTAGATGAACAAAAGCACTTGCAGGATATTTATCGAGTGTACTGTTTGCCTTACGTTATTTCTTTACCGGAGTATGAAGCGATCGCTCGTCAACTTGGATTGCAAAACATTCGTACTGCCGATTGGTCAAAAGCTGTTGCACCTTTTTGGGATGTGGTGATTGATTCTGCTTTTACTCCTCAAGCAATTTGGGGTTTATTGTGTTCTGGTTGGAGTACGATTCAAGGGGCGTTATCTTTAGGCTTGATGCGTCGGGGTTACGAGAGCGGGTTGGTTAGATTTGGATTGTTGTGTGGAAATAAGTAAATCAGATACACAGAGAGGTGAGATGAGTCAAGTTTCGCAGGGTGGATTTCAGAGTAGTTGGCTTTATGCTTTGTGGAAGTTTTCCCGTCCGCACACGATTATTGGAACGAGTTTGAGTGTTGTGGGGTTGTATTTAATTGCAATTTCCCTACTCCCCTCTACGCCACTTGCTTCAATGGGAACCCCTGCAACACAGTGGTTATCCTACTCCCCATTCTCTGTTTTAGGAGCATGGATTGCTTGTTTGTGTGGCAATATTTATATAGTGGGACTGAATCAATTAGAAGATGTGGCAATTGATAAGGTTAATAAGCCTCATTTGCCGCTCGCTTCAGGAGAATTTTCTTGGCAACAAGGGCAATTGATCGTCATCACAACTGGTGTTCTGGCGCTTGTTTTTGCATTGCTGCTAGGACCTTTTTTATTTGGGATGGTTAGTATTAGTTTAGCCATTGGCACAGCTTATTCTTTACCGCCAATTCGCCTGAAGCGATTTCCTTTTTGGGCAGCACTGTGTATTTTTTCTGTGCGTGGGGCAATTGTGAATTTAGGATTGTTTTTGCACTTTAGTTGGGTTTTACAAGAAAACCAATCGATTCCTTTTGCTGTGTGGGTGCTGACGTTGTTTGTTTTAGTATTTACGTTTGCGATCGCGATTTTCAAAGATGTCCCAGATATGGAAGGGGATCTTCTATACAATATCAAAACTTTTACCCTCCAACTCGGTAAGCAAACTGTTTTTAATCTCGCTCTGGGAGTGTTAACTGTCTGTTATCTAGGGATGATTGTGGTTGGTACGCTTGGGCTAACTGAGGTCAACTCGATTTTCCTTGTGATCACTCATGTGGTTGTATTAGCTGGGATGTGGTGGCAAAGTCGGAAAGTTGACTTGCAAGATAAAAGCGCGATCGTCAATTTTTATCAATTCATTTGGAAACTCTTTTTCCTCGAATATCTGATTTTTCCCACCGCCTGCCTTTTGAGCTAAAAACATGAGTTAGGAGGCAATACAGTTCTCTTGAGCGATAATTTAGCCATCACCAACCCACATATAGCAGTCCTAAATGCCAAGATCCCCGACTTCGCAGAAGTTGGGGATCTGAACAGCCAAAGTTTGTAACTCAAATAGGATTGCTATAGCGCCTCTTTAAAAGAATACATATAGTAGTCATAAACCAGTTGTCAAATTCTCTCTATTTCTTTACAAGCGCGTAAAAGAGCGCAGGTAGTCGCCTCGACGGAGGAAGCTATTATAATATATAAGGAGTTAAGAAGTTATGCTTTTTACTAAGATTTATTTGCTAATAACACAAAATAATCCTGAGTTCCAGAGCCTAAACGATGCACCTTTTGGTAATATTTTAGCGATCGCTACAGTCATTTCTAGTATTGTAATCCTTGTTTATTTTGCCTGGAAAACTTTGAGAACATCCAACGCTTTTCAGAAAGGAGTGACTCTTTATCAGCAAGAAGATTACAAAGGTGCTGAAGCCGTTTTTCGTCAAGTCATTTCTTTCAACTCTACTAATGATATGGTTCACTTGTTGTTGGGAGATGCTTTAAGGCAACAAGGTAAATTAAAAGAAGCGACACAACAATTTCAAGAAGTGATTCGCCGTGCGCCAAAAAAGGTTGATGCTTATTTGCGCCTGTCAAGTGTGCTGATGCAGCAAGAACAGAAAGAGGAAGCAATTGTTACCCTACAACAAGCTTCAGACTTATTTCAAAGACAGCGGCAACCCCAAAAAGCCGAACAAATTCAGCAGTTACTAAGTAGGTTGACGCAAAAAAACCGAGGCTAGGAAATCATTCATCTGCGCCGCTATGAACAGTAAACCAAAAAGTTTTCCCACTCGGGCGATCGCGAGGCCTGCCATAAGGATC
>JAQYWO010000295.1 GCA_029379215.1 Rhizonema sp. PD37
CATCAGTGTGTACCTATTTTTTCCGGTAACGTTTCGGAATCCTGTGAACGGTTACTCATCATTATAACTTACTTGTAATAAGGCTATTGGATTCTTCCGCAATCGATTTTGCTCAAAGCGTTCAGAGGAGCAAGCAGAGCTAAGTCAGCAAATCATCTCCGGAAAAAACCCAGTTTTTTCCTTTTATTGGGCTTCGGCTCAACCTCCTCAAATAACAATTCCTCTTCAAATAGTTCTTCCTCCTCTACTAATTCTTCATCTGATTCTTGGTGTTCAGAGATTTCCTGATATTCAATTTCTTTTTGTTTGATAACAACTAAAGTAATGTCATCAAAAACCTTTTGTGTGCCAATAAATTGTTGAACATCATGAATGATCGTACTCTTAATTTGTTCGGCTGAATTATGCCAGTTTTGACTAATAACTTCGCAGAATCGCTCAATTCCATACTGAGCTTTCTCAATATTGTAGGCCTCCGGAATTCCATCGGTATAAAGGACAACTCCATCCCCTGGATTTAATTGGATAATTGTATGGTTAATAAAATCACTAATTTCCTCTTCTAACCCAATAGGGAACCCTAAATCTATCGTGTTAACGCGCTCAATAGCACCCCCATTACGTACTACAATTGTCTCCTCATGCTGACCACTAATGCTGATTCTACCTTTTGAATAAGTAAGAACGACTAATGTTAAGTTCTTCTCTGAATTCATCCGGCGAACATTTTTGTAGATAGTGCGGTTAAGCGCATCTAAAAATTTAACTGGATCGAGTTCTCGAATTTCTTTCAGAGTACGGACTGCTGTTTGCGTCATCACCATCAAGATACCACTTTCCAACCCGTGTCCGGTGACATCACCGATCGCTATTGTGACGATGTCGTCTGTGGACAAAATATCGTAGTAGTCGCCACCGACTTCGTCTGCTGGTTGCATGTAGCCTGCAATTTCTAAATCTTCGATGGCTTCTAGTTCTTCCGATGTTGGCAGAATCATCCGTTGCATTTGACGCAACATCTCCAATTCTTTACTCATGCGGAAGTTTTCAGCTTGAAGAATGGCTTCTGCTTCGTTTCGCGCTCTAAGGTTGGCGTATGCTTTAGAATGGTAGCGAATGCGAGCGATCAGTTCTGCTTTGTCTGGGAGTTTTACGACATAATCGTTAGCACCTAATGCAAAAGCTTTTGCTTTGATGAGTGGTTCTTCTTTACTAGATAGAACGATCAGGGGAACGTCTTTTGTGGGAGCATTCTCGGCTCGCAAAAAGCGTACTAAGACAAGTCCCTCCATCTCTGGCATCACTAAGTCTTGTAAAATGATGGTTGGCTGACATGACTTAGCGACTTTGAGTGCTTGTGTGGGGTCATTACAGTAATGAAAGGTGATATCTTCTTCTGGAAGCAACATTCGCCGAACGGCTTCAGCAATCATTGGCTGATCGTCGATGAGCAAGACTGTAATTGGATCTTCTGCCATTTTTTAAAGAGGGAGTTGTTTTTTTAGGGTGGGAAGAAGCCCGGTTTTTCTGAATCTGTAAATTGGCGTAAACAAACACAACTTATATATTACAAATCAGAGATGTGAGAAATTAGGTTACGGGCAGAGGGTGCCTCAGTTGAAATAAAGACAGCTAAAATCTAAGTGTCAATCGCTTAGTTAAGGCTGGGGCGATTTCATCAATCGGCAGTATTTCCACTGCTGCATTTAAATCCACGGCTGCTTTGGGCATTCCATAAACTACACTAGTTGCTTTATTTTGAGCGATTGTGTGCCATCCCTGAGTACGTAATAAACTTAGCCCTTCAGCGCCATCTCTGCCCATGCCTGTTAATAACACGGCGGTTCCCCGACTGTTCCAGTGTTCGGCTATGCTTTTAAAAAACACATTAACTGAAGGACGATAAGGATAATCAATAGGGTCTTTCGTATATTTTAAACTTAAACTTGAGTGTAGAAACAGGTGATCGTTCGTGACAGCAATTAAGACTTTTCCAATTTCTGGGCGACACCCTACAGATGCCATAAGGACTGATAAGGGTGTCTGCTGATTTAACCATTCAACTAAGCTCGGTGCAAACTGGGCATCAAGATGCTGGACAATCACCACTGGAGCACCAAAATTTGCGGGTAGGTGAGAAAGGATTTTGGCTAAAGCATTTGGTCCCCCAGTCGAAGAACCGATCGCCACTAATGGCGGAAGACAGGATGTTTGAGTCGAAGATTGAGTAGAGAGCGTCTGTATGGCAGTTTTGATTGTTGTATTTGTGGTTGATTTTCCAATCAATTTGCGAATCATCGCCATTTTATCTAACACTTCCCGAACAACGTCAGGGTTACCGCTAGACCCTACAACTGGTATACTGACTGCATCTAGCGCTCCACATCCCAGTGCCTCAAAAACTTTACCAGCATTTTTACTGATATCTTCTGTTACTATAATGATTGCACAAGAAGAGTTTTTCATGATAATGCGAGTTGCCTCAACTCCATCAATTACTGGCATGAGTAAACCCATCAGAATCAAGTCCGGAATATCTTTGGCGCATTTGGTAATCGCTTCTGCACCATCGCGTGCTATCCAAACTACTTGATCATCACTAGAATTCATCAAGATGCGTCGCAGTGTCTCTACTGCTATTGTCGTATTCCCTGCGATCGCCACTCTCATAATTAATAACCCATATTATCTACCACTGCATTCATCTAAAACTGCCGAAACTTTTACAAAATCTGCGTTTTTAGACCTGAGGTTTATAAGCGAGCCGGGATATGACGTCTGCGTGCTCCCTGATGGTTGTCATGTCTGCACCTAGTATAACTTCAATATTTATCATAAAATGTCAGCATTCAGCTATCGCTTGAGAATTTTGTTGACATTTATGACATTATTCTGATTTTTACAACTCATACACAAGAACAATGCTGGCCGGATACTTGTCATAAAATTCAAATTAAAAATGACTAATTACATTGTTTAATTATGTTTATTTTCTTGGCAACAACTATTTATAATTCTTATAAATAGTTTGAGAAAAAAGTAGGAAAAGTATGTTGACGTTCAATATAAGTGTTTTGAAGGTAATAAGAAAAAGTAAATTACATTTATCGTCACTCGAAAAACAAAATTATTTATTAAGCTAATGGCAACTGCGAGAATAAAGTCAGTGAGGCTAGTAGTATCGTCAGAGGAGCGATCGCTATTAAATTTGAGGATCTTCTTGGGATCACCACTGTTCATGTCCAAGTCAGAAGCGCTTCGACATTTACTAGTATAGGAGCAAAGCTGTTATACGGGATTTGCTAGCTGTTGGTTTAGATATAATTGGTTAGTACCACTATACTCTCTAGAAAACGTTGTCGGGAGTATGAACTATCTTGAGGTGCTGTCATGGCTTCACCTTTTCCGGGAATGAACCCGTATTTAGAGAATCCGTTATTTTGGTCAGAAATTCATAATCTGCTGATAGCGGCTATTTTCCGGAATCTGAATCCTCAATTGCGTCCTAAATACAAAGTGGCGATTGAAAAGCGTGTCTACCAAACAACTGATGAAGATTCGCTTTTGGTAGGCATTACCGATGTTGCAGTGCAAAGTACACAAAAAACACCATTACCGCAACTTGCAAGTATCGCTGTCGTATCACCATCAGTCGAAGCTGTAACAGTAGATGTTACTATGCCTGAAACCGTCAAGGAAACTTACTTAGAAGTGCGAGATGTGATAACGCAAGAAGTGGTAACCGTGATTGAAATTCTTTCTCCAAAAAATAAGCGGGCGGGCGAAGGACGAAATGCATACGTAAAAAAGCGGTTACAGGTGCTAGGGAGTTTTACGAATTTAGTTGAAATTGATTTGCTGCGAGATGGTAAGCCAATTCAGCAAGTACAAACAGGAGTTCAAACTGACTATAGAATTTTGGTGAGCCGTGCGTCGAAACGTCCAAAAGCTGATTTATATGCATTCAATTTGCCAGATCAGATTCCTTTTTATTCCCTGCCTTTACGTGAAGGCGATCTGGAACCATTACTAGATTTACAAACATTAGTTCATGAATTATACGATGAAGGTAATTATGATTTGGTGATTAACTATACTCAAGAACCTCTACCTCCACTGTCAAACATAGAATACTGCTTGGGTGGATGAAGTGTTAGTAGAGTTGGGATTGAGGTAGTATCAAGCCTTTAAAAAGTAAAAAGTAAGGAATGCGGATTTCCACTCCACGTCTCGTCAAAATATTGACAGTTGACCTTTTATTCCTTACACTTAAGTAAGAAAAAAGATTAAAGTAAGGAAAAATTATGTCGATTGCTACAATTACCAGTAAAGGTCAGACAACTATTCCGAAAGAAATTCGCGAACAACTCAATCTGCGTCCAGGCGATCGCATTACATTTATTGTTGAAGCAGATGGTAAGGTATATATTCAACCACTGAATGTCCGTGTAGAAGAATTGTCTGGTATTCTCTACAAATCAGTTCGGGAAGTAGTTTCTATCGAACAGATGAATGAAGCAATTGAACAAAGTGGTGGTAAGTTTTCATGAAAGGGCTAGATACCAATGTTTTAGTTCGCTATTTGGTTCAGGACGACATAGAACAGTGGAAATTGGCAGATGAGTATATTAAAGATGTCAAAGCAAAAAATGATACTTGTTTTATTAACAATATCGTTTTATGTGAACTCATTTGGGTACTCAAAACATCTTATAAACTAAATAGAGATGAAATTATCGACGCTATAGAGAAAATACTTAGAGTGGATACATTTGACTTTGAGAATAGGGAAGCTGCTTGGTGGTCAGTACAGCAAATGAAGAAGCATAAAGCAGATTTTTCTGATTTTTTAATTAAGAAGATAAATCAACAAGCGGGATGTACTGAAACTGTTACTTTTGACGCAAAGTTACAACGAGTCGAGGGAATTCTGCTGCTTTCAACTTAACACTATAAACACTGATTTGCCAGTTGCTAATTCATATCCAATCTGATTGATAGCACATCGTTTTAATATATAACAACAATGCTTTAGGTATAGCTAAAATAAAAGGAAGCATAAGCCTTTGCCGCAGTCACAAGTAATAAAGATCAGACAACTATTCCGAAAGAAATTCGCAAAAAACTCACTCCTCGGCAATGACGAATTATGCGCGGACAATTGTGACGGAACGTCCGTTTCTTGTGGTTGTAAGTTGAGTTGTCAAGCGTTCTTCGATTGCTAACGCCTTGGAACGGCGGTCAAAAATGATTAACCATCCAAAATTGACTCCTAAGCGTGCTAAATAAGAATCTAACTGTTCGAGACCACCTTCAAATGGATCTCCTTTTTTATCGCGCCAAGCTTTTAATTCGATTCCTAGAGTGATTTTTCCATACTTGAGACATAAATCCATACGATCACGCCCAATGGCATATTCACGCTCAAGAGTTCCACCACCATTAACTACGCGATGCAAAAACGCCATAAGTACTAGATGGGGTGCAATCTCATGGTATGCTGCACTGCCGAGTAATGGTTCACCATGCTGACGCCAGAATTTTAAAAATGCTTGCAATAAGGCATCAGTATCTAACTCACCACTTAGGGTTAACCAACTCGGTGTAATTTGAGGCAGCGAAGCCATTGGTGTTACTGTCAACACCCGTGGTAAAACCTCACGGTAAATCGGATTTGCAATTGTTAATCCTCCTAGTGGATCCATTTTACATAAACCCAGGTCGATGACAAACTGAATATCATCATTGGGTACATTCCCGAGTTCCAACCCTGCTAATATTGGCTCAATGATTGCCTGGACTCGCTTATCTCGCAGTTTTTCTGCTAGCGAATCGAGATGAGTATCAAGGCGTGCAATCAATACCTCCTTTGCTTGGAAAACGTGTTCACTTGTAATTGCTACTGTTGTATCCGTTACCATCTCTTCAACAATTTCTTTAGCAAGTGCATTGACTAACCAAGGTTGTCCCTGAGTTAAATCAAACGCCATTGTTGTTGCTTCATTGGTAAAAACTTGTCCAGTATCTAGAGTATGTTGCTGGTATAGTTCTGCTACTTCGCTCTGATTAAAATCTCTCAACGTTAGGGAACGCACTTTAATATTAAACGGACTCGCGGTATTTAATCGCTCACTGCCCCCGCTCGCTACTTTATAGTCCCGGACATCCCTTAAGCCAATTAATCCGACAGACAACGGGAAGTTTTTGGGACGGGAGCGATAACCATCGCGTAATTGCCGTAAAACTGATATTAGGGCTTGATCTTGAAGAGAGTCAATTTCATCAATAAACAAAACCAATAGTCGTGGCGAAGCTTGTGCCCAGGTACGAAGATTGGCTTGAATCCTCTGTCCTGGTTCCGCTTGATGCCAGGCAGGCGGTTGCAGATTTTGAGGTAACCAATCTGCAATTGTATCGCGCCACGCACCCAGAATCGCCAATTCTGCTGCTCCAGGGTCGTGACTAAAAGGGCTTCCCACTTCTGCCGATACCATGACTGCCGTATAGCGTCCACTTTTCGTTAATTGTTCCGCCAGCGCCAGCATTGCGGTTGTTTTACCTGTTTGCCGAGGTGCATGAATCACAAAATAGCTACGTTGTTCAATCAGGCGCTCTAAGTCTGGCAACCGACTAGTTGGCGACAGCATGTAGTGAATATCAGCTTGGCTTGGACCTGCAGTATTGAACCAACGAGACATAGGTGCTTTGCACTTTTGAACAGAGCAATGTTCTAAGTTTAGCTCAAATAGGGAGACATAATTCTGAATATTAAAAACCAATCAAATCAACTACTGCATTCACCAACGAATCATCTTGAAAACTAGCTTTTGTTAAATAGTAATTAGCTCCTGCAGCCAGCCCTTGAATGCGGTCTTCTTCACGGTCTTTATAGGAGACTATAATTATGGGCATTGAATTAAATTTTGGATCGCTTTTAATCTTGGTAACTAACTCGATCCCATTCATTCGCGGCATATCAATATCGCTCACTACTAAGTCATAGTGCTTAGCACCGACTGCGTGCCAACCCTCCATCCCATCCACAGCAATATCTACCTGGTATCCTTTATTTTGCAGTAACTTCCGCTCCATTTCACGCACAGTAATCGAGTCATCAACAACGAGAATGCTCTTGCGGGTATCGATCACAGCATTCTCTACTTGTCTGCTAAAATCAGCTAACGAACGATTATTTAGCAGGTTGTCAATTGATCTCACTAGATCTGAAACATCGATGATCAAAATCGGAGATCCATCACCCATCAGCGCAGCAGCACTGATATCCTGAATTTTACCCATCCTAGTATCTAACGGTCTCACAACCAGATCGCGTTCACCCAAAAATCGATCCACTACCAAGCCATAATAATCTGATTGATCCCCAATGACGACAACAGACAATGCATCAGATGTAGATTGTGGTTCCTTCAACTCCAACACCTGATGGGCAGCAACCAAACCGATATTTTTGCGATCCATTGTAAAGTATGGTCGATTTTCCATTGAGAAAATTTGATCTCTATCTACTGTCACAATCTGGTCGATACGTGCTAGGGGAAAGGCATAAGGTTCACCGGATATTTCTACTAACAGGGTGCGAACAACGGATAAGGTTAGGGGTAACTGGAAGTGAAAAGTGGTGCCTTTCCCTAGCTGAGAGATTGCTCGTACAGTACCACCGACTTCCTGAGCCATGCTTTTAGCAATGTCTAAACCGACACCGCGACCGGAAATTTCTGTAACTTGCTTTGCGGTGGAAAATCCAGGTAAAAACAAAAATTCCATCAGTTCGCTATCGTTGAGTTGCTCCGCGATTTCTGGGGTTGTCAGGTTCTTGCTAATCACTTTTTGACGCAACCAGTCAGGGCTGATTCCCCTACCATCGTCGGTGATGGTAATTGATAGCATTCCGCCTCGGTGGACAGCTTCCAATTTCACCGTGCCTTCTACTGGTTTTCCAGCTGTCAACCGTTCTTCGGGAAGTTCAAGACCATGATCGACAGAATTACGGAGAATATGGGTTAAAGGGGCTTCTAGTTTCTTTAAAATATCTCGATCAACTGGCGTAGATTTGCCAAGAATGTCTAATTTCACCTGCTTACCCAGCTGTTTCGCCAAATCCCGAATCATGCGTGGGAATCCCTGCACTCCATCTGTGAAGGGACGCATATTTGAGCTAATGACTTCTCGATACAGTCTGTCGGAAAGACTTGCAGTGCGACGGGCAAATAATTCGAGTTCGTTGAGGCGATCGCCCAAAATCTCTCGACACTCGCGATCCTTTTGTCGAGCTGCTGCCAAATATGTCTCTGCATCTTGACTCATCTCGGAGGAGAGAGTATTCTGCAAATTTTCCAGAATCTTCGTCAACTCCAGTTGCCGTTTTTTAACGAGTGTGAGGGAATCGGCAAACGGCTGTAACCAGTTCGCCTCGATCAGAGATTCTCCAGCCAAACCCATAATCCGGTTAAGGTTGTCAGCATTAACTCGAACAACTCTCTCTGTGGCAGCTATCTGTGCTGTAGACTGGTTTACAGGCTCCAGATGGCTGGGTTTTGTCTTGACTATCTCTTTAGCAGTGGTTGTCTGTGGTTGAGGCGGTGTTATCTCTGTGGTGACAGTAGCTTGCTGTACGACTTCGCTTGCTGAGTGCGATCGCCTGTCTTGTTTCTCGATAGGAACTGGTGCTGCTCCTGGTGTTAGGATAGCAGCAATTTCATTTCTGGTCGCGACAATTTCTTGGTGGCGAGCGGACAGCCAGGGGTTTAACTCTTCTGGCTCAAGCTGACTAATACTAAGTAATAAATCAACCCCATTTAACAGTATATCTACCTCTCCTGATCCTAGAGTCACAGCTTGTTTCTGTGCTGCCACAAAACAGTCTTCCATAACGTGAGCTAGCGCCACTGCAGCATCGAGCGTCACAATCCGGGCGGCTCCTTTCACTGAATGGGCAGCCCGCATCAAAGACTCCAATGCTTGTGAAGATTGGGGCTGACTTTCAAGAGATAACAGTCCCTCATTTAAGATAGCCGCCTGAGCCTCTACTTCTAGGCGGAATAACTCTAGCATGGATGTGTCGGTGGTAGGGGCGGCGTTCGAGGAGATAGGCGGAGGCGGAGTGGGGAGAGTATTATTCAAGACTTCTTGCTTTTGTTTGACTTCCGTGTTTACACGTCCCTGCGTTTCTACATCCACTTTCTGTATATCCCTGTGTCCTTGTCCTTGATCTTCTTTGTGTGTGTCGCCACGTCGTTGTGTTCCTGTCTCTTCTTTGTGTACATCGCCGTGTCCCTGCGTCCCTGAGTCCTCTTTCCAAGAAGCAATATTTTGTATAGTATTAGATATCTCTAGCTCATGTTCTGACAGCCAGCGAGTTAAATCTTCTTCTGGAACTTGGCTGATACTTAGGAGTTGCTCAACTGCTCGCTGTAGCAAATCTACCTGATTTCCCCTGAGAGATCGCGCTTGGTTCTGTGTAGCAATAAAGCAGTCTTTTAAGGTGTGAGCTAGATGAACACCGGGATCGATTTCGGCAATTTGGGCTGCCCCTTTTATGGAGTGGGCGGCTTGAATGAGGGAATTTAATGTCTGGGGAGACTCGGATTGACTTTTGAAGGCTAAGAGTCCCTCGTTTAAGATGGTTGCCTGAGTTTTCACTTCTAACTGGAATAAATCCAGAATGGAGAGTTTGCTCGTATCCTGTGTGCTATCGATCACAAAATCCTCCGGTTTAGGGTGTAAAATAGTAAGTCAGAATCCAGGTAATTCACTTTCTGCCCTCGCCAGGAAATGACTCCTTTTGTGTAAGCTTCGGTGGCTTTTGAAATGACCACAGGGGTAGCTTGTAATTCACTGAGTTGGAAGCGGTGAACCCCAGCCACTTCATCTACAGTAAATACCCACCTATCCTGTTCATTTGCGACAACTACCATCCGTTTAGAAACAAAAGAACTTGGAGGATGAGATAAAGCTGTTGTATTTTCCAAATCGAGGAGACTGCCAAGAGAAATGCACATGAGAATTTCTCCTCTAATATTTACCAAACCGAGTAACAGTTCGTTGCTGCGATGAGGGAGAGTGTGCATCACACAAGGGTTAGTTACTTCTTGGAGGAGTCGAACTGGGAGTGCTAACCATTCACCTCCCAAGCGAAAGATCATAACGGATATTGTTTCTGCTGAGCGGACAATCGCGCCATTGGTTTGTGATTCCAAGTTGTCAAGCGGAGTGTTCGCCAGTATATTAGTCCACTCCTGTAGATAATCGAGCGGTGTTTCCCTTTCTAATAAACTGCGCCCAACTGTAGAATAGACAGGACAGTTGCGACAGTGAATCACGGTTTTTAACTCTGGGCAAGTGCGATCGCCTTCTACCCCTATTTTGTTCCAACAATCGTTGACAGCCTGCCCATTATTGATTACAGTTTGCATAATGGTACCCTTATTAAATTAAGTATATTAACTTTGCACCTTAAATTGAGAAACAACTCCTTGTAATCCGTGAGCGGCATCATCGAGTTGCTCAACGGCGCGGTTGGTTTCCTGGAGGGATTGTACAGTTTGCTGTGAAGCTTCACTTAATTGAGCGATCGCCACACTGATTTGTTGTGCCCCTTCAAACTGCTGAGACATACTCTGGCTGACTTCTTCAAAACGCGGTGTCAAACTTTGTACTTGCTCGATCACTGTGGCGATTTGCCCACTAATCTTGCTGACTAAATCCACATTACTGTTGACTTGTTGGTTGAAGCGATCCATTTGCATCACACCGGCAGAAACACTGGAGTGCATCTCTTTCACCATCTGCTCAATTTCTAAGGTGGCGACGGCAGTTTGATCTGCCAGTCTCCTAATTTCTCTAGCAACGACGGCAAAACCTGCGCCATATTCTCCCGCTTTCTCGGCTTCAATTGCCGCGTTTAGGGAGAGTAAATTTGTTTGATCGGCCACTTT
>JAQYWO010000296.1 GCA_029379215.1 Rhizonema sp. PD37
TTAGTACTCTTAAAGTCGGTAAAAATTTGATGAAGAAAAAATTACTTATTTACAAAAATATACTGTTGACTTCAAGTCTGACGACAGCAGTTTGATCGTTTCATAAAAATAAATGCATAGGCGTTATACTTAGTATCTGCGTCTATGCAATGTTTACCACGCCTAGACATTTAACGCTTTTCTATGACTGACTTTGCAGGAGAGAAGAGAATGTAGTGATTCTCAATTACTCGTGCCGCTACATTTTTCTTCGCTCAAAAACGGACAACCGTCTTCGTGAAGTCTGCCGGGGGAAGCTTCCGGTAGGCTCGCTTCACATTTTTAGGGGTTTGATCTGTTATGTTGTTGAGAATGTCGCACTCCAGTGCTAAGGAGAGTACTCTCGCTCTTCGAGCTTTGCCTAAAAATGCTCCCTAACAAATTGACACCTAAAAAATGGGGTAGGCTGACGCTCGAGGACTCGCTAACGCTGCGCTAACATCCCCACTAATTAGTGTGGCAGCCAAACAGATCGGCAAAACAAGCCTGCCCCATTTTTTCTCGTTTACGTCTGGAGATCATCGTTTGAGCGTGACGATTTTGTATCTCTGTTGTCCGTTGAGTGCAACTGTGTTCATCCCAGCCCTGTCGCAAACTTGGGAGAGGGATACCCGTTAAGATCGGTGAGGGCATTATGTATGTGACTTCAACGAGAAGCGCTATAGTTGGAGTCTAGATTAATTTTGCTGATAAAACCTCATAAATAAAGTAGGCGTGCTTTTTAGCGATTCCCGCTCAATAACCCCAAACTACTACCTATTTATGATTTTTTCGCGCCAACCTGCTTAGTTGCGAGTGGCGAGTTTCTAATTCACGAATGATTTAAAAGCTTGATATAGATGCTTCATAAATAATAGATAAAGTATAGTTAGATTTAAAATAATTAAGTTAGTAAAAAGTCTATAGCAATTTATTTGTAAAGTTTGTGATGTCAAATCAGCTGTACCATCCAGTCTGTAAGGGGTAAATACTTTCCATGATCTGCTCAAAGCTCAGTTAAGCAGTACCCCATCAGATGAATATCTGCTCTTTTTCATGCTACTCTACCCACCATTAGCCCATAGGACTAGATTTATGGTTATAATCTAGGTAATTATTCAAGTTGCAGTTGAGATATCAGTTGAAGAGTACCGAGTCCTAAATCTTTAGGTGAAATGGATTGAGCTTCAAACACAGCCATCATATCTCTTAGCTGAGGATTGCCACGAGAAGTTCCTGTTAGCCCTTTAGCTACGATTAAACCACAGTATCCTTTGGTATTTTTACACCGTTGATTCCATTTTTTCCGAGCTTCTACATGTGTTGGGTCATCATCTTCAAATTCACCGAATAAAAACAATTCCCCATTTTCAGTTTGCAACAAACCCAAGTCATATTGCTTGCGCTCATCTGGATCTGCTCCTGGATTAAAGCAAATTGCTTTTATTCCTCCAGCTTTTTCAATATTTTCGATCACAGACTTTGCCTTGGGACGGGAAGTTTGAATTAAAATCACAGGTAAACCTTCACCAGTTTGTCTAATTTCTCCTGCCTTATGGTAGTTAACTTGTTTATGCAGGTACTCCAACATTTCCCAAGAAACTACGCCTAAGCTGAGGAAAGAATCTTCTGGTATCAAGTCATCTCGCAAAGACTGAAACGTTGATTCTGATTCTTCCTCTGGAATGTCGAAGTCTGCCATTTCCTCTAATTCTGCTGTCAACTCCGGCAGAGTAGAGACAGTGACGGAAACAGATTTGGTTAGTTCATTTGATTGAGGCAGCGAAATGCGATAACGACGACTGAGTTGGGGAAGAGTATCCTCACTGAGGGGGCGACGATGATCGCGAATAAAGCGGCAAAGACTTTCTAAGGCGACAAAAACGACAAGTGCTTCTTCGTCATACAAAACAGATCGCAGCCCTTCTAAAGGATGGATATTGCCAAAAGTAGGGTCAATTTCTGATAACGGCAAATCCGATAAGTCTAGTTCCCCAAAGTCGTCGTCATCTTCATCAATATCTTCAGTATGCTCAAAGGTAAGAAACAGACAATCTTGCTTGAGAAAAGCCTCTTCCAAACGCCCTTGTGATTCTTCATCTCTTAAAACTGATGCTCGAAACTGTCTTAAGGACTCAGACGAACGATAAAATAAAACCCCATACTCCATTCCCAGCATCCCCACGATAGAGGCATAAAGTGTACCAACATCCCACTTATTAATCTCTATTGACAAGATTTGCTGTTCCTCTAGCAATTCCCAAGGAGCTGCTTGCCAAATGGCAAATGCCTTATCTTGCAACACTTGTGCATATTGTGGAGGTAAATCGGGAACTTGGCTATCTAAGATTTCAGCAAATCCACGAAATAGCTCGTCAATCAAAGGCAATTCTGGTGCATAGTCAATTCCAATATCCAAATCTTGCAGCACTCCGCGCAGATAAAATTGGATCTCTCTGTCCCTAACCACAATTCTTTGAGGGCGAGCTGGTTTGGCTGGACTGTGGGGATGTTCAATTGCTCGCATTAAGGTACGAACAATCGCCTCCGGGCCGGTTTCTGGTGCGACTACGTCCATTCCCCGAACAATCCCTTGTGAGCCATCCACCCACAGAATACATTCGCCCTTTGCCTCTGAGTCCTCGGCTTGGGTTTGTGATGACAATGGACGACGATCGCCCTCCCACACAGAAGGAATTTGGGTTAATTTCTTCAACCGACGGCTGGTAGAGCGATTAAAACTTGTCATAGAGTAAATTAATCAAAAAAAGCTATTTTTATGAAGTATCATGCTTGGGTTGAGGCTAGTCTTGGATGAAAGCTACCAGCTACTAGTAAGAGCGCGAGCGCGGATTTGGTTGGCATATGGGATTTAAACTCTAGAAATACTGAATCTCTCAATTCTAGAATAAAAATCTTTGTGTGATGAGCGCTCGACTCTTTACAATTTGACTTAGAGCGGCATTTATATCGCTAGAATATATGTAAAAACTTTTGGAGTAATTTGGGTAATTGAGACCTTTTAATGAGAAAGCTTATCTCTACACTCTCATATTTAGAATAACTTAGGAGACCAAAAAGCAGATGACACAAGCACAAGTAACTCAATCTCAACAAAAAGGAATTCAGTTAAGCACCTCCGCTCTGCGACAGGTAAAATTCTTGCAAGAGAAGCAAGGTACAGATTTATACTTACGGGTTGGAGTGCGTCAAGGTGGTTGTTCCGGGATGTCGTACTTGATGGATTTTGAAGATCCAGCTAAAATTACCCCTCACGATGATGTTTTTGACTACGATGGCTTCAAAATAGTTTGCGATCGCAAGAGCTTGTTATATCTTTATGGCTTGATGCTAGATTATAGCGATGCTATGATTGGCGGTGGTTTTCAATTTACTAACCCTAACGCCTCTCAAACCTGTGGTTGCGGTAAATCATTTGGTGTTTAATGTTGTCCTTTGTCATTTGTCGTTGTCTAATGATAAAGGACTAATGACGAATGATCAATGACTCATAATGAATTGGCTATGACTCAGACAGTCGAATCCCTGTTTGATACAGGTTTGGAAAGATACAAGGCGGGAGAAGCACCTTCCGAGTTGATCCCCTTATTTAAAGAAGTATGTGATCGCGCTCCCAAAAGCAGTCCCGCTTGGACTTGTTTAGCATGGTTGTACCTGCTTGATGATAAACCCAGCTTTGCTCATAAGGCGGCACAAAAAGCAGTTAAGTTAAATCCACAAGATCCACAAGCTAGGGTGAATCTTGCTCTAGCAATGCTGGAAACAGGTCAAAAAGGTTTACGGCAACATGTTGACTTTGCACAACAGCTTATATTTGTTAACCCTGAATGGCAGGAGGAAGTCAAAAATAGCATTGAAGAAGGTTTAAGCAGAAAACCAAATTGGTCAAGTCTGGCAAAAGTTAAAAGCTGGCTATTTGAAAAGTGATCAGTTTATCATTCTCTTTAATATACAAAGCATCATTGCTCCTGCTGATCTCTTGTCCTTATCCACCCGTACAGGAATAAGGAATCAAGGTCAAGACAGTTTGCGTGTTTTGCCGAACAGGTATTCAAAGAAGTTACGTGTGTAGAGATTCTCTACTCTACACACAGGTAAATTCACTTATCAAATGAAGTGTATTGGAAATATCATCTTCAGAACTCAGCGCCTTTTGACCCATTATTCAATCATCCCTTTATGAAAGATAAACTATTAAACTGGCTCAACTACGTCTTGGTAGCTGATGTATTCCTAGTTATCTTCGGCTTTGTATGGCTCGCGATCGCAGTCATTGGACGTCAGTCTGGATTGCCACTGGGTTTGGATTTATGGTACAAACTTTGGCAGCCTGTATTTACTCCGGCAATTACTATCCTCATTGTTGGTGCGGTTACCAGTGGCATTTTGAGTTGGATTTCTCGGAAATTTCTGAATACTGGTAACGGTTAGTAGTTGGTAACCAGTATAACTACTAACTACTAATTGCTAATTTCATTTGAGAATTTGTTCAAGTGCTGGTTGCAAATGAGAATATTGATACTTAAAACCAGTCGCTAAGGTTCGTTGGGGAAGGACTTGTTGACCTTCTAAAACAACCTTTGCACCGTCTCCCAAGAGAGCCTCCATTGCAAAAGCAGGGACAGGTAACCAGGAAGGACGATTCATAACTTGTCCCATCGTTTTGCTCAATTCTGTCATGCGGACTGGGTGTGGGGCAGTAGCGTTGTAGATTCCTTGCATTTCTGGCTTAGTTAAAGCAAGGATTATCAGATTAACGACATCATCTAAGTGAATCCACGAAAACCACTGTTGACCGCTACCAATAGGACCACCTGCAAAGAGTTTGAAAGGTGTAATCATTTTTCCTAGGGCACCACCCATCCCTAAAACTATGCCAAATCGCAGAATAATCAGTCGGACACCAACATCTGTAACTTTTTGGGCTTCAGCTTCCCAACTCTGGCAGACTTGAGCAAGAAAATCTTGACCTGGTAGACTCTTTTCATCAAAGACTGCGGTTTCGCTTGTACCGTAGTAACCAATAGCTGAGGCGTTAACCAACACTTTTGGTTTGGGGTTGGCATTAAGTATTGCTTCGACAATTTTTTCGGTACCTAACTTACGGCTGTTGAGAATTTCCTGCTTGCGTTCTGGTGTCCAACGTCCGTCGCCAATAGGTTCTCCTGCAAGATTGACAACAGCTTCACATGTAGCAAGTTGATGCCAAAAACTAGGTTCATTCTGTGTATAAGCAGCAATTTCCACATTGGGAAAAGCTGTAGATGGAAAAATCTTTTGGGCAAAAGCAGTATTACGAGTCAATACTAGCACTTTCATACCCTCCTCTTGCAGTCGTTCTACCAAACGACTACCGACAAATCCTGTTGCACCAGTAATTGCTACTTTCATGTTTCTCAATTAGGTAACCACTGCCTTCAGTCGTCAAATTTTTCTTTTTTCGGCAGAATCTAGATAATAAGTAAACTATATTTAGTCTACTTCGTAAACTATTATAGGATGGACGGAGTGTTGCAAGACTTGGGGCTATTATGGCTCGTTATACATGTTCATTTATTATTTCTGTTCCAATTAACGATCTCCAACCGTTACTTGTAGAACTACTGCAAGACTGTAATTTGGATGTTCAGTACTACACACCCGATTACATTATGGCGCGAGAGATTCCCGGTAATGTTTCCTTTTCCAAATTGGTGACAGTGGAAGCGCTTATCGATAAAAGCACAGCCACTGACACAGGAACTCGAATGAGTATTGTGATTAAAAATGATGAATTGCCGCTCCAGCTGCAAAACCACTGTCAACAAATGTTTGAATTTATTAAACAGGCGATTGAAGATTGCCGCTATTGGCATCTGATTGAAAGTCTTGCCGGATAGTGGTGCCGAAAAGAGAGCTTTATGAATCAAGGCGATTGCAGTCGTGTCCGGATGTGAAGATTTTTATCCACCGTGCCTCCTTGTCGGATGGCGCGACTCCTACATAGTAGAAATCGCTCTCATCTGTCAAGTTTCAGTCTTCAATATCCTCGGTCATGCCAGGGTTAATTAGTGTAATATCATACTCGCTCGAATCTGTCTGCCCCGGTCGCATAGTATCTCGTAGTAAATAATAAATGGCACGTACTTGAGGACCAAAAATAATTTCGTCTTCGTTCTTCAGATCGTGAGAACCCATCTTACGTCCCTTGATCATTAGACCATTGGCACTCGGCTTACCTTTTTCGTCACCATCGAGAATTCGATAATAATACCTATGGCTACTACCGTCTCGGATCTGCCTGACTAGTGTGGCGTGGCGACGCGAAACAAACTGCGAAATTAAACGGATATCGCAGTCACGATCTCTACCAATTGAGTACATTGAGCGATCAAGAGGAAACTCTTTGCGTCCTTGCTCATCTTCTATGATTAACAGATGGGTTTCATTAATTTGTGCTGCCATTGACAAATCATTGCTACAATCTTTGGAACTTTTGTTAATCAAAATTTTTTGATTATTGTTTGCTGTCATTCTCTAACTTAAAGTCTATAATGCTGATATAAATTGGTAAACATTTAATTTACTTATCTATAAGAGTCAGAACAGTGTCTTGCATCTCTGTTGAGTTTTAAAGAGACAGCACTGTGGGCGGCTTCCCCGACTTGAAGCCAGGAGTTTTCAAAGAGTAGAACCCCAGCATGATTTATTCGGTAGATTGTCATCAGGAAGACTTTTTTGATCCCTAATGTTTAAATTCAAGAGCTTCTGACTGTTTTCCCTAAAAAGAAGTGCCTTGGCGAGAAATTTAGTTCGGATAAAATAACTCGCTTAGCACTTAGCACTATTTTTATAAGTTTCGTAATAGCTAACTACCGACCTAGTGTAACCTGAGATTGACAAAATCAAAAATTGTGTTCGGAATTACCTCTAAAGGCATAGCTTAAGGAGGATTTGCGCTCTCGCCGTAACAAAATTGAGTTTGTGACAACACTAACAGAGCTAAAAGCCATTAGGGCGGAAGCACCAGCTGGGCTAAGAGCAAAACCCAAACTAGGTAATAAAACACCAGCAGCTAAGGGAATTCCAAGTGTATTGTATGCAAAAGCCCAAAATAAATTCTGGCGGATTTTGTTGAAGGTGGCACGACTCAGCGCAATCGATTCCACAACGTCAGTTAAGCGATCGCGCATCAGAACAATGTCAGCCGTTTCAATAGCGACATCGGTTCCAGAGTGCAAAGCAATTCCTACATCAGCTTGAGATAAAGCCGGAGCATCATTAATCCCATCTCCTACCATTGCCACAATCGCTTTTTTCGTCGTGTTCTTCCCTATTCCCCCTTTTTGGAGATCTTGTATTGCCGCAGCTTTCTTCGCTGGGGGGACACCTGCCATCACATCAATGTTCTCTAGTTTTAATTGTTTAGCTATACAAGTGGCTGCTTGAAATGTATCACCACTAAGTAAGATGACTCTTAAACCCAAAGAGCGCAATTTGTCAACCACAGAAGACGCATCAGCTCTTAGAGTATCTTGAATAGCAATGAGTCCGATGATTGTTTCAGAAGCAACATATACAACTGTTTTTCCCGAAGATGCCAATTCAAGAGCCTGTAAGCGTACAGTTTCATTGATTGCAATTCCATGCCAGCGCAACCAATCTTCATTTCCTAACAGTACCAAATGACCTTCTACCACAGCAGACGCGCCGAATCCCGCTTCGGTGTGAAAGTTTATAGCAGTTGGTATAGTTAACTCTTGCCGATTTGCCTCCTGCTGAATCGCTTTTGCCAGGGGATGGCAAGTACCACTTTCTACTGCTGCAGCAAGTTGTATTAGGGAGTAAATTTTTCCACTCACTAAAGCCCACTCGCTATTTTCCTCTATTGAGATACAATCAGTAACAGTTGGATGACCAGTCGTCAGAGTGCCAGTTTTGTCAAATACCACAACGTCTAACTGGTGTACTCTTTCCAGAACATCGCCACCTTTGATTAACAAACCGCGTTCGGCACTGATTGCAGTTCCCACTAGAATAGCTGTTGGTGTGGCAAGACCTAAAGCACAGGGACAAGCAACTACCATGACTGCGATCGCTAGCTTTAAACTTAGCAGTAGTGGGGAGTCGGGATGAAGTTGTGGGGTTTGATGTGCCATGTGCATACCACTTGACATGATGACCACATCGTGAAATATATGGCTGCCAACAAAGTACCAAAATCCGAAAGTCAACAAAGCTGCTGTCAATACCCCGTAAGTAAAGTAGCCAGCGACTGTATCTGCTAATTTTTGTACAGGGGCTTTACGAGTTTGCGCTGCTTCTACTAAGGCGACAATTTGAGCTAGAGTGGTGTCATCTCCGGTACGAGTCGCCTGGATTGCGATCGCCCCTGATTGGTTTAGCGTTCCTCCTGTCACCAGATCTCCTGGTTGCTTTATGACTGGTAATGCTTCTCCAGTCAGCATCGACTCATCTACTGTTGTTTGCCCTTCCACCACCTCACCATCAACGGGGATTTTCTCTCCTGGTAGAACCTGTAACCATTCACCAACACGTACTTCTTCAGCAGGAATCTCTGTCACTGGGGAGGAAGCAAGAACTTTCGAGGCAGGGGAAGAATTAGCTCCTGAATCTACTTCTTTCGGTTTGGGAATCAATCTGGCTATTGGTGGCTGGAGCGCAAGTAATTGCCTGAATGCGGCAGCAGCTCGATTTCTAGCTTGTTGTTCTAATGTACGTCCAAGAAGAATAAAGCCGAGCATCATCACTGGCTCGTCAAAAAAACATTCCCAACCTAGTTGGGGAAATAGTAAAGCAATTATACTCGCAGTGTAGGCTGTCAGCGTTCCCAATCCCACTAAGGTGTTCATATTGGGTGCATTGTGCCGTAACGTGCGCCAGCCATCCACTAAAATTGGACGCCCTGGAATGAGTAGCGCTACTGTAGCCAATCCACAGTGGAACCAAATATTATGCAATACTGGTAAGACGAAGCCAGTCATATTACCAAAATGACCCATTAACGACAGTACTAGCAGTACAGAAGCAATGAGCAATTGTCTTTGTACAGACTGCATGTCTTGGCGATGTCGTTCTTCTGGATCTTGTGTTGCTTGTGTTTCGCTGGATTTTTTCCTGCCAGATTTCCGAGGTTGAGTCGGAAACCCAGATGCGGTTAATTGTTGTGCTAGTGAATCTGGATCTACCGTATTGCCTTCAGATTCTACAACTGCTACCTCTGTAGCCAGGTTTACAGAAACACTTTTGACTCCAGGATGTTTAGAAAGATGTCGTTCTACTGCCTTAACACAGCCAGCACACTTCATACCTCCAACATCTAAAGTAATTTTCTTTGTAGTTAGAGTTTGTTCTAGAGGGAAGTTAGTTTTCGGGACAATTTGCATTCTCAAGAATTTGGATTTGCTACGAAACTTTAACGCATTAATAAGCTAACGCAAGTCTACGTTGCACGTTTTGAAGCGTTGTAACTCTTAAAACGTTCCTTTTGACAAATGAACGCTTCTGTTTAGTCACAGTAAGAGAACGCACATTCCGAAGTGCTCATTCCTAATGACTGAGGACAAACCGAACGGTTTAATGTACAAGTTGAATTGTGTAACAGCTTAAAAGCGTCTCTACTTTGAGAGTAGGCGAAAATCGCAGCTTTGAGAGCTAAAAATATTAACTTTTTCTAATTATCCAGATCGACAGAGCGATAACGACGACTCCAAAGTAGGTACGTCATGTAGATTATACAGACTAGTTGTGCTGGTATGAGAGCAATCTCGCTTTTCCAAAAATCGTTGATTTCCAAACTAGATATAGCGTTGAAATATCCCAAGCCAAATAAGGCAAGTACGGCAAAGGTTGTGTTTTTACGTTTGAGCGTTACCATATTGTTAAAACTAAGATATTTTTTATTAAATAAAAATAATTGAGTAACATTATTTTGTATAAATCATTCTTATTTGAAAGTAGAATTCAAAGTTTAGTGTTCCACAATTTTATTAAAGATATTCTGAATGCTTCTGATTACAACTCTTTTAGCATAAGTTATAGATTGATTTTAACGTTGTGATTGAAACTCGTACTCCGTAAATTTACTTGAAAAAAGTTTTTAGACTTACAGTTATAAGGGTGAAGAGCTTTACCCTACACAGAACGCCAAGACTATGTTCTATTTACGTAAAACTCGCGTCCGTGAGTACTCTCACGCAAAGTCTGCGGGAGGGAAGCTTCCCTCCCGTGAGCTTTGCCCCTTGACTTCGCCCAAAGTCTGCCGGGGGATCTTCCCAAGAGCAAGCTTTGACGCAGACTTTACCTGACAATTGCTATAAGAGAAAATAACAGCATATTGTGATATGCCCTCTTAAATGCTTTGCAGTAGACTGATTAATTAGGTAATGCACCATACATAAGAATATCTACTAGACAATAACTCTTCAAAATACTCCCTCAAAATTATTAAATTAGTTATGTGTTCTTTGCTTGCTTTCTCTGATCTCGAAAGAGTTTTTCAATCAATAAATACTCTTCTGATTGTCAGGGCTCAGAAATAAAATTATGAGCAAAGAATATTTAAAACCAACCCTGTTTATTAATAAAATAGGTATTAATGAATTCGTCATGAGACTTATTTAAGTAGATCATCCCTTCAATTAAACCTACAAGCTGCATAATCAACAATGTAAAGCCGTAGGTAAAATAACTGCCCACTAAAGAAACAGTCAGCATAATTAAACCTTCTGCTGGATAACCGAGAATAAATTTATGGAACCCAAAACCTCCAAAAATAATACCGCAGTACCCAGCTAGAAGTTGTTTGGTCGCCTGACTGGGGGTAAGATTTGCCATATGATTGTCACTCCTTTACGTGTAAAG
>JAQYWO010000297.1 GCA_029379215.1 Rhizonema sp. PD37
AATCAGTAATATTCGCTAAGTCTTGTAAATCTTTAAAAGAGAAAATTTTGTCAATTTTTGACAAATAGATGTATCTGACTTAAAAAACACAATAATCAGCTGCTCCAGCAGATATTTAGAACAGCGAAAAGGTTGGTATTCTCCGGCGGCAGTGGCTTACAATAGGTTACGACATCTCTCCAGCGATATGAAGACAGGGAAACTCAAGAAGAGATTTTGAGAGAGTTGGAAAGAATGACCATCGATTCAGGACAATTCAAAAACTTAGTTTCCTGACAAGTTGTATCTGAGGTAACCTACACTATCGATGAATGTTTAATGCTTCTGAACACATACTTGCTCTACCTCAAGTTAGATCTACAGAGCAAAGATGCTTTTTTTGCAGGATTGAGGCAGCAGATAGAAGATGACTTTGGAAGCCGTCTTCAGCTTTCATCTATTTCTGCTTTTCATTTTGCCCAAAAATAATGTTAGCTTGTAGATTTGCTTAGCTTACCCTCGAATTCTATTCTCGTAAAACTTAAGTATTATTTCCACTCAAATTTTCCTGACAGTCCCGACAAATCAAAACTCGTTTGCTACAGTGGTAGAAAGCAAACATTGAGTTTGCTCCTCACACCACACTAAAGCTCTCTTGTTAGGTAAACTGCAAGAGAGCTTTTTCTTTGTCGTTTCAAAGTCTAATTATAAACTAATACAGTTCAATTAAGGCTCTTCGTGATGTAGGCGGTGTTAAGGGAGAGAATTTGCTGAAAGTAAGGGAATTTTTTCAGCAAAAGCGTCTTTTACAGCAATACCTTGTTCTTTTGCCCAAAATTGACTCAAAAAATGGATTTGTCTGAAACCGACAATTAAATTCAACCCCGGTACAAATATCCACCAGACGACAAGTGGTTCTTTCATTCCGGCTTGGCGATAGAGTTCATTGACAGTTCTATACAGTTTGAACTGCACAATATAAATCCAGACGACACCAACAAAGGAAAACCAACCGAACCATCCGGGAACATCAGGATCAAAGATCCGTAAAGCTTGAGGAACTACTACCCCCATAACAAAAGGCGCTATACATAGCGTTCCTGACCACCCATAACCGTTATAATCTCTTAATTCCTCCTGGATAATCCACTTGTACCAGCCGTAGTACAGCATCAGGGTGGCGACAGATAAAAGAATAACCCGCCATAAGGGACGGGGTTTTATTAAAGGTTGATCTGACATATTGATCGCTGAGAACTCATATTCTTAATATTTCTTAATATATGACATCTCAGCTAATTTTATTTCAACTTACTGTTGCAACCGAAGTTTTCCGCAATTAACAGTTGATCCAGTCCATCCATTAACTGATTCACACAGTCTAAAATATTCAAACTGTTATGAGGGTCTACCGCTCGAACTAGATTGTTAACTCTGCTTTCCATACTTTCTGGCACTTTAGAGCAAAACTTTTGAGTTAGTTGCAGCAATCGCTTTTCTCCTGGGTGAGGCATTTTGTTGATAGCAAAAATGATGTCAAAATAGCTAGCGAGGAGTGCAGAAGTTCGATGATTTACGCTAATTAAGTCATCTCGCTTGATGGCTAACTCGATTTGATGAATGTAGGAAGAAAGGTTGTGGCGCAAAATTGGATAGTTTTTGGCGATAATCGCTTCTACCAAAGGTTCCGGATAGGGTTGGTTTGTCTGCTGCTGGAGTTGCCCAAACCAACCAAGGCGATCGCATAGCGGTAAAGAGTGGCGAACGTTGAACCAAAAACAGGTAGAATAGCCTACCGTTGCCTGATGGTGAACAAGAACGCGATTTATTTGCTCTTCAATCCACTCAGGTGTGCGGTACATAATATCCACGCCTCTTCCGGAATTAGTGTCTACCCATTCATCTCCGGTTTCCCAAAACTGATTGTTAAGTTCAACTTGCTGAGCAAATTTTTGAGCGATCGCCGCCCGACTCTCTACTGCTATCTCTTCTGGTGCATACACATATAGATCTAGATCCGATGCTAAATCAGCAACTTGATTAGTTTGCGAACCAGCTAGAACTACTGCAACTACTTGCGGTAAGTTGTCAAATTCTGCTGCGATCTGCTGCGCTAAAGCTAAAACATTTTTTGACACAGAATTTTCGTTTGCCATTAGAACCTCATTAAAGACGTTTTTCATTGTTTGCTCTTATTTTTCTGAATCGATTCAGTTTAAATTATATAGAGTTTTTCTGAATCGATCAAGAAAGCTTCTGGTTCAAATTGAGGGTAAGAAGCTCTCTTTCCATTAACAATCCCAATGTAAAGTTGTGTTATTCAGGCCAACTTACTGCTAGACTAAAACTAGGATGAAGCATGACAAGACACCGAAATCGATAACACTCTGGGACGTTGCCAAAGCAGCAGGAGTTTCGCGCACCACAGTATCGAATGCTTTTAACCGACCAGATCAACTTTCAGAAGAATTGCGCGATCGCGTGCTGAGAGTAGCCAAGGAAATGGGTTATCCAGGTCCAAATCCCATGGCACGGATGTTGCGAACGGGACGTACAGGGGTCATTGGCTTGGTTTTCTCCGAATCACTACAGTATGCCTTCAATGACCCTGTAGCCATCGCCTTTTTGCAAGGAGTTTCCAGAGTGTGCGAGCAAGCGAAAGCCAGCCTATTGCTGATGCCTACGCACTTAAACGATGCAGCGCCGACGGCGATTCAGCAAGCAGCAGTGGACGGATTCATCATCTACAGTATGCCGGACAACAGTGAGGCGGTAGCGCAAGTTTTGGAACGGAAACTGCCAGTAGTCGCAGTTGATCAACCGTCCCTAAAAGGTGTACCATCAGTTTATATTGATGATCGCCTTGCCGCCCATAAAGCCGCCGCCCACTTAATCAGTCTTAACCATAAGCAACTTGCGATTATAGCGATGGATTTTCTATCGGACTCTTATGTCGGTCCGGTTGATATTCAAAGGCTGGAACATGCTACTTTCCAAATTCCCCTACAACGCTTGAAAGGTTACAAAGATGCGATCCGAGAGGCATCTCTTGACCCGAGTAAAATTGCGATTGTTGAGTGTCCGCCAAGAAATCATGAGGACGAGGGCTTTGAAGTTGCACTTTCTTTGCTTCAGCAACACCCAAGACCAACTGGGATTCTTGCCATGTGTGATGTCTTGGCAATAAGTGCCATACGTGCTGCTGCTCATCTTAATCTAGCTGTTCCACAAGACTTGTCAATTGTTGGTTTTGACGATATTCCTATAGCATCCCAGATTAAACCATCACTGACAACCATCCAGCAACCACTGATTGAAAAAGGGGTAAGCGCAGCATCCATACTGTTAGGGAACCCAAGTCGAAAAACTTCTAAGGTTCTGGAGACGAAACTCATGGTCAGAGAATCGTCAGGACCAGCTTTTTGACATCTATCTCAGGTAGTAAATTTAGGTGTTCTTTAATTAATTGCACCAGGCGCAGAGAATGCAGAGTCTACTGTTGTGGTTGTGCGACTTCTGCTATTTGCTTTTCTTTATCTAACCTACGTTTTCTAGCATAAAGCTGAATAGTCGCAGCCATAACAATAATTGAGGCGACAATGCCCCAAGCGGTGATATCTGTGGGTAGATTATTTTTGAACACAGCCAGTAAGACTATTACGACCAACATAACAGTCGGCGCTTCATTTAAGGCACGCAATTGCTGACTACCCCAAGCGCATTTATCTACTGCTAACTGCTTCATCAGACGTTTGCAATAATGGTGATATCCAATTAACAGGAGGACAAACAGCAGTTTGATGTGCAACCAGCCTTCTTTAAGAACGTCTGGTTCAGTTGTCAGTAAACCGATCGCCATTGCTACCGTCACCAACATCCCTGGAGTGGTGATGATACTGTATAGGCGTTTTTCCATGATCTGGTATTGATTTTTCAGGATTGTGCGTGCTGGTTCGGGTTCTTCGTTAGCTTCAACGTGATAGATAAAAAGACGTACTAAGTAGAATAAACCGGCAAACCAAACGACTATACCCACAAGATGAAACGCTTTAAACCAGGAATAAGCCATGAATCGTAACCTGCCTTTCTAAACTTTAGTGCTTGAGTCGCTGCAACTACTATCAATATTAGGTTACGCCAAAATGTTGTTTTGTAATCATGTCTTCTTTCTGGCTTTTTGTAACATCTGCTACATTCGCACCTGCTAAGATTCCCGACTTCTTTAAGAAGTCGGGAATCTTATTGTTCACGAAGTGGAGGAGAGCGTAAATTGTGCTTTTTAACCAATAAGCGTGCAGCTATTATAATAGCCTTCACAACTTTAGATACGATGAGAGCGGATAGCATTGATCGCTATGGCAGGCAGGTGCTTTGAGAAAGCGGAGGTGAGAGTCGTGTTTGAAGCGAAAAGGCGGCAGAGAAGAAAGGAGTGGAACATAACAGAAAACCTGGCTGGGTATCTATTTATGGCACCAACCATTCTGGTGTTAGGTACCTTTGTGGTGTTACCTATTCTCTATGCTGTTTTTCTTTCGCTGCATAAAGTCAAACTTTTAGGGGGTATTGAGTACGATTTTGTAGGCATTCGCAACTTCTCTCGGTTGGTTGAAGATGAACGGGTTTGGATTGCTTTGAAAAATACAGCCCAATACGTGGCTATTGTAGTGCCAATACAAACTGTCCTAGCTTTAGTCCTCGCAGTTACCCTAAATTCCGGCATTCGGGGAAAAAACTGGTGGCGCATCCTTTATTTCTTGCCCACAGTCACCTCTTCAGCCGTTTTAACTCTCATCTTCATGTGGATTTACAACACGAATGGCCTCCTCAATGATTTTCTCGCTTTTGTAAGATTGCCGACTTATAACTGGCTGGGAGATCCTGCAGTGGCTCTCTTCGGTATTATGCTGATGAATATTTGGTCAACTGCACCGTTCTACATGGTGATTTACCTAGCTGCATTACAGGATATACCTCAAACTGTGTATGAGGCAGCTTCTTTGGATGGCGCAAATGGCTGGCAGCAGTTTATCCACATCACGGTTCCCTTACTCAAACCAGTCACTTTTTTTGTTTTGGCCGTTGGAGTTATTGGGACATTTCAACTTTTCGATCAATCCTATATCTTCTCTAACGGTAATGGAGGACCAAACAATGCCACCCTTACCGTAGTTCTACTGATATACCAAGCCGTGTTTCGTAACTTGCAAATGGGTTATGCAGCTGCGATCGCTTTTCTGTTAGCAGCAGTTATCATTGCCATCACTTTCATTCAGCGACAACTTTTTAGCAACGAAAAGATTGGATAACAACTTACTAATAAAGTTAAAAAATGTTAATTGATCTGAAGCGATTAGATATCCCACTAGGACAGCGAGTTCTACTAAAAGATGTCATATGGCAAGAATTTGAAGCCATCCTAGAAGAGTTAGGAGAACATCGTGCATCTAAAGTGGCTTACGAGCATGGAATTCTGGAAATTATGACACCACTTCCCGAACATGAGCGCAGTAAAGAGACTGTCAGCGATTTAGTCAAAGCAATCCTTGAAGAACTAGATATTGAATTTTTGTCATTAGGTTCTACAACTTTTAAAAAACAATTCATGAGTAAAGCTATAGAACCCGACAACTGTTTTTACATCAAAAATGAGTCAGCAGTTCGAGGAAAAGATAGATTGGATTTAACAGTAGATCCGCCTCCCGATTTAGCATTGGAAATTGATGTCACTTCCCGTACACATTCAAATATATACGAAGCGTTGGGAGTTCCGGAACTATGGCGGTTTGAAAAAGGTAAGTTACAGATAAATGTATTGGAAGATGGTAAATATTTAGAGTCAGAATTCAGCCCAAACTTCCCAAACTTGCCGCTTACCGAAGTGATTCCTCAATATCTCAATCGGTGTGACTCTCAAGGTAGAAACAAGACAATGAAGGCTTTTCGAGCTTGGGTGAGAGAGCAGATGCAATGACACCCAAACTTCAGACTATGAAATTACTAGTATACATTGTGCTCACTGTGTATGCAATCATCACCCTTATCCCTTTTGTATGGGCACTTTCAGCATCATTCAAACCACTATCTGAAATAGTTAGCGGTACATCTAATTTTCTCCCAAAAAATTTTACTCTTGACAATTACAAACAAATCTTTCTACAAGAACCGCTGTTTTTCCGGTGGGTGTTCAACAGTGTAGTTATTGCTGTATGTGTCACGATTCTAAACTTGTTATTCAACTCAATGGCAGGTTACGCCCTAGCCAGATTGCGTTTTACTGGTAGACAGTTTTGGTTTTTCTTAATTCTTGCTATATTAGCAGTCCCAGGACAGATAACGTTGATTCCCACATTTTTGATTTTGAAAGCTTTTGGCTGGCTCAATTCCTATCAAGGGATGATTGTCCCTGGTATGGTGAATGCAACATTCATCTTTATGATGCGGCAGTTTTTTATCAATTTTCCCAAAGAATTGGAGGAAGCTGCTCAATTAGATGGATTAAATACTTTTGGCATTTTTCGGCGTATTGTCTTGCCTCTAGCAAAACCTGCATTGGCAGCACAGGCAGTTTTTGTGTTCATGGGCAGTTGGAATAATTTTTTACTGCCTTTAGTCATTTTGTTTGATCCAGAAATGTTTACGCTTCCCTTGGGATTGAACACTTTCAAAGGTCAATATATCAGTTATTGGAATTACATCATGGCAGCTTCGATGATCTTCACCCTGCCTGCTTTAGCTATTTACGCTTTTTTCAATCGCTATTTTATTCAAGGTGTAACATTTACAGGTGGAAAAGGTTAGCCGTCTGTATCTTAACGTCTTTGGTTATACTCTTGGGTTCACCTCACACTTAGCGCATTGCTCCCAATTTAAGTAGCGAAAAATTAGTCTGAATAATGTTTTACTTCAGTACATAATACTTGTACTATGTTGATAAGCTCCTAACACTGGAGCAATTAAGCACTCCCCTTGCCTTTGTGGTCATCGGCAAGGTTTTTTTTAACTAAACATCAAGCTAACATGATACTGTTCTAGTATAACTCTTTATGTCAATTGAGCAAACACCGCACTTTATAAAACGGGGCGATAGAGATCCGAGGATATAGGAAAACAATCCCTCTGTATTTTTCGCGCTCCAAGGCAATCGCGGCGATAGAGGCGCGGGAAGGGGTTGATACCGCGCACAGTACTTTCCGCAACTGGTATATGAGAACATCCCATCAAATCCAGGATTTTGCGTGTGGCACTGACTGCAGGTTCAGCGTAGCAATCAGCTGGAGTCACGACAATCCCAAGAAGTTGGATATGATCCATAGTCATCAGTAGCATTGTTGCTAGATAATCATCTACACCACCGTCGTGATCCATTAAGACGAATTGTTGTGACATAAAAGGAGAATAAAAAATGGATGAATTTATGGAAGCGGCGATCGCACAAGCAAAGCAAGGGAAACTTGAAGGCGGAATTCCTATTGGTTCAGTTTTAATCAAAGATGGCTTGATTATCGGTAAGGGACACAATAAGCGCGTGCAAGACTCCGATCCTGTCACTCATGCCGAAATCGATTGCCTTCGTAACACTGGTAGAATCGGCAGCTATAAAGGTACAACTCTCTATTCAACCTTAATGCCGTGCTATTTGTGTGCTGGAGCCGTCGTACAATTTGGGATTAAAAAAGTTGTTGCCGGAGAATCAAGAACCTTTCCCGGTGCTAAGGAATTTATGGTATCTCACGGCGTCGAAGTCATTGATTTAAACCTTGATGAATGCCAATACATGATGAGTGAGTTTATCGAAAACAACCCCCAATTGTGGAATGAAGATATTGGGGAGTGATATTGTTGGTTGGTGTTGGTTGTCGAATAATACTACGTTCCTAGGTGAGTGGAAATCAACACGCCTGGGCGTGAGGAAACGTAAACACGCCTGAAACCAATAGACGTGTCCGTAAATGATATCAGGGCGAACAGCCCTTCGGGTGACGCTCGTGCCTCGCTACCGCTTCGCTAACGCCGTCCCTTACGGAGGGAAACCCTCCTGCTTTCTCTGTCTCACCGTTCGCCCCTACCAAGGGTTTTTACGAACGCATCCGGTGCTTCTTTTCTTTGAAGACAGCGGAAATCAAGCAACCATTTACAATCCTCGAAAAGCCGATGAATTAAGTTTTTTAATTTTTAATTACAAAGCAGGGGTACTAGCAACTTCCCACTCCCCTCTTTTTCAGAAACGCATCAAAAGTAGCTCGATTTGGCAGTGAGGGTTGCGCTCCTGGTTTTGTTGCTGCTATTGCACCTGCTGCCGCACCCCAAATGACAGCTTGGTGCAAAGAAAGTTTTTCAAAAAGCCCTGCTGCTAAAGCGCCGTTGAATGCATCTCCTGCGGCAGTTGTGTCAACTGTTTGAACTGGAAATGCCGGCACAAAAAAGGTTTCTTCTGGGGTAACACAAAAAACACCCTTGGCACCCAGTTTAATAATCGCATATTTGACACCCCGTTCTCTTAAGACAGCTGCTGCTTTTGCTACTGATACTTCTTCATCTACTGCAAAACCAACTAATTGCCGTATTTCTACTTCATTAGGAGTAATTATATCTACCAGCGAATACAGTTCCTCTGGTACATTTTCCGGCGCAGGTGCCGGATCGAGAATAACCGTGACACCCATTTCTCGTGCGGCTTTTGCTGCTGCAAGCACAGCAGACATGGGAATTTCAAATTGTAAAAGCAGTGCGGTTGCTTTTGGTAGCAAGTATGACAACCTTTCTACATCTTCAAGATTGACGCGGCCATTTGCACCAGGAATAACGATAATTTGATTTTCACCAGCATCATCTACTGCGATCGTCGCGACGCCAGAGCTTACTGTCTCATCCACTAGTACAGAATTAGTTTGTACACCAGAAGCTTGCAAATTATTAACTAGTTCTACGCCGAAACTATCTGCACCAACACGCCCCACTATCTGGGTAGGAATTCCAAGGAGTGCTAATGCTACCGCTTGATTGGCTCCTTTGCCCCCAGGTACTTGAAAAAAGTTATGTCCCAGCAATGTTTCTCCAGCCATTGGTAACCGTTCCGAAGTTGCTACCAAGTCTATGTTGATGCTGCCGAAGACAATAATACTCATGATAAAAAAAAGAAACACAGAATCTTATTATCCCGTGTTGGAGATCGAGTCGCGACGCAAGATGTTTTTAGTTCTAAATAACAAACAATAAGCATCACTGGGAATCGTGTTTTTTCTAACCGCTTTACTTAATTGTTACTTAAAATTAAATACGGCATACTTAGCCTTTCCCTGTCCCTTAGCTCGATACATGGCAGTATCGGCATTTTGCAACAAGTTTTCTGGTTGATCGTATTCGTTGCTATTCAAAGCAATACCAATACTGGCTGAAATAATTATTTCTCGTCCATTTAGATGGAGTGGTGCACTAATGGTATCTAGAATGCGGTTAGCAACGCTGGTAGCTTCAGAAACATCTTTTATTTCATCTAGAAGAACAGCAAACTCATCACCACCGTATCTTGCTACAGTATCGCCACTGCGAAAGCACGACTCTAAGCGTCGAGAGACTGCTACTAACAAATCATCGCCCGTTCGATGTCCAAAACGATCATTAATTCCTTTAAAGCCATCTAAATCTAAAAACAGAACAGCAAATCGATAATTGCTTCGCCGTTTACTACGTTCAATAGCAAGCCTTAAGCGATCCTGAAATAAGACTCGATTGGGTAGTTTCGTCAATGCATCATAAAAAGCATTCTGGAGGAGTTCCGCCTCTGTTTGTTTACGTTGAGTAATGTCCTGAAAGACTAAAACTGTACCTGTAATGTTACCATTTCTATCACGAACTGGGGCAATACTATCTCCAATAGGTATTTTTGTGCCATTTTTAGCAATTAATATACAGTTATCTGGTATCGGCATCACTGCATTTCTTTCTATCACCTCCTTAACTAAATTTTCAATAACTTCTCCTGTATCTTGATTAACCAGGTTGAGGACTTGCATTAAATCTTTACCAAATGCTTCATTTTTATGCCAACCTGTGAGTGCTTCTGCTACTGGATTAATTGTTTGGATACGGCTGTTAGTATCTGTTATGATGACTCCAGAACCCATACTGTTAACAATTGCCCTCAGCTTCTGTTTTTCTTCCTGTAATCTCTTTTCAATTTTGTGCTTGTACAGAGTCATTTCGATAGCAACATGCAAATCTCTTTCAGCAAAGGGTTTGAGTATGTAGCTAAAAGGTTCTCCTAACTGTTTTTTTGATAACTTAGGTTTTTCAGAACAGTTAGTTAAAAATATTACAGGAACTTGAAAGCTGTTCTGGATAATATCTGTCACTTGCACACCGTTCATTTCTCCAGCCAAGCCAACATTAATTAAGACTATATTTGGATTTCGTTCTGCTACTTTTTCAAGTACTCCTTCACTAGAGTTTGTGGTTTCTAAAACATGGTATCCTAGCTTTTGCAATCTACTGGTAATATCTAAAGCTATGATTTCTTCATCCTCAACAACTATGACTTTAGGAGCAAGCATATTAAAATTACCTGTTTACTAAGAGCATCGTAAAGAGAATAATCCTATCATAATCAATCTTTTCTTATTTGAATATAAATTAATTGATTGTTCAGTTATCTTTTCTTAAAGTTATGCCTTACTTGTATTAATTTATAAAGAAACTAAATGGTTAACAGCATGCCAATAGACTGTTTTTCTCTAGTGGAGATAATAGATAGCTACATCCAAAATTAAGATCTTTGGCAGTAAGTTTTCATGTAACTGGTATCCACAAGCACAAATATTTGACAATACTAATTTAAATGTTGCAAAAACAACTAAGAAATTGATGATATTTATTCTAAACGAATTAAAGCTTAGGCTTGAAC
>JAQYWO010000298.1 GCA_029379215.1 Rhizonema sp. PD37
GGCTATACGTTGGAGTATAGTAAAACTACTGGATACTTTATATTTTTGTATTTAAGATTTGGTTGTATCAACCTCGGTTGATGCGGCGATGTCAATAAACTCACTCTATTAAGTAACTCTTTGAGACAACTTATTCGGTTTTATCTCCTGTCTTGCCAAACAAGACAACGTCAGTTTTGACATACATCCCAGGCGTATGGGAAAAAATTGCGATTCTTACTATAATATTTCTCATTTGTTATCAATACAAGAAGTATAGCTGTGGCATGTCACAGCTATATAATAATTTTAAAATATGTATGTGATCAAATTAAACACACCATAGTATAGTCAGTGCGAAGGTTAGAGCAAGTTCGCCTAAATACTTGTAAATATAGCGGTTAGCGCTATAAAAGATAACGCAACTACAAAAATTATTATAAGTAATCAGACGGACATATTAGACATTTATTTCCGTAGACCGCTTTCAAGGCAAAACCTATTCAGTTATCTTGATTTTGCCCAATAAACAGAATAATTACTGATATAATTTCGGATAACAAAGTAGTTATCTACACTGTTGCCATAAAATCACAGGCGTTGCAGTGTCCTAGATTGCGTGTCTAACCTTGCTATTTTGGTAAGCTTCCATTCAGAGTTTAATCAACAAAATTTTTGACCTATGGTTTGGCTTCTATGTTTCAATTTATGTTTGGAAACATATATATTTTGGGCTATTGTACTGTATTAGGATTATATCGGATTTATACAAAAATGCCCAAATTTTTAATGATTGTTTGCTATGTAAACTATCAAGCTTATGGCTCAAGTTCAGATATTTATCAGAAAAGTTTTATGGAAAAAAGCTTTCTTCTTTCCAACAGCCATTTGGTTGAGCAGCAGACTATTCGTTTGGATAGCAATGTTATTACTGGCACCATTGCTAAAAGTACCAACAGGAGGTACACACCCCTCCTTCGGTTGGGGCGTGTTTGATGCCTGGGATAGTGTACATTACCTGTCTATAGCCACTTCTGGGTATGAATACAGGGATGACGGGGAGCAACATAATATTGCGTTCTTTCCCTTATTTCCCTTAATCGTCCGAGAAGTCATGAGCTTTGGCTTACCCTTTAAAGTGGCAGGCACCTTGGTAAATAACTTAGCATTTTGCGCGACACTTTACTGTTTGTACTTTTGGGTGGAGAAACATCATGGAAGCAGCGCAGCGCGATGGGTGACTGCGGTAGCAGCTTGGTGTCCGATGTCTTTATTTGGGAGTGTGATTTATACGGAGGGTTTATATTTATTTTTAAGTACGGCAGCTTTAAAAACCTTTGATCAAAAGCAATATAGATGGAGCGCTCTTTGGGGTGCAATGGCCACAGCAACTCGTCCTACCGGATTAGCACTACTTCCTGCTTTCGCGATCGCGGCTTGGAAACAACGGCGCTCTCCCATTGCCTACATTGTGTCTAGTGCTACTGCTATAGGAGTGCTGCTATTCAGTTTATTTTGTGCGATTCATTTTGGTGATCCTTTAGCTTTTATTAAAGCACAACGGGGATGGCGTCCCTCATTTGGCTTTAATTGGCAGGATTGGCTGGAGATGCTGGTACAAATTGCCATCGGCACATCGAATTGGGAGGATAGTTCAATTCAAAACCCGTTGCATCCTTTAGTGTTATTCATCATTGTTGTTACAGGTTGTGTCTTATGGCGTTTCCGCCAACGTCGCAATTTTCTCAAAGTTGTCGGTGGCTTTTATTACGCTCTCATCTTATTTTTGTTAATACTGGCGGATAATTGGTTCATTTATAACCTGCTAAATGCCGTCACAATTTTAGGTGGTAGCTACGTGTTATGGCGCTTACGCGCTCAATTAACCTTAGTAACTTCTATCTATGGCTTTTGCGGGATTGGTTTACTGTTAGCTTCTGGCAGCACGATATCCTTGAGTCGTTTAAGTTACGGTATTGTATCCCTGAGTGTAGCTCTAGGTTTATTACTGTCCCGCCATCCTCGTTGGGGTTACTTAATTTTAGGTTGCTTTGCCGTTTTGCTTCCTAGACTTGCTGTGAGATTTGCTCAAAAACTTTGGGTAGGTTAAACGAATCAATAAACGCGATCGCTACTCAAAAAGTTGCTTGAGAACTTCTTGGGCACGCTTGTAGATAACTCCCGGTTGTGCGCTTTCGCGTGGGCCTGCAATATTGAGAATGCGTATGTTGCGATCTTGAATCCAGTTCCAGAAACGAGTGATCTCATTGTCGTTGAATAATAGCGAGTTGATCACAAGAACAGGACGTTTGTACCCCTGTGCGAGATCGTCTGTGAGCTTTGTTCCTCCTTCAAGCGGTTCTGATGAAAGAATGAGCGTCCCATCTGAATCCCGGACATTCCACTCAGTGCGTACCGCATAGTCGGTGCTTGCTGTCTCTTGAAGTGGATAAACGGGCAGTATTCTCCCATCTTCAGCAAGTCGCCCTTTTGGACACCACCCACGAACTGGCATGAAAAGTGATAATGCTGTGTCGAGTGCTGCTCGATCAACTCCTGTTTGACCTCCACTCACAATCCAGAGTCGCGGATGTGACGATTTCATTTGCACTGTTGCCTCTCTTGTGTTAAGTGCGATCGCCCAAATGATCACGACCCCGCCAACAATTAGCAATGCAATTACTATACTTCCAGCAATAATGACGTTGTGAAATCTCATAAGAACAACTTCTACTTTGATAGACCGAAAATCTATTCAAGCAGAACTTCGCCGACTACAGATCTGAATTAAAAAAACGTAATTCCACAAGACAGGACTCTTAATAGGGTTTTCCACTACGGGGTGCAAGAAATTCCTCTCTAGTCTCAAATGTTATTATTTTTTGACATAATGGCTATAAAAACTAGATTACTGCTTGATGTTTAAATTGAAATGTCAAAATATCATGACTTTTTGATCCCCAAAAAGCTAATAAATACGTGGAAAGAGCAAAAATGCGTCCGAAACCCCCTTGATCCCAACACAGGTTTACTGGTTAATATTTATTTATAAACAAGCAAATCCGCAACTCCCAAAAAAATACTGGTTTTACCATGACTAGCAATTGAAAGGTGATAAACCATAATTTAAAAACACATTAAACGCTGAATAACTCAGCGAAACCAGGAGTCAGGAATAAGAAGTTCATCTGGGGTTGATGACATCAGAATCGACTACTTTTTAACCAGGGGATATCGTTTACATTTCAAACTACTGGAGGCCAAATATTATGGCAAAAGAACGTCCACCGTTAGAAGAGATGACATTGCGGCAATTACGCAGAGTAGCCAGCGAATGTTCCATCTCTCGTTATAGCAGAATGCGGAAATCGCAACTGCTAACAGCAATTCAAGAAGTACAGCATAGCAAAACTTCTCTTAACCAATCTCATCAGATGGAGGCACAGGAAACCGTGGAAGCAGCAAAATTTGAGCTTGGTCAAGAAGATCGTACTGGTGGTAATCTCGCTGATGTCGATGAGGGACTCGCTGAACTCCCGATTGGCTATGGTGAAAGCCGCATTGTCCTTATGCCTCGCGATCCTCAATGGGCTTATACCTATTGGGATGTTCCTAGCGAGCAAAAAGAAGAGCTGCGTCGTCAGGGGGGACAACAACTGGCATTACGAATTTACGATGTCACCCACATCAACCAAGATTACCAAAGCCCTCATAGCATTCAGGAATATCCCTGTGATGAATTAGCAAGGGAATGGTATCTACCAGTTCCAGTAAGCGATCGCGATTATGTCATCGACATCGGTTACCGTTGTGGTGATGGTCGTTGGTTAGTACTAGCTCGTTCTGCACGAGTACACATTCCTCCTGTATATCCTTCCGACTGGATTGAAGACATCTTCATTAATGTCAACTTTGATGAAGATTTGCGTGAGCAGACTATTTATGAATTGGTTCCCCCTGCTTTGAAAGCGTCACCAGCAGCAACTCCTGCAACGGCGAATGGAATTGCTCCAACTGTAGGTACTGGCGAGAATGGCATTTACGACCAAATCTTTGGCATGGCTGAGTCTACTGAAGCAATGCGGGTTGCAGGTTCTCTGTACGGATCGATGCAACATGCTGTCAGTCCCGAACAAGCTATCAGTTCCTATATCTTCCCCTCTGGCGTAGGTATGTGGGCAGTTCCGACAACTTCCGGTTTAACAATGTCCGGTGTTGGAATGTCAGGTTCTGGCTTCTCTGGTGACGTACCTATGCGTCCGCGCCAGTTCTGGTTGATTGCTGATGCTGAGTTGATTGTTTATGGTGCGACCGAACCTGATGCTAATGTAACGATTGGCGGTCGTTCAATCAAACTGAATCCAGATGGTACATTCCGTTTCCATATGTCCTTCCAAGATGGTTTGATTGACTATCCAATTAAGGCTGTGGCTGCTGATGGTGAACAAACACGTTCAATTCACATGAAGTTTCATCGAGAAACACCTTCCCGGAATACTAATAAGAAAGAAGACGCTGTTTTAGAATGGCTCTTTTAATTTTGGGTTTTATATTAGCCAAAATTAACTTCAAAGTTGTTACCCGCTCAGATTATACTGTAGCGGGGTTTTTGTTACTGTGTTCATCCCAATCTCTTTATGTGAGGGATCGACAAAAACTCATCAATTGGTTTGTTAGCGTTATCGACAAAAAAAGCGTCAGGCTGCCTCAGTGATGCAAAATAACGTCTATTTTTACTTTAAAAAGTTCGTCAGAATTCAAAATCAATTAGTAGAAGATTTCAATTCATTACGCAATTGTCTCCCACCAATATCGTTGCATTTTGGTGAGAGACTTAAACCCAAGACGAGTGAGCCAGTCGCTTAATCTTCATCTGAATTCACAGCGAGTGACCCTTAAGTCCTTTCAGTTTAGAAAACCAAAACTGCCTATATGGCAAAATTAAATATGTTCAAAACAAAGTTATTTATTTTACCTATCTTTATAATTATATTGATATTAGGATGTCAAGGACTTGAACTAAATTCAGTTATAGCTAAAGCTAAATCTTGTTTAGGGCAAGATGAAAAATTCAGTCTGGTTTTTCTTAAAACTAATAATCAGGGAGAAAAAGATCAAAATGGCATTAATCATGTGATTATTTTCAACCCTAAATCAGAAGAACTAGATTTCAAAGTTAATGTTGGTCTAAATCATAAACTTTATACAAAGGATATAAAGGGAAGATTTCGTCAAGAATATGTGCCCAAACAGTTTCATGAGATGATTACCGAGGAAAATGCTAAATTAAATGGAAAAACACCTCTTGTAGCAATTAACGCCGACTATATAGATACAGAAAATAAGCCTCAAGGTTTGAATATTTCTCGTGGTGTGGAGTATTCAGGTGCATTTAAAAATAAACGTTCTTCCTTTGGTATATCCGGAGGAGAAGCAAAGCAACGTCAAGCAACTCTCCAAGTAGGAAAGAGAAAAAATAATATTCTTAATTACAATTTAGTTGGAGGCAATGGCAGATTCTATCAAAACGGCAAGTTTAAAGATATTTGTCCAGCTTTAGGAGAATCAGCTTGCAATCAAATAACTAATCGTTCAATGGTAGCCATAACGACTAAAGGGTATGTGATATTACTTGTTAATGACGCTAGAGCAAACTCAAATATTAAATTATCTCAGTTGAATCAAGAACTTTTACCAAATATGTTTGATAATGTCCTCGAAGGTATTGCTCGTAATAACTGTTTAGGCAATATTCTTGAAGGTATGTTATTTGATGGTGGAATGTCTCCAGGATTGTACTACAACAATAAAATCTACGTCGAAAATCCTGGACCAATTGGTTCAATATTTTTGATTTATAAAAAGGGAATTTAGGAACCAAAAATTTAGAGATTATATATTGCGGACGGGGAGAGTTATTCCCAAGTTTTTAGACCAGTATTATTACTAAACTTAAATGTGCTTTTAATTTTAAGTGCGTTCTGTCTAAGAGGTTTAATACTGATGCTTACAGAGATTAGCGATGCCTGCGGCGGGCTACGCCTACACATTGCTACCTGAAAACGTTACGCTAGAAACTGAAGCTTAAGAAAAGACTATGAATCCGCAAGAAATAGCCGATACACTTAAAGAATTATTTAATGCTGCAACTATCAATACCGTTGCAGCAGGTTCTTGGCAAATAGAAACGCAGAATCTACGGCTGTTAGTGATGCTTTCGGATGATGAAACTTGGTTGCGGATTTTGCTACCAATTGTACCAGTACAAGAAGCTCAACCATTTTTAGAACAATTTTTAGAAGCGAATTTTGATGACACTCAAGAAGTACGCTACGCTTTACACCAAAATGTGATTTGGGGAGTGTTTCAGCATAATTGTGCCAGTTTGGTTGTAGAAGATTTTCGAGATGCGATCGCTCGACTTATCTCCCTGTATAAGAGTGGTTTAGATGATGTCTTTAATCGACTTATTGAAAGCCGTATTAGACAAATTATTTTAGCGGCAAAACAGCAAGGGCAGTCCCTACAAGCCACTATGCAAAACCTTGACCGCTTTTATGCAGAAGGATTGATGGGTGAAATAGATCAATCTGCACAAGTTCAGGAAGAAGTTTTAACTGCTTGGCGGCGTCAGTTGGAACGTTTATGGGATGAGATTGATTAATAATTAGTAATTAACGTGTAGAAAATATGGATATCATTGAAATTTTGAAAGAAGACTATCAAAGATTTCCTGTTAATCAAACATACAGTATCTACGCTCAAGATGTTTATTTTGAAGACCCGCTTAACAAATTTCATGGAGTTAAGCGGTACAAGTTGATGATTAAATTCATGGAAACTTTTTTTATCAACACCAAAATGGACTTACATAACATTTATCCTGAAGGAGACACAATTAAGACCGAGTGGACACTCAGTTGGAATACTCCCCTACCTTGGAAACCGCGCGTAGCCGTCCCTGGCAGGAGTGAGTTACGCCTCAATGCCCAACAGATAATTGTTTCTCACATCGATTATTGGAACTGTTCGCGTCTAGATTTACTAAAGCAGCACTTTAAACAAACAAACAAACAGACGATAATGTAAATAAGTGTAAACATTTCTCAGACAAGACAGAATTATCCATGCGTGTAATTTTAATGACAGGTAAAGGCGGTGTTGGCAAAACCTCCGTAGCTGCCGCCACTGGACTTCGTTGTGCCGAACTTGGTTATCGTACATTAGTTCTGAGTACAGATCCGGCTCACTCCTTAGCAGACAGTTTTGACATAGAATTAGAACATGCACCGCGCCAAATTCGTCCAAATTTGTGGGGTGCAGAACTGGATGCACTGCTTGAACTAGAGGCGAATTGGGGTTCAGTCAAGCGCTACATTACCCAAGTTTTACAGGCACGGGGTTTAGATGGGGTGCAGGCGCAAGAATTGGCAATCTTACCAGGTATGGATGAGATTTTTGGCTTGGTGAGGATGAAGCGCCACTACGATGAAGGCGATTTTGATGTGCTGATTATCGATTCAGCCCCCACGGGTACTGCACTTCGTCTACTCAGTCTACCAGAAGTGAGCGGTTGGTATATGCGCCGCTTTTACAAACCGTTTCAAAATATCTCAGTCGCACTAAGACCTTTGGTAGAACCTTTCTTTAAACCAATTGCTGGTTTCTCTCTACCTGACAAAGAGGTCATGGACGCACCTTACGAGTTTTACCAACAAATTGAAGCCTTAGAAAAAGTTTTAACTGACAATACTCAAACTTCAGTACGTCTCATCACCAATCCGGAAAAGATGGTGATTAAAGAGTCTCTTCGTGCCCATGCTTATCTGAGTTTATATAATGTTGCCACAGATTTGATAGTAGCAAATCGGATCATTCCCAATGAAGTACAAGATCCCTTTTTCCAACGTTGGAAAGAGAATCAACAGCAATATCGCCAAGAAATTCATGAAAACTTTCACCCACTTCCAGTAAAAGAAGTTCCTCTTTTTTCAGTAGAGATGTGTGGTTTGGAAGCTTTAGAACGTCTGAAAGGAATACTATACAAAGATGAGGACCCAACTCAAGTTTATTACAAAGAAACCACTATCAAAATCATTCAAGAGCAAAATCAGTACAGTTTAGAGCTTTACTTACCTGGTATTCCTAAAAGTCAGGTACACCTGAGCAAAACTGGTGATGAACTCAACATTACTATTGGCAATCATCGCCGTAACTTAGTATTGCCACAAGCCTTAGCTGCACTCCAACCTGCAGGAGCAAAGATGGAGGATGACTATCTCAAAATTCGTTTTGCTGAGCAGGCAAATTAGTTCAGTGTTAGAAGTGTAGGTTGTGAATTCTTTTTCTTTTCTTGATGCTCTTGCTGACAGAGACTTTACAAGGGCGGTTCCCCCCGCCCTGACTCTCGGAGCGCTTGTGAGAGTATTGCTTTCTATGTGGTGACTTAGTCGCTAGAATGCCACAAGAACGGTCCATTCCCTGCATGTACTTATCCTCAGCATAGCAGTTAAAAAAATTAAATATACACCTGAGTCATGTAAGTGAATATATTGATAATTTACTTGAAATATTGGCTTTATATCAGCAGGCTTGCCCCAACCTCAGTTCTCATATTCTTAAGCTAGTCAAAGAAATCGACTTTAACTTTATCGTTGAAGATTTACCCAAGATGCTGTCCTCAATGACGATAGGGACAGAGCGTATCTGTCAAATAGTCTTGTCTTTACGAAATTTCTCTAGGCTTGATGAAGCGGAGATGAAGCCAGTGAATATTCACGAGGGTATTGATAGTACTTTACTGATTTTACAGCATCGTTTGAAGGAAATTCCTGATAGCCCAAAGATTGAGTTAATTAAAGAATACGGCAAATTACCCTTAGTTCATTGCTATCCCGGACAACTTAATCAAGTTTTCATGAATGTTTTAACTAATGCGATCGATGCCATAAATGAAAGAGTTAACAGATGGACAAATGGAGAAAACTCTCAATCTAAAATATCAAATCCTCAGATTCACATTCGTACAGAAGTTATAAACTATAACAGAATCTTGATTTGCATTGCAGACAATGGTCAGAGAATACCAAAAGATTTTATTGGAAGAGTATTTTACCCCTTTTTCACAACTAAACCAGTTGGTAAGGGGACTGGTTTGGGACTATTAATCAGTTACCAAATTATTTTCATACAAGCACAAGGGTGTTTTTAGATGTGATTCACAGCAAGATATAGGAACAGAATTTTGGATAGAAATTCCAACGCAGCAGTAATTAGCAATTTGATAAATCAATCCGCTTTAGTTAATTGTGAAGAGTGCTTCTAAACACCTCTAAGTTGCACAGGCATCGCTAAGTAGGTCATTTTCAAACCACCTAAGGGTGTGAAAATGACTGGAGTTAAATTAGTGTTCAGTTGCATTTGAATTTCGGAAGATGGCAAAGCTTTTATCCCTTCCATTAAATATTTGATATTAAAAGCAATATCTATATCTTCTCCAGATATCTGTGCTGCCATTGACTCCATAGCACTACCGACATCTTGAGATTCACAAGACAATGTAATTCCTTGTGCTGCATTGTCTAAGCTCAGCTTAACAATATTATTTTTTTGGTCAGCTAATACAGCAATTCTTTCCAACGCACTTAAAAATTGTTTTCTATCCAGAGTGAGTTCTCTCTGAAATTGGCGGGGGATCAGCATTGAGTAAGCCGGATAAGGACCTTCTAACGTACGGCTTGTCAAACGTTGATTCTGCCATTCAAAAACAACTTGACCTTGATCGAAATATAATGCAACAAGTTCTTCTTGAGAACTGTTATGAGCCAACATTCGCTCTAATTCCCGCAAGGTTCTAGCTGGTAGTGTGACTTCTAGCTTTCCTTCGTAACCAGTGTCTGGATTTTCGTTGGTAGTTTGTACAACTGCTAAGCGATGTCCGTCAGTAGCTGCAAATTCCAAGCTGTCTTGATCAACTGTCAAATGCACTCCGGTAAGGACTTGCTTGGTTTCATCAGGGCTGGTAGCAAATAGGGAACCGCGCAATCCCTCAATGAGTGCCGTAGCCTGAAGCTGTGTCGCTTGTGTATTTTCAATTAAGGGGAGTTCTGGAAACTCTTCGCCTCCCATTGCTCTAACTTGATAGCGACCACTTTTTGAAGTAAGTGTGACAATTAAACCTTCGCTGCTGGGAGTATTTGAATCAGCAGATTCATCCTCCAACGTGATTTCTCCCTCTGAAAGACGAGAAGTAATATCATTGAGCAGCTTAGCAGGAATAGCGATCGCTCCCCCTTGTATGACTTCCGCATTCAAACTGGTACGAATACCCAAACTGAGATCAAAGCCAGTTAAGCTCACCTGGTTAGTTTCAGCATCAGCTTGTAGCAGCACGTTAGCAAGTACCGGATGAGTCGGGCGTGAAGGTACGGCACGGCTCGTAAGTGAGAGGTTAGTACTAAGGTCGCTTTGGGTGCAAACTAATTTCATGCTTCTTTAGGTAGCTTCTGTGTTCGATATCGTAGCACTGTTGTGGATAAATGAGGAGTCAGGCAGGGAATTTCTTGCGCCTTATGCCTCTTGTGGCTTGATGAACTTTGCTTGACTACTAATATTAATAATATTATTTTAATAGTAATAGTAGTAGCTGTGGAAACTGTGGAAAAACTAGTTTAAGCTTTTCAAGCTAATATATTTTGCCATTTATCCCTGTGGAAAACTTGTGGAAAAGTTAGGCTGTTTATCCACAGAGTAATTATACTTATTCAAAATTTCCACAGTTTATATAAGTTTTTCCACAGAATAAAGGATAGTTTTCCACAGAAGCCTGTGATTTTTCCACAAGGTAATTTTTTCTTAATAAGTTTTTATAG
>JAQYWO010000299.1 GCA_029379215.1 Rhizonema sp. PD37
ATGTAAAAATTGATAATAAATTTTTTGAACTAAGAAAGGCAGCAATACAGAAAGCTTATATCCTTAATTCAACAATTAAAGATTACCAAACAAGATAATAGTAAAAAGTTCATAAAAATAAAATCGAATTAATAAATGGTATTTGCACCCTATTTCCGGATAGTTGTCACGCCTAAATTTATAACTTCAAACTCCAAGCGGCAAAAGCTAAAGCACCCCAACCTGCAATAAATGCTACTCCTCCGAGTGGTGTAATCGCTCCTAAAAACTTAACACCAGTTAGGCTGAGAGCGTACAAGCTGCCGGAGAAAATAACTATGCCAATTACGAACAGCCAACCTGTTGCTATAAGGGTAGGTGGAGGAGACTCAATGCGACTTAATAATACTGCCACTAGCAAAAGTGCCAGAGCATGGTACATTTGGTAACGAGCGCCAGTCTCAAAAATTTCTAGAGAACGCTCACTCATTTTTTCCCGCAAAGCATGGGAAGCAAATGCCCCAGATCCAACAGATAAACCGCCTAGAATTGCGGCTAAGCTCAAAAAAAGTTGCGTCATATCGCTATACTTGTCCGAACAGCTAATTGCTAATAGTACTAAGGCACTAAGAGGATCACGACAATTCGTAATTCGCGCATTAGAGCCAATTACAAATTATATAACAATTCTATCCGCCTCCTCCAGAGGTGAAATACCCAGACATTCGACTGAGAGCGAGAAGTCGGGGGTGTTATTTCTCATCATGACGAATTACGAACTACGAATTACAGATGATAGTTATGCTCCTATTACACATCAAAATAGTAGGAGATTCCTCCCTCTTCGCTCACCTTAAAGTTGGCATTAAAAAGTTTAGCTTGCTGATCTAAATATTTCCTTGCATCTGCTGGTGGTAATTGTGACTGCATTGCAAAGCTTAAAAGAGTAATACTCCCATTTTTTTCTTGGATCATGCGATAAAAAGTGGACTGGAGGCGATCGCTTGTCTGTTCCTGTAGCGCTTTTTTCTCTTGCTGACTGCGACGATACAATCCCATAGTCAGCCAAATACCCAGCACTGAGGTGGGAAGACCTAAAATTAAACCATTTATGGCAGTATTATCAAGTGTAGATATAGCATCTATATTCGGATAATCAGGAGCTTCTTCTATACCTGGTGGAATAGGCTCCAGCATGGTATTCTTTTCCATAACTGCAGAGAATGACAGCGTTGTAAACATGAATCCAAGTGTCAGCAACCAGCCTGCAGCTAATTTTTCAGCAGTCTTCATTGATTCACCGTTTTATTTGAGCTTTGCTGCGATTCTAACCTCACTTACGTGTAGCTTCCAGTAGTTGAGAAAAATAGAAGCGCGTTTTCGTCATCGATTGTCGTTGAACTGAAAAGCCGTTACTTTCCAAAATTCTGACTACATCAGCCTTACGGTGCAGATAAGCGCGAGTTGCTTTACTTGCTCCTGGAAAGAAACTACCTATTTTCTTTAATAAGCTGAGGGCAAAGGTTTTTGGGGCAAAACTGAGAATTATTCGTGAGGAAGCTAAAGATGCTAGGTGAGAAATCATCTCTGAAGCTTTTTCTTGTGGGTAATGGATGAGTACATCGAGGCAAATAACCGTGTGATAGTTCCCACTTAACTTTTCTAAATCCTGGGTATTAAAAGTGGGATTTTCAGCATTTCCCAAGGTTTGCTTCGATCTTTCCTTTGCCTCTTCCACCATTTTTTCCGAAATATCACTGGCATAAACCTTTGCCCCAGCTTCAGCTAAGGGGATGCTGAGACTACCCACACCACAGCCAGCATCACAGATTGAGAGTTCGGCTAAATTGTTGTCGGCTTTTAGCCAATCAAGAAGCGTATCCACCGTTTGCTGATGCCCATTACGAATGTCTAGCTGGACTTTATTGACTTCGCCTTTACCATAAATGCGTCTCCATCGGTCAAAACCTGTAGAATTGAAATATTCTTTAACAATTTTTTTATCATCGACTACGTTCATAAAACTTTATTTGCTCAGGTTTACTCATGGTTAAAGTTACCATTACAAACTACTTTTGAAACAGGTTCGCCAATAAAATTTGGAGTTGTCTTTCGTCAATGTCTGCCAACAGGGGTTTTTGTGCTTGCTCATGCGCTGGTGATTCACGCTTATTTGTCACAAATGATTGAAGATTATCTTCTAGCTGATTCGCTGCCAAGAGAGTTCTTGAGTCGCTTGATCCAAATGCCAGCGCAATAAGTCAGCTGATTGATCTTGAACAATTCCCGGTAAGCTGATCGCCTGTCTGGGTGCAACTGTTGCAAGTGCGATCGCCTGTTCTACCTCACATATTCCCCACTTGACTAAATTTTCCACTCCGACTAGCAAGGGTAAAGTTGTCCCTGATAATGTTCCATCTAAAAGTCTTGCTGTGCCACCTTTAACTTCAATTCGCCGACTATCCCAAGGATAAACTCCATCGGGTAATCCTAGAGGTGCGAGGGCATCACTGACGAGGAAAAGCCCTTCTGTGCCAGAAGCGCGTAACAGTAAATTTATCATCGTCGGACAGACGTGCTGACCGTCGGCAATGAAACCACACATGACATCAGAATGGGTGATTGCCGCTCCGAGTAACCCCGGTTCACGATGGTGTAATGGTGGCATGGCATTAAAGGCATGAGTCACCATTGTCGCACCCAGTTCAAAAGCACCTTCAGCTTGGGCTGCGGTGGCTTGCGAATGTCCTAAACTAACGGTAATGCCTAGAGAACGTAAATATGGAATCACTTCACCAGTTGGATCTAACTCTGGTGCTAAAGTGATAACTTTTACAATCTGGCTGTAATCGCCTAAAACCCTCTTTACTTCGTCAATAGTTAATGGTAGAAGGTACTCTGCCGGATGTGCCCCACGTTTCTCATAATTTAAAAATGGTCCCTCTAAATGTACGCCTAAAATTTGAGCAGAAGACGTGGAGAGGGAATTAAGAGCGTTCTCTTTGATGTTGTGACTTTGGATCGCATCAGCAATGACTGCAAGCGATCGCTGAATATTTTCGACTGAAGTTGTCACCAGAGTAGGTAAAAACGCATCTACTCCTGCATCCCACAAAAATTGACATATTTTCTCTAGTAAATAGGTGTCGTTCGTCGTTAAGTCTGGAAATGCCAATCCCATTGCGCCGTTAATCTGCAAATCCACCCCACCCAAAGAAATCCAATCACCAGCAACATCCAACACTTGTAGGTTGGTTGGTCTCACCCGTTCGATAACTTTACCCATTGGCAGAATTTGCTCAATTCTACCCCGATTAACCAAAAGCATCTGCTTATCTTTGTAACCAGGTACTCGAGCATTGATAATGTCTAAAGGAGTCATAGCTTGCGGCGGTAGTAGGGGCGGGTTTAATTTCAATGATTTGTCAGCTTCTGATATATATTATGAAACCCGCCCCTACCAATCAATAACCAACTGTAAGGGCGGTTTTAATTTCAATGATTTGTCCGCAGATTAAAATATCTTATGAAACCCGCCCTACCAATCAACCACCAACAACCAACAATTAACAATTTTATGATCGGGATTATTATGGGCAGCGACTCCGACTTACCGACAATGCAAGGTGCGATCGCAGTTTGTGAAGAATTTGGTGTTGCCACTCAAGTGGAGATTATCAGCGCACATCGTACCCCAGAACGCATGGTGGAATATGCCAAATCTGCCCATCAGCGTGGTTTTAAAGTGATTATTGCTGGTGCGGGTGGTGCTGCCCATCTGCCTGGAATGGTAGCATCTTTAACCCCCCTTCCCGTGATTGGTGTTCCCATACCTAGCCGTCACTTACAGGGAATTGATTCTTTGTATTCAATTGTACAAATGCCAGCAGGTATACCAGTAGCAACTGTTGCCATAGGTAATGCTAAAAATGCTGGACTTTTGGCAATACAAATTCTTGCTACCCAGCAACAAGAATTACTTGCCAAAGTGCTACAGTACCGCAAAAATCTCTCCGAATCGGTAACGGCAAAGCAAGCAAAGTTAGAAAAACTGGGCTTTGAACAATATTTAAAACAGATGAATGATTAGTGCCAGTAACGAATAACGAATAATTCTTTGAAAAATTTAATGTAAGCTTTCAGCTACTACAGTCAGTCGCTAATTACTGCCACGACGCTTATTTCTCATAACTTAAATAGGATTGCTCTTCAATAGCAAAAAAAAATTGTATTTTAAAATACAGACTTTTTGGTTGCATTAAATACAGAATTATAGTATTATCTTTATCTTCAGTAGTTTTCCCTAATAGTTTTAATAAACCTCAGCATGAGGTAAAAATTTAATCCATAAATGTTTAACTTTCCTACAAAAAAATAGGAAGCTAAATTTTTGTGTTCTCGAAAAGTAAGTTAGTACAAATAAACATAAATATATTAAATAAATGTTAAGAGACTGTCTTTTGTACTAACAACTAACAACCAGCCCAAGAACATGTCGGTATACAACCAGAAATGACATTAACATTGGGCAGTTTAGCCCGTCTGAAGTTCAATTACTGAAACGGAGTAAACGATTATTATGCGTAGCATTTTCTTCCGGATAGAAGATTGGTGCGTCCCTAGACTCCTCAAGCACAGGTTGGGATTGGTTGAAGGACGCACCCCTTTCTTAAGCACAATTCCCAAAGCTTAATCTATTGATTCAGCGTCGGGAGGAGTTGCGGGGCTAGAGGATAAAAAGATAGATTGAGGTTGTTATCGCATGGTTGACAAAAAAAAGAGGTTGAAAAGTGCTTTGCTAAAAGCTTCTAATGCCTTAGCAAAACTTAGTAAGAGTGGGTTAAAAACAGTATTAAAGCAAGTTATAGAAAGTTCTGCATTTTTAAGGAAGGCAGATTTCACTTCAATTAAAAAGGGCTTTCGTCTGACCAAAAAAGCGGCAGGCACCAAATTGAAAAGATCGTCGTTGCGTTCTGAGCGAGGTCAACGTGTTAACAAATTGACACGATTAGGGCAGCGTCTCAGTAACCGTGAGTGGAGACGCTACGCTTACATGCTTTTAGCAGGAAAGATGACAGGTATCTTACTACTAGTCTTAATCGCATTTCCTTTCATTTCAACTTTCACGGGTTTACCAGCAGATGCTGCTGATCCCGTAATCAAAGCGAATGACATTGTTAATCCAATCAACACGGTTTGGACTCTCATCGCTGCATTTCTTGTGTTCGCAATGCAAGTCGGTTTTACGATGCTAGAGGCGGGCTTCTGCCGTTCCCGCGAAACTGTCAATGTGTTGATGGAGTGCATCGTGGACACCTGCCTTTGCGGACTGTTATTTTATGCCATCGGCTTTGCTTTTATGTTCAGTCATGGCAATGGCTTGATTGGATTGAATTGGTTTTTCTTGCAGGGAGCTCCAGCCACCTACGAAACTACAGGCGTAGCATTTTTAGCATTCTGGCTATTTCAATTCGCCTTTGCTGATACCTGTTCGACAATTACCTCTGGTGCAATGATTGGGCGCACGGGGTTTGTCGGCGATTTGTATTACAGCATTGGTGTCTCTGGATTTATCTACCCTATTATCGGACATTGGGCTTGGGGACCAGATGGATTTCTGGCGACTATGGGCAGCAAGGACAATTTCCTCCCTTCATTAGGAGTTGGCTTTCACGATTTTGCCGGATCTACAGTGGTACACACAATTGGAGGGTTCATTGCCTTAGCGGGGGCGATCGCTCTCGGTCCACGTTTGGGTCGTGTGTTCAAACGCGATGGTGGTGGACCAATGTTACCACATGACCTTGTGATTGCGGCGACAGGCGGTCTAATCTTATGGTTTGGATGGTACGGCTTTAACCCTGGCTCTACGCTTTCAGCAATGGATTTTCAAGGGATTGGGCGCGTCGCTGCCAATACGACATTAGCAGCATGTTCAGCAGGACTGGCAGCCTTGTTTTTTGGCTTTCCAAAGACGAAGAAGTGGGATTTGGGTTATACAGTTAACGGGTTCTTGGCGGGGTTAGTCGCTATTACCTGTCCATGTTATTGGGTTAATCCGACAGGTGCAATTATCTTAGGTGCAGTGGCAGGTGTCATTGTCGTGTTAGGTATCGATCTCCTAGAATGGTTCCGTATTGACGATCCAATTGGTGCAGTTCCCGTACATGGCTTCGCAGGCATCTGGGGAACGTTGTCACTTGGTTTGTTCGCCACTGGTGAATTCGGTGCAACGGGTCCTTTTGCACCGGATGTGACTGCACCTTTAAAAGGGCTGTTTTATGGTGGTGGTATTAACGTGCTAATAGCACAAATCATTGGCAGCCTAATTATCACGATCTCTACCTTTGCTGTGGCTATGGGGTTGATGTATTTAGTGAGTTTGACCAAGACACTGCGCGTGTCCAGAGAGGGTGAAATAGAAGGATTAGACTTGCATGAGCATGGCATTCAAGCTTACCCTGAGTACCTAATCGCTCCAACAGCTTTACCTGCAGGTCATAAAGAGCCTGGTGTTTCTCCACCTCAATCTACTGGTGGCAATAATTTCTAGTAGTTCAATCATTGCTCAGGTTTGAGCTATGTAGGTGAGCACAAATAAACTAGAGTGTTGAATTGGGTAAGGGTTGGTTTTTTCCCTTACCCAAATCATTTTTAAGTCAGATTATTTAACATTTTTATCTGTTGTTACATAAATCACGATGTTTAAGATAAAAAAATTATTGAGTTCTAGGGAAAGGAAATGATCACTCGCTTCGCTCGAATTCAAGAGTCAAAAAAAGGATAATTAATTTCTAAAGTTAAGAGTTATTGAGATTATTGTTAGCAAGCCTCCGCATCAATATCGATTTACAATTTTTCAACTCTCACCTAATTTTTTACTTATGGTAGGTAAGAGCCTAATGAAACAAGCGATTCAGTCTCTGCTGTATTTTATATGGGCAGGTTTATTTGAAATTGGGGGCGGCTATCTAGTGTGGTTGTGGTTGCGAGAAGGTAAGTCAATTTGGTTGGGAGTTTTGGGTGGAATCGCTTTGGCTATTTACGGAGCGATCGCCACTCTCCAACCAGCTAATTTCGGTAGAGTTTACGCAGCATACGGAGGTGTATTTATTGCTATGGCAATGCTTTGGGGTTGGAAGGTGGACGGAATTGTTCCTGATCGCTATGACTTAATTGGAATGTCTTTGGCTTTACTAAGTGTCTTAATAATCATGTTTTTTCCGCGAATGTGAATACAAATTTTTCATAAGTGATATGAACATGGATATCAATAATTAAACAACGAAAATCTAGGTTAAGTCGATCCCCTAATAAACAACTTCGCTTTTCAAGCAATCAAGTATTGACAAAAATCTTTGTAAGTAATGACTTAAGTTGCCAATCAGTGCCGGATAATGGTATATTGAGATACAAAAAATAAATTTAGGTATGCTTAAATACTAAAAAATATAAGCTCATACTGAAAAAAAAAAGACAATTTTTGATAATTAGCAACTTGCATGAAATTGAATAGGCAAGCTCATCAATCAAGCGAGTCAGTTCAACCCAATCCAGTGGTAGAATATTTCATCAAATCTTTTACCAGGATACTACTCGCTATATTCCTCGTTGCAATAATGACAATTATCGCTCAACGTGCCTTTGCCTTCGCTCCAGGATGCAATAAGCCAGCAACTGCTCCTCAAGCCCAACAAGATGTACAGGCAAATTCCTTTGTACCGCCTCAAACTGAAGTTGAAACTGAAGGTTTAGATCTTGCCAAGACGGGTATTTTGGCTTATCCTAACTTTTCCATCACTGATCGCAGTTCGTCTGTACCTAAAGATTACCCTACAAAAATCTCAACCTTGGAAAGGTAAACGGTTATTAGGAGGCATTCGGTAATTGGAAATAGGAAATGGGGAATTGTTCTTTCACCCTATTCCCCCTCAGCCTTTATACAAAATTGCTAGTACTAAGAGACAAAAAAGTGTTAAAGAAAGTTCTGATAATTGGGGCGTTCGCCCTACTGTTGATATGTGGTTCGTTTACAGGCAATGCCTTCGCTGCACCTGTTGATGCGAATGCAGCAATTACTAATGCTCAAACGGCTGCCGATACAGGGTTTATGCTGATGGCAGCAGCCTTAGTTCTACTGATGACACCAGGGCTGGCGTTTTTCTATGGTGGATTTGTGCGATCGCGCAACATCCTTAACACCCTGATGATGAGCTTCGTGCTGATGGCTATCGTCGGAGTTACCTGGATTCTATGGGGCTACAGCCTTGCCTTTGCACCGAATCTTTCAGTTTTCGGTAAATTCATCGGTAATTTGAATTGGGCATTTATTGATCCAGGAATAGTCAAGTTAGATACAACAGCTTATCTACCTCACTTTCCCTATGAAAATGCTCTCAAGACAGCCGACGCTAACTATAGCGACATAACATCCTATGCTCCCACAATCCCTCATCAGGCATTCATGATTTACCAAGCCATGTTTGCCATTATCACGCCAGCCTTGATTTCCGGAGCGATCGCAGAGCGCATGAGTTTTACAGCATACTCTTTGTTCGTGCTGTTATGGTCAACTTTTGTGTACTCTCCTTTAGCTCACATGGTATGGGCGAAAGGAGGATTCTTAGGTTTGTACGGTGGGTTAGGGGCACTCGACTTTGCTGGGGGTACAGTGGTACACATTAGCTCAGGGGTTTCTGCCTTAGTAGCTGCGATCGTCCTTGGCTCCCGGAAAACCTATCCCGAACGCCTCAGCCCTCCTCACAACGTTCCTTTCATCTTACTAGGTGCTGGGTTATTGTGGTTTGGCTGGTTCGGCTTCAATGCTGGTAGTGCTTTGGCTTCTGGTGGGTTAGCAACATCTGCCTTTGTCGCCACAAATACAGCAGCAGCGGCGGCAGCTTTAATGTGGCTCATCCTCGAAAAAGTTTTACGCGGTAAACCAACAGCCGTCGGTGCAGCTACAGGAGCAGTTGCAGGCTTAGTGGGTATCACTCCAGCAGCCGGATTTGTCACACCGTTAGGAGCCATCTTAATTGGAGCTATTACCTCCTTTGTTTGCTTTTATGCCGTGAGCTTCAAGCACAAACTCCATATTGATGATGCTTTGGATACATATCCCGTACATGGTGTTGGTGGTACTGTTGGGGCAATTCTCACAGGTATCTTTGCTACCAAGGTAGTCAACTCAGCTGGAGCAAATGGCTTGTTATATGGCAATCCCAGTCAAGTCTTAATCCAAGTTATAGCCGTTCTTGTGTCTTATATTTTCGCAGCAGTTGGGACTTTTATCATTCTGAAAATCCTAGATGCCACTGTCGGTTTACGAGTCAAAGAAGAAGCCGAACTACAAGGCATGGATATTAACGAACACGGCGAAGAAGGTTACAACGAGGAGTTTGGAGAGCGTGTTAATCTTATGCACAAGTAGTGACGTAAGTTGCTCTTAATAGGTAATTAGCAATCTTAAATAGGTAGGTAAAATTAAATATAAAATATACTCTTAGTTCGTAGTGAGCGCTTCAGCGCTCAGAGCAAAGATTTTAACAGCACGAAGCCCTGACTACAAACTTTCATTTATTTTCACTTACCTACTTATCCGAAAATAATATTCATTGATTTTACCGCAGTCAGTTCCATTACTGACTGCTTTTCTGTAGCTGTTCAGTCCAAACTCAAGGAAATAAGTAAGTTGGCGAGCAAAAATAGGATTATGTAAAGAAAAGTAAAGTGGATAAAATTAGCTCGTAGTAAGCGTTTTAGCGCTAAAGCGCTTACTACAAACTTTCATTTATTTATGCCGACTTACTTATATCAAAGAAAAGTGATGATAATTTTGCTACTATTGACAGAAATCTTAGCATCAATTTTCCGTTCCTACTGCCCTCAAATCTTTTTTAATAAATAATGAGTACCTGCATGATTTTCATATGTTTTTAAGTAGTATTCGTTGAGATAACTATTCAGGTAACCTTGAATAGTTTTAGATTTACATAGTAGAACTTGCTCAGGATGATAAATTCCAAAAATAGAAAGGAGTTGCTCATCTGTTATTTTTTTTGATTCTATTCTTATATGAGAAAGAACAGCAATTTCTGGTGGGACAAGTAAGTTTGAATAAAAAGCATAAATTGGGCAATCTGTAAAAACCCATTGAGTAGATTCTTTATACTCTAACATAACCTTGACCAATTGAATATTGTCCTGGGTTTTCTCTATATATCTATGATTTTCTAGTTGAATAATTCCTAACTTAATAGGAGAAACGAGAATTGAAAAGATTAAAGCCCCTGCTGCAAAGCCCGATAAAGTTAATTTTTGAAGATTTTCTGGCTTGAAGTTAGAGTACCAATTCTTCTGTTGAAAAAAATCAGATGATAATGTTGCTCCATATGTAGCTAGCCAGGTGAGAGGAATAGAGATTAAAAGGTAGTGATGATACCAAACTGGTCGATGATTAAAAATAAGGATGAAAACAATCAACAGCCAAACAAGAGGAAAAGATTTTTCCCATTGTCTCTTTTTAAAGATGATTATAGTTGCAGGAAGTGCTAAAAGGAAATAATCAAAGTCTTGAACAAAAAATGATAGTGCTAATTTCAGACTACTTTCCTTATTAAAGACTGTTGTCACACTGCGATCTAGATGAGATTGTAGCAATTGTTCGTAAGTGAGCGAGTGACACAAAAGACCGATAAGAATAAAAACTATGGAAAAAGAAGCTAGCCATAAAATAATATCAAAAAATGAATCATGTTTTGATTCTTGCTGGTAATGCTTAGTAAACTTAAGTTGTACAAGCTCGAAGAGAATTAAAGGAACTATAA
>JAQYWO010000300.1 GCA_029379215.1 Rhizonema sp. PD37
ACTATTATAAAGGTCATCAGCAATGGTAAGGTCAAATTCTATATCTTGAGCTATTTTACGATTTGGATCCTTGACACGCTGATAAACCTTGTTAATTTCAGCTTGAAGTTTTTTCATGTCTTCATCATCATTTATGTCACAGGTTGTATCAAAATAGTCATAATCACTATTATGTACACATTCAATTTCTATTGCATTCTTGAGATCCGCTAGATCGTTATAAAGTTCAAATAAATGATCCTCTTCATATGGACAAGAAAAAATATATTCAAGATGTTTGTCTATACTCGAGGCAAGTGAGAAATACCAAATACTAAAGTTTGAAAATATCTCTTCACCTTTATCTATTGCCAGAAAAAATTTATGAGCAAACTCTAAATAAAAAGCTCTTACAGCAGCAGGTTTATAGAGTAGTTCTATAGATTTAGATTTTTCGTTAACCCAAGTGAGGAACTGCTGCAATTTTTCATCACTTACTAGAAGCTCATCAATTCGATGTTTCATTGACTTTAATAAGTCATCAGCATTCTGCACCATTCCTGTAGTCAACAAAAAGACCTCTCGCCACCGTTTCTGGGTAACATGCTCTGCTAATCTTGCCCAAGCAAACCTTTCTTTTATTCCTCTTGCCATGAAATACTCATGGAATATCAGGTGAGAAAAGGAGTAGATTCCCGTTGCTCGTGCAATCAGTAACCCATGTTGCACTTCAATTGATTTCAAAATGGCTTCACTATCCAGTTCTAATGCTGACTCTGTAGTGCTAGTATTGCGTAAATTGCGGATAAAATCAGCAATATATCCTTCTACCGTCTTTTTCTTAAAGAAATAGTCCTTCTGCTCAAAGGTAATTAGGGCAATGTGTGAAAGCAAGTCTTCCTTCCGCTGCAATGACAAGTCTTTGTAGATTTTATCTCGCTCAATATTACGCCTAACATCCCATTTTTTTAACAACACATCTACACCTTCGGTGTAAAGCTCAGAACGATTGGTAGGAAAATCTCCAGCTTCACCAAATATCAAACACAGTAGGGTTAAAAGTAGGGGATTGGTTGCCAATTCTTCAATTGGTTTATTTTGTTTCAGTTTTTCAATGAAACGCTCACCTTTAACTGGGTCTTTTTTAAATTGAAACCAGTTTTGAGCAAAGCTAGCTATTTGGTCAGAATTAAAATCTGCGACTTCTACTTCAGTGAACCCTTGAAAAGTATATTCCTTAGCAGCAATTCGACAGGTGATGATGAATTGATTGGCGCTAAACTGATAGGAAAATTCCTGAACTTGTTTTAAAACCCTGCTGGCATCCTCTTCCCGCACTTCATCCAACCCATCAAGCAGAATCAATACCTTACCCTGTTTTAACAGTTGTTGTGCTTTTACATTAGCGTCTGTTAAATCACTGTCAGATAATAGTTTGGTAATGTACTTCAGAATATCTGGCTTTTCGGGTGCTTCTGCAAAATCCTTAAGAGTAATAAAAATTGGAAAGCGTTCCTTTTGAAACTGTCTTTCAGTACATTGCATTGCCAAGTATTTCAAAAATGTACTCTTCCCTGCCCCTGGTTTACCCAACACCATCAGCTTCCTATGCTGTTGCACTGCTTGGAGTCCTAGTACTCGCTTCTCTGTTACTTTACTCAGTCCAAAGCGGTCAAAATCTTCTAGATTACAGTTTTGTATTATTTCAGCAATCTCGCGCCGCGTGCGCCCAGTTATTTTCTCCAAAATATTGACATCAGTGTAAATGTTACTTAATCCAATCGGCTGGGTCATATCCAATACCTGCATTGTAGCGCAGTGCTCTTTTATATAGGGTTTTACCTTTTCACGCACTTCTTGCACTAATTTATTAATATCAATACTTTGCTCCTCCAAACCTTCACTCAAAAGGCTTTTAATGAAACTTTTTGTCCCACTATAGACTTCTGCTGTTTTTGATTTAAGTTTAGCAATAGAATTGTGATCCTCGCCTATTCCTATAGGAGTTACTGATTTGAGTTCTGGATCTGCACTGATTTTATCCACGACTAAAATGATATTAAAAAGTTTTTTCAGTTCATAATAGACTTTTACCTTAATTCCGAATTCGTTAAAAATAAACTCTCGAAAATCTTTGTTCAAGGCTTCTAATACACCTTGGTTTGGTTGAAGCTCTTTAACGTTTATTCCAACTGGAAGAATTATGCACCATTTTATAGGATTAGCTAATGATGAACCCCGATGTGGGGTTGCTAAAAATACTATACCCTTGGTTGTTTTTATAAGCTTTTGGCAGAAAACATGATGAGGATCATTAGTAGTTTCATTCCCAATATTCCTAGCAGTTTCAAGTAATTTTTTTATTAACAGTCCGCCCATACTGTGGGTAATAAAAATTAATGGGCGCTTGGCAATACTCTTATCCTTCAAGAATTCTAATAATTCATTAGCGAGAACAGTGAGTGATTGGGGAACACCATTCCAGTTCAGGCGTGGTGCTTTATACCCAAAAGTCCAGACAGCAACATCAATGCCATCGTCTTTTAAATCTTTCCACAGCCAAGCTGGCCAGAATTCACTACATTTTCCGTCTTTGCCTTCCGGATGCCAAGTCCCCCAAGCATGACCAGCCAAGCCATGAACAAAAACAATGTCGCATTCCCGGTTATCATTATCATGTCCTAATACTGGTTGCAAACCCTCATTTGTCCAATTGGCATTGCCGCAATATTTTTGCTCAAGTTTTTCAACCATAATTGTTATTCTCCGAGCCTGATAGAAGCATGATAACACTGCTATCATTCCGAAAAATTTTTGCTATTCTTGTACTGAAGCGATTAGCAAAGGGTAAGCAGCAATGGCAGTATCACCAATGGTCGGTACGAGAATTCCTGTTGAGTGGCACCGAAAAATTCAACAAATTGCTCAAGTCAGTGGGCTTCGAGAAGCGGATATTGTGAGAGAAGCTATAGCGCGGTATCTCGAAGAGGTTAACCCTGATGGTGTCAAGGGTGCGATCGCTGACTTACAAGCACGTGTGACTCGTTTGGAACATCATATCGACTGCTAGACATTCTCGCACCATTGAGATAGCGCGATCATTGTCCTCCCCATCACTGAGGTATGGTAAATTAAGTTTCGCTCAACTGTCAATGTACACTGGCTATGCTGTGGCGCTCTTCGCAACATTGATGTTTTTACGGAATAAAGATCCACAGGATCTGAATATGATACCTTTGGCAAAGCTTTTCGTTGACGTTTTTCAAGTAAGTGCTCCTACCGATTTAACCCAATCGGTAGGGTCCACATTCTCATAAGCTATCTACTGGTGTTTCTAGTTTCCAACTAATCCGATTTAACCCAATCGGTAGGGATTCATCCATAGTTGACGACTATAAATGGATGAAATTGTTTCCAACTAATCCGATTTAACCCAATCGGTAGGGCAACCCGTACTGGAAAGTGCTTCTTATAACGGAGATGTGTTTCCAACTAATCCGATTTAACCCAATCGGTAGGGTCATATTAACCGCTGTAGTAACTAGCGTAACCTTCGCGTTTCCAACTAATCCGATTTAACCCAATCGGTAGGGGCTACCATTGTCTACAACATTGGATGCGTTTGTGCCAATGTTTCCAACTAATCCGATTTAACCCAATCGGTAGGGAAATTCGGCTTTGGTAATTATTACTTAGTTAACAAAACGTTTCCAACTAATCCGATTTAACCCAATCGGTAGGGAACAAATACCAGTTCAACGCCAGTTGCGAAGCCTACTTGTTTCCAACTAATCCGATTTAACCCAATCGGTAGGGGTACATAACTGTATCACAAAACCATGAATCCTAAAAGATAGTTTCCAACTAATCCGATTTAACCCAATCGGTAGGGTTGGTTTTGTTGCGTTACCAGTAGCATCATTAAAGTTTCCAACTAATCCGATTTAACCCAATCGGTAGGGTAAATTGTATACTCCACAAAAGGAAAATCATGAAATGTTTCCAACTAATCCGATTTAACCCAATCGGTAGGGATACTCAAGGGGTTGATCAAGGCGTAACTAATCACTCGTTTCCAACTAATCCGATTTAACCCAATCGGTAGGGAAATTTCTTCTATCATGTTAGGTCTTGGTTCTATTTTGGTTTCCAACTAATCCGATTTAACCCAATCGGTAGGGAGTTCGTCTGGGAGCCCTCACCCAGTATAGGTTTCAGCCGCCAAATCGACGCATCTCAAAAAACGATGCTCAGAGCGAGCCAAAATAGAGCAAAACACAGGTCTCAAAGCCCTACCACGTATACCATCGACGCATCTCAACGGAAAATATAGGGTTTCAGCGATTTGGTGAGATGCGTCGATAAGCATGTTACAAAACCTCCTTTGTGATCCTAAAACTTAGAGAAAACAGTACTTTGATAGCTCAACACTATTAATAGTTAACACAATTTTTTCAATTTCTCAATCAGCGCTCTTTCGCTATTATTACCAAATTGCCATTTCTTCATTTCTTTCAAGAGCCTCCCACTCCCACAGAGTCGCTTTCTCTAAGAATCGGTCACGGCGTTCCATAAATTGATATTCATACTGCTGCAGATTTTCAACACCCAAATACTTCCAGATTGCAAATACATGCTTATCTGGTAGTTGCCCTTGTGTGATGGGGTTTGAAATCAAATATCTAGTTGCGATCGCATCCTGTTCAAAAGCAAATCGTAATCCTCTGTAGGCGTGACAAGTACAAGTTACTTCGTGCTGAGTAAGATTGACCTCGTAAAAATCCCCAGCGTTGCCCATCACAACGAACTCATCCCAACTGTTAGCGGGTTGAAGTTTATAAGGATCAGCTTTTGACCAAGCGCGGTCAATCAAAACTTGGACGTAATCAGCTTTGGAGATGAAGCGAGAAATGCCACGGATTTTGAGGCGATCTCCCTTTTTAATGATATAAGAGGGAATGTGCAACCAAACTACCTTTTCATAGACATCGATAGTTGCGTTATCAATTCCCACCTTGATTTGTTCTGATGTCCATCCCCACTTGTCAAGAAGAACTTTCGTGTTCTCAAGACTGTAAAGATGCTTCAAGGCGTAGTCTTCGCTATTATTTTCATGCAGTAGCAGTAATGACTGATGAAAGACAGAATAAGTGTAGTTGGAGCGAGTGTGGGCAAGAGCCACAAATTTAGTAGCAGGCATCGGTCAAGTACCTTATATTGAGTGGAGGGAGATTGCTTGCGTCGTTATTTGGGCAGCGACGATCAGTTAGTGGCATTATTTCTGGGCATAGTCACAAGGTATTGCCCTATGCCCTGCGTTGAAACCTACGCTGCTAATAGCGCTTGTTGCTTCAGGTATTCCCATTCCAAGGGCGTCAGTTCGTCAAACGGCTTATCCAAAAGTTTTTCTATGTCTCTTAATTCAGGAGCCGTGTCAGCCACCAATAGTCCACTCATGGCTATAACCAGCAGTTCTGCTTCACTTTGTGTGTTGCATCTTGGGCGATTACTGTTGTAATTAGATTGAACTACCCATTTACCGTCCAAGGCATGGTAATAAGTACCTTGCAAGCGGTGACCTTCCCAAACACGGTAGAGTGTTCCGAAGTCGATATCAATAACGGAGTCGATTTCAATTTCCGGGGCTATAGCTTGGGCTTGGGCTTCTATATATGCAGAAAGTTCGGCTTGCGCGATAGAAAGCTCGTCAACATTTTCAACAATGCATTTTTTAGCAGAAGACTCAAACTTGAAGTCAGCTTCTGTGTAATGGTGGTACATTTGGTTGTATATCCTTTAAGGGTTTAAAACAAAGGCGTCATCACTTCTTGGCGGGAGAGAGGCGTCTTTTGTTTTGTGTTACCACAATGGTATAACATGTTATAACTAGTGTCAACAGTGTTGCACCAAGTTCACCGAAATTGGGACAAAATAAACTAAGAACTACTATTTGAATCAAGTTGTATGACAAAACAAGAGCTCTCAAAGGATGACCGACTCGTGGTTAGAATCGATAAGCAGACTAAAGATGCGTTTATGGCAAGAGTTGATGCTGAAGGAAAAAACGCTTCTGAGGTCATTATCGACTGGGTCAGAGATTACCTAACCACAGAACCCCTGTCTAGACCTGATTTAACCACAATTTATGCGGACTTGGAGTATCTCAAGCAGAAAGTTGCTGTTTTAGAAGGTGAAGTGACAAAAAAATCAGCAGCCTGAGGGAGGAGAATAGTTCTCTCAGGCAAATACATGACAAAATAGCGCGAGCTGTACAAATACTCCCAACCCCAAAGGACCCGTCAGATACTTGACGGGTTTGGCTTTTATTGGGGGGTAACAAGTTCTCTCTTTATTGTTGCAACAAGTATACACATTGTGTTAATAGTAGAAAAAGCTTGTTGTAGGGGTTCTGACTACCGCTACCCAATATAAGCAAACAGAGGTTTAAATGAACACGAGCGCGTCCACACGTGGCAACATGACTAATGATGCCGCACAAATTCTGTTGCCAAAATGGGAAAAACATAGACTTGAACAAGATTGTACTGCCCAACCAGTCTCCTTAGAGTGGATACAGAGCTTACCACCAGAATTAAAAGACACAGCACTCTACAGACTCTGTAAGATAGTAGAGTCTAAATCCACACTTAGCGAATCCTTCGCCCTCAATCAAGCGCTTTACCGGACAATTTCTGGTAACACATTCACCGAATCCGCATCAAGAGTAGCACAAAGGACAGGCTGTGACAGGAAAACAATCATTAAGGGATTGAATCAGGCAGTTGAGCAGAACATCCTAAGAGAGAACTCGCGGCCTGGCACAAGCAACGAATATTCCTTCAAGCCAGTAGAGGAGTGGAAACCAGAACCCGTAGTCCATATTAAGGACATCCGTACAAAGAAAGTTTTGCAGTTTCCTTTCACACAACAAGGTAACACAGAGTTTACGGATACTCAAGAAGAGTCAGTAGAAACCGAACCAGTCCAAAATTTGGACGACCCTCAAACGGACACGAACAGTGTTGTTAATAAATTAATAAATAAACAACAACTTGTTGTTAGCGTCCCTGTTTTGGACACCCCATCGATTTGGCGAAGTCTACCGGATGGTAACCGTTATGCTCAAATTCCTCCCATTTACGACCAGGACACTGGGGTAGAGATACAAAGGCAGATGGATTCGGAGGGATTGACGGCACAGTCTGTGGTCAACAGAGCGATCGCCTTCAGTAAAATTCCGTTACTCGTTTTAGAAGTGCTGGCAAGTGTTGGAAGTCGATTGCTAGATGCTTGCTCTAAGCTTACTGAAAATCACAATAAGCCCTCAAATGAAGACGTTGAAGTGATGGTATCGCTGCAGCTTTCCAAAACTCTGATGGAGATGGGTGTTATTTTGACGAATGAGCAAATGTACCATTGTTTAACCGAGTATGGCGAAGACTCAATGTTAGATGCTGCGGTTCAACTCAGAAAGTCTGGTTCGCTTGTAAGTCAGGATGATAAAGAGAACTACTTTTTGAACTACTTGCCTAAAGGTTTAGCAGTTGAGGCTGTAACTCCTAAAAAACTGGGTATGACAGCAGTTAAGAGCGTTGCAACTGGAGGAGCTGCAACATTCCCCACTGAAATTATGCAAATACTGAAAAATGCTGAGATTCATTTAATCCCAGCTAAGGCAGAAAAGCTGTGGGCAGTCTATGGGGAGAAATTTGTAGAAGCTATAGCTTATGTTGACCAAAAGGCTAAAGAAGGTAAAGTCACTAACCGTGAAGGGTATTTTGTTGGGTGTTTGGAGGAAGGTTGGTTAGTGAAGAAACCGGAACCTGAAAAGCGAGATCCAACTTCAATCACACTTGAACAGCAACAATGGTACGAGTGGGCCTGTATGACTGGAATATGTATCAATACTCCGGTCAAAGACTTGCCTACCTTGATGGGGGTGTTGGCAGTGTTAATCCCAATCAAGAATAGGCGACAATTTGACCCACCGTATGACCTTGTGGCGATTGATGTGGCGATGCGGGAGTATTCGATGTTGTAAGTAAACCGCATTATGGCAACAATTTTTAACACTCATCATGCACTCACCCCAATTAAGAGCCTAACTGAAGTACTTTTTCTCTATTACAGTACATAATAGAGAAGTCATTCAATATCATACTTTGCTGTACAGAATTAGAGTATGGCTTCACCTCAATGAGCGTATCCGGCTTCCTATAAAGCTGGATGAACGGCTTAATGCTTATGCTCAGCAGACTGGTACGACTAAAACCAGGGTCATGCTCGATGCTTTGGCACATTATCTTGGCTGTACTGATGATGTGGCTTTGATACGTAGAGTTTTTGAGCTTGAGGAAAGGATGGCGGCATTAGAGGCAACGCTCGAAAAATAAGTAGTCTTCGTTGTTATTTATCTGTACCACAATTTAACTTTTATTGAAAATTAAATGCCGTCTCGTCAGCAGCTTAAACGACTAGAACTGGTTTTAATCAATGCTTTTCCAAGTAAATCGTTACTTGAAAGATTATTATATTATGAGTTAGATAAGAATTTAAATGAAATTACTAGTGACAGTAATTTACAAACCGTTGTCTTTCAATTGATACAAAAAGCAGAAGCTCAGGCATGGCTCATTGACCTAGTTCGATCTGCGCGTAAAGAAAATCCGGGAAATTCTGAATTAGAAGCGATTGCTGGTGAATTCTTTTCAATCGTTGAGCCTAAGCCAACTGACGATGAAAGACCTCAAACACCCAATAATCAGGAGCCGCAGAAAATTTTGCTGTTAGCAACCCTTCCCCAGAACTTACTAGGTTTAGTTAGCAAGCTGGAAATTTTAATTTGGGAATTCATCTCACAATTTAAAGCTCAATATTATCAACATTTAATTTATACTTACCGCACATATCGAACACAAGGGCTAAAAACTCCAGGAGCATGTACTCCTAATTTAGATAAAGTATTTGTACCACTAAGAATGTTATCGAAGAGTCCTATCCAAATGTCACAAGCATTAATTCAAAAAGAAACGTTTGGAGATTTTAATATTTGGCATTTTTTAGCACAAATCCGTGATGAGCTAATTTATAAGCACATAGTAGTGATTGCGCCCCCAGGATATGGTAAAACAACTTTGTTAGAGCATTTAACTTTAACCTACGCTCAAAATGCTCAACGACAAAAACATCCTAAAGCACCAAGACTTATCCCAATACTATTGTATTTACGGAAGATTCGCGATCGCATTACCAATCCTCAACCCCCTAATTTGGCGCAACTAGTTACAGAAGTTGTGAAAACTGAATCGACTGAATCAAGTACGAAACTTAACCCACCGTTGCAATGGTTTCAGGACAAGCTAATTCGAGGTAAATGTTTGGTTATGCTAGATGGGCTGGATGAAGTTGCGGATACAAATCAGCGTCAACAGGTTAGCCAGTGGGTAGACGTCCAGATGAAAGCATACCCCGAGACAACTTTTATATTAACTTCTCGACTTTATGGCTATCTTGAGGCTCAACTACAACAGCAACCATTTTTCTTAGAGGTACAACCTTTTAGCCTTAAGCAGATGGAGGAGTTTATAAACAATTGGTATCTGCAAAATGAAATCATACGCCAAGGAAGAAAAGAAGATCCGGGAGTGCAAACAGATGCTCGAAGAAAAGCAAATGATTTAATTGGGTGTATCAAACAAAATTCAGCATTAGCGTCAATGGCGCTTAACCCTCTACTTTTAACGATGATTGCTACAGTTCATGATAATCGGGGTACACTTCCAGGATCGCGGGTAGAACTTTATGCAGAAATCTGTGAAGTTTTGTTAGCAAGGCGACAAGAGGTTAAAGGTATAGACTATTCAATCCAGTTAAAAGCAGCGCAATTACAATCTGTTTTGCAAGTATTAGCACTGAATTTAATGCAACAAAAAACCCGTGAATTTAATTTAGATATTGGAAAACAGATAATCAAACGACAGTTGAAAGCTGTATCACCTATTACGGTAAACCCAGAGTCTTTTTTCAAGTATATTGAGCAAGTCAGTGGATTGTTATTAGAAAAGCAACAAGGAATTTACGAGTTCGCTCATAAAAGTTTTCAAGAATATTTAACAGCAGTACAAATGAAAGAGTTAAGTAATGAACAGATATTAATAAATAATATTAATGAATCTTGGTGGGATGAAACTATTCGCTTATATGCAGCTAAAAGTGACACTTCCAATTTAATTCGTGCTGCTTTGAAAAATTCCAATGTTATATCTTTAAGTATTGCATATGATTGCTTGCTTGAAGGAATGAGTGTCGAACCATCTGTAAGGCAAGAGTTAGAATCCACATTAGAAGCAGGTTTAAAATCAGATGAACCAGAAATTTTTCAACTAGCGGCGCAGGTAAAACTAAGACGGCGATTAAGCAAGTTAGTCAGAATTGATGAGCAATTAGAAATTGATAATGATAGCTACATAACTTATGCTGAATATCAACTATTTCTTGATGAGACAGGGATTCAAAACAAGCGATTTCCTGCTCTTGATGCTAAAAGAACAATCTCAGGAATCAACTGGAATGATGCAAATCGATTTTGTGTATGGCTAAAATTGTGGAGTGAGAAACAAGGTTTAAATAGCCAGCTTACTGAATCCGTGACTTTTTACAGGTTGCCAACGCAGGATGAAAGAACTCAGCATCCTATTAATGATGATCAACAGTTTTCAGATGGCGGAATTCGCATAATTAAATTTCAATTACCTTCTAGATACTGGAGTTTAGACTAAGCAGTGCAAAACGACCCAGCAGTGCTGAGTTAATAAAA
>JAQYWO010000301.1 GCA_029379215.1 Rhizonema sp. PD37
TTTCATTCATTAGGTATATTGACAAGTATGCAATTAGCTTAACCTGTCACGGATGCTAGTAGGGATACACAATGTTGACTTATGCAGCCACATTTTTCGCCATTGCATGTCATACTTATTACGTTTTGTCAATATATAAGTTCAAATCCGTTTGGATGATCGCCGACTATAGTATAGCCTCCCTATCTTTAAATTGCTGGTACTGTTTATCCTTAGACTCGAGGTGTTTATCTACAGCAGTTTTGGCAGCATTGGCATTCTCATACTCCTCACCACCTTCAACTATCAATCGTTCTCTGACGCGCTTACGGATGTCGGAGATAATTTTACCATTCACCAAGCGAGTCTGTGACCAATCTAAAATTGGTGGTACATACGAACCATGCTCGATGTACTTGCCCTGAAGAATCTCAGGTAAGCCGTATCCGAGTAACTCTGGTATCCAGTGATAGATAAAGCGTAAGTCCGAGTCTTTTTCCTCAATATTTTTATTGGGATTGTAGATGCGAAAAGTGTCACTGAGGGGATTAGTAATTCCTGCTTGCATTTGCCACTGCCAGTTATCAATAGCTAAATCCCCATCTATCAAACAGTTCATATAGTGCCTAGCTCCATGATGCCAGGAGATACCACAATTAATTGTTAAGAAAGTCGCGCACATCGCTCGCATGCGGAAGTTCATCCAACCCATCGTTTTTAGCTGGCGCATACTGGCATCAACCATCGGGAAACCAGTAATACCCTGTTGCCAAGCGTAAAATAACTCCTGCTGCTGTTGAGTGAGTTCATCCGCTCGATAATATTCATCAAATTCAGGGTAACGATTAGTATGTGCAATTTCGGGATGAAAGTACAACCGTTGGGTAAAACTATCGTGCCATCGCAGGCGATCGCGAAATGCTTTCAAAGAAAATTCAGCTTTAGGTTCGTTAGTCAGTTCTGCTACCCGTGCCTTAGTCCTTTGATAGACATTTCTCACCGAAATCGTCCCAAAAGTCAGATGAGGCGAAAGATGAGACGTTGCCTTCTGTTGTGCTAACCACGGTTTCGAGAGTCTCCAATGATATCCGTAAAATCGTTTAGTGAGAAATGAGTTTAAAGTTGCTTGCGCTTGTGTTTCACCAGCTTTAAAGTACACCCGTCCCGTTTCGTAAAATGCACTATATTTTTGTTTGAGTTCAGTAAAGGTGAGTTGGGGTAGATTAAAAGTTGTTTGTGGGGTGTTAATACGTGTAGGAGTTGGGTGAGGTGCTTGTCTAATGTAGGTATAGTACTCGTTAAACCACTGATCGCGATTGCTGTCATCGGTTTGTAAAAAGTTGTTTAAACCAACGTGGTAGTCAAGGTTAAGTTGTTGGTAGAAAGTGATGATAGTGCGATCGCGTTCGATCCCATACTCAACTTGCACATCGCGGTTGAAGTAAAGTTGAGGTTTGTGTCCCTGCTGCATTAACTGTCGAGTTATTTCTCGCAAAATATTTAAAGAATTTCCCTCAAAAAGATACAGCCGACTACCTACTGAGCGTAAGTTACGATCTAGATTTTGTAAAGACTCGAACAAAAACCTGACTCGTGCCTTGCCCACATCAGCCCATTCATAAAACCAAGGATCGACAATGAAGCAAGGCAAGACGAGAGCATTTTGGGCCGTTGCTCCCGAGACGCTTTCATTATCAGCTATACGTAAATCCCGTCGAAACCAAAGAATATTCATAGTTCAATTGTACTAAATTTTTAAAGCTTTAAAATCTTTGTATAAAAACACACGCTAACTTTAAAATAAATGTTTTAGTCTCTACAGAGAGTATTTTATTATACTTATATAAACTGGATATCAAGCAAAAATGTCAATATTGTAAGTAAAAATAAATACGTATACTGGCAAGACATTAGTTTTCGGAGACAACGTAATGTCCATCCGTACAAACAACGGTACTCAGAATAACTTCCACAAATCCTCTTTAGGAGCAGCTAATACCCCATTTATTCGTCTTGCGCCGAATAGGTTTGAAGATGGAATCCAGTCACCGAGCGGTGTCGCTTTCGACGAAGCAGAAGGCAATCCTCTGATTGGAATAGACAATCATCCAGTAGGGGCGAACCGCCCGCCCCTACTCGCCAACCTGTATCCAATATTTTCAGCCGCAGAAAGAGAAGGAGTCAAGTTTCTGTTTGGTGATGAACGTGTGAGCGAGAACGATAATCTGACTGCTGTGCAAACTCGACGGATACGAAACCATAATCGCATCGTTCACAATCTGAGTAAGTTCCTTCTTCATACTGTTGGCTTTTATCAGGTTGGCGATCGCAACGGAACTGTGGTTTATCTGATCACTGGTAAATCCTTGAGTTCCAACCAGAGCGAAGATTATGCCAAAGCAGCCATAGGTAAGAGCGTAGCTGAGTTCAGGGTGGGACTATCCTCGCTCCTTATATTATTCAAACTGGTAGCAAAGATGATTTTGAGAAAGATCACGCTTAAATATTTTTTGGTTTCACTACAGCTAATTAAGATGGATTGAGTCATGTCCACGTTCCTAAGGAGTGGCAACACCTTCACATTTGCCTTTAAAGATATAACTGGTTCTGTTACTAATGGAAGTACTCAAGATTTTAATGATGTTGTGATGAAAGTGGCTCTGGTATAATCTCATAAACTTTACTTGCAAAAATACTTTTTGAGGAGATAAATTAATATGTTTTTCTTGATAACCGGGTACTCAATTCAATATTGAAACTTTATAATTTTGATTCTGGTTTAAAGATTAACTTCATACTTAGCATGATATAACTGCTGATATATGGTTACATAATTAATAAAGGAGAGTGAAGGAAAAAGTCAAGATACTTTTTGTATATATCTTTCCTAAAATTTATTCTTGATTAAAGAGTAACATGTAACTATTACTCATCTAGTACATTGTTCTTTACCTAAGAGACACTATCTTCAATTCACAATAAATGGTTTAGCATCATTTTTTATATTCTGCTTAAAAATTTTAACCAGAAGTCTCAGAAATGAACGCTGCCTTTGTGTATTTGCTAAATATTTAGCCCCATTATACACCTAGTTAAAGGAACTTAAGAGTGATGCAACTCTATACATCTATTGAAATTGAACAACTCCAACAAGATATTTCCGCTTTAACGGAAATTAACGCGTGGGTGAAGACGTTTTTAGGAAGACCTCATCGCGATCTAGGTAGATCAGGTCCTGTTTGCCCTTTTGTGCCTCAAGCACTTAAGTCAGACAGCATTCGGTCAACAGTTATTCGGGCGAAAAATCTAGAACCACAGCAAATTGAAGAAATTGTTCTGAATTACCGTGATACCTTCCTTGAACTGGAGCCGCGAGACAGAGAAGTCGGTATCAATAAAGTCATATTATTAGTCTTTCCTGATATTCCTCTAGATGATACGGACAAAATGATTGATGCTGTTCAACAAAAACTTAAGCCTTTTTTTGTTGAATCAGGACTAATGTTAGGTGAATTTCACAATCGTACTGAAAGCCCTGGTTTGCACAACCCAAACTTTCGTCCCCTACGCAGTCCCATTCCCCTCTTAGCTATCCGCTACATGGTTGAAGTCGATCTACCTTTTCTTCAGGGTGCGGAGGATTTGGGCTTACGTGTCAGGTATCTTGAAGCATATTTACGGCTTTTTGATAAAGGTGGGAAAGATAGTGTTTATTTAACTAATGCTCGTCGAGCATTGGCATTAGCCAAAACTCAACTGCCACAAGAAAATATATTAGCATCAACTCCCGATATTTCTCCAACTTACGCAACAGATATCAGCTTACCCGTACGTCCAGCAGGTTCTTGCCCGTTTGCTCACAGCAGATAATATTGATACAAAGACAAGAAAGCACGAGCCAATTATCCGGACTCAATAAGAAAGTAAAATTGAGATTTTGCCTCGACTTGGTAATGCAGTGCATCTCAAACTCAACAGCTTCGGATATAGCGAGCCTAAATGAGTCGCGAAAATTATTTTTTGAATAAACTGCTCCTGAGTCAAGAGCAGTCTTGTAAAGAACGAGAAATTATTTCACAACTGATTTAGGACTGCTAAAATACTCTCTCTACCCATAATCTTTGCTTCAGAAAGCTTGCGATGCTATCCTTTTCATTCTTTGAATGGAGATATAGCCTCTTTAGTGAAGAGGAGATAAAGCGCATGTATGGTTTCCCACTATCAGGGTGAGGAATGTGCGTAGTTCCGCTCTTCAGCATTAACCGAACCTGAGCAATTAATTTTACGCCATAACTTTATTTTGTCCGGAAAGAGTAGGAATTGCTTGTAGAGTGTCATGAAAACACTCGCAGCATTACATGGACTAAAATGCGTTACTTAATTTACAGAGATATAAAAATATCCCTACTTGATCTTAACCGTAAATTAGATCTCTGTGCTTTCTCAGTAACAGCTATAGCGCTCCGTGTTTTCCTTCTTAAAAATTAAGTTTTCACTACTGACTGTTAAGTGTTAGTTACTAACTTTTGCACGAATCAGATCTTCGTGCGATAGAACTTAGGGTTTTGCTCTACTAAAATTTCACGGAAGTAATATCTAATTTTTAGACTAACCCTGAACATCTACACATATTTTTTAAAGTTGAGGAGATAAAAAAGAAATGTATATAGGTCAAGAAAAGATTGTGGCGAAGCCAGAACTACAAATGCAGTTGGAGTGGAATGACACTCAAGCGGAGTATACCCAAGATGCATGTATTCATTTCTTGTTTGAGGCGCAGGTAGAAAAGACACCAGACGCTGTCGCAGTTGTGCTAGAAGACAGGCAAGTCACATACCGAGAATTGAACTCTCAGGCAAACCAACTAGCGTATTACTTACAGACATTGGGCGTCAAACCAGAAGTTTTAGTGGGTTTGTGTGTAGAGCGTTCTATTGAAATGATCGTGGGAATGTTAGGCATTCTCAAAGCTGGTGGTGCATATGTACCTTTAGATCCAGCCTATCCAATGGAAAGATTGGAGTTTATGCTGTCAGATGCCCTTGTGCCAGTGCTGTTAACGCATTCCAAGTTGCACTCGAGATTGCCTGAGTCAAATGCAAAAGTCGTTTGCTTGGATACAGAGTGGCAGGCGATCGCCTCCTATAGTCAATCCAATCCAGTCAGTGATGTTAATGCCGACAACTTGATTTATGTAATTTACACCTCCGGCTCAACAGGACAGCCCAAAGGTGTGATGATTACCCATCGTGGCATCGCAAATCAACTCAACTGGCGGCAAACCACGTTTGGATTAACCGCATTGGACAAAGTTTTACAAACGATTTCTTTTAGCTTCGATCCGTCTGTGTGGCAGATATTCTGGCCGTTGTGCTTTGGCGCACAATTGGTTCTAGCCAAACCAGGCGGACATCAAGACACTGGCTACCTCGTCAAAACTATCATTGAACAGAAAATCACAGTTATTGCCTTGGTTCCCTCAATACTGCGCGTGTTACTTGAGGAAAAAGGCATTGAAGATTGTTATTTAAAGCACGTTACCTGCGGTGGTGAAGCTTTACCTGTTGAACTGGTAGAACGCTTCTTGGCGCGAATGAAACAAGAAAATGTTCTGTTAAATTGCTATGGGCCGACAGAAGCTTCGATTGATGCTACCTACTGGACTTGTCAGCGCGGAACTAACTATACGATAGCGCCGATTGGTCAGCCGATAGCAAATACACAAATTTATATTTTAGATGAAGATTTGCAACCCGTAGGTATAGGTGAAGCGGGAGAGTTGCACATTGGTGGTGTCGGACTAGCACGAGGCTATTTCAACCGTCCGGAACTGACACAACAGAAGTTTATTCCCAATCCTTTAGACAGCAATCAACTAGCACGTTTATACAAGACAGGCGATTTGGCGCGTTACACCAGTGATGGTATTATTGAGTTCCTCGGTCGGGTAGACCATCAAGTGAAGATTCGCGGGTTCCGGATTGAGTTGGGAGAAATTGAAGCGAAACTCAGCCAACATCCGGCTCTGCAACAAACTCTTGTGATTGCTAGAGAGGACGTTCCCGGCGACAAGCGGCTGATAGCATATGTTGTGGCACAAGCGCAAGTGACTCAAATGGAATTGCGTTCCTTTTTGCGGGATAAGTTGCCTGAACATATGGTGCCTGCAACTTTCGTCTTCTTGGATGCGATGCCATTAAGCCCTAATGGTAAAGTAGACCGTCGCGCTTTACCTGCCCCAGATGCTTCCGATTTGATTGATGTTAGTAGCTTTGTTGCACCCCGCAACAGCACTGAAGAGGTTTTATCCGTTCTTTGGGCGGAAGTATTGGGTTTTGAGCGCTTAGGTATTCACAACAACTTTTTTGAATTGGGTGGGCATTCACTGCTGGCAACGCAAGTGATTTCTCGAACACGTCAAGCTTTCAATGCAGATATACCTTTACAGTTGCTGTTTGAAAAACCAACAATTGCAGATTTCGCTAGTGCGATCGCCCAATTGCCCAAGAATACTGGTGCTAGCCAAAATCAAAGCATTCCTCCGCTCGCCAATCGACAGTCGGTTCCTCTATCCTTTGCCCAGCAAAGAATGTGGTTTTCCCAGCAGATGGAACCAAACAGTCGGGCTTTTCTTGTCCCCATTGCCCAACGCTTAATCGGTGAACTCAACGTGGATGTCTTACAACAGTCCTTGGATGCGATCGCTGCTCATCACGAAGCACTGCGTACCAATTTTATTGCATCACCTGATGGCAGTCCCGTACAAGTCATAACAGAGCCTCGACCAGTTCAACTAAAAGTCATTAACTTAATACATCAGCCACAGCAAGTTGAACAAGTGTTAAACCAAGAGGCATTTTGTTCAATTGACTTAACATCAGACTTGATGCTACGTGGCTCGTTGCTACAAATAGACGACCAAGAACATATTCTATTGCTCGTCATACACCACATCGCTTCAGATGGTTGGTCTATGGGCATTTTGGGTCAGCAGTTAGCTACGGTCTATGAAGCTTTCTTAAACAATTTACCAAATCCCTTAGCAGAACTACCCATCCAGTATGCTGACTTTGCTGTTTGGCAACGTCAGTGGTTAGAAGTTGTGGGAGCGAATGTGGGGGCGAACAGCCCTGACGCTCGAAGACTCGCTAACGCTACGCTAACGCCCCTACTAGACTACTGGAAAAAGCAGTTAGCCGGAATACCTGTACTAGAATTACCCACAGATCAACCGCGACCTTCAGTCCAAAATTACCTAGGAGCGAGTCAATCTTTAGTGCTATCAAAGAACTTGACTACGGCACTCAAGGTACTGAGCCAAGGGTCAGATGCAACGTTATTCATGACCTTACTCGCAGCATTCAAGACATTGCTGTACCACTATACATTACAAGAAGATATTATCGTTGGAACTCCAATCGCTGGTCGCAACCAGACTGAGACTGAGGGGCTGATTGGGTGTTTTATTAATACAGTTGCCTTACGTACCGATTTGTCTGGCAACCCGAGTTTTGGGGAATTAGTGAGTCGAATTCGGAAAGTGGCTTTGGATGGATACGCTCACCAAGATATGCCCTTCGAGAAGCTTGTCGAAGAACTACAGCCAGAACGTAACTTAAGCCGACATCCAGTGTTTGATGTGATGTTCAACTTCATCAACACACCCCAGACGGCTTGGACACTTTCTGGATTAACCCTCAGTTCTGTAGAACTCAGCGAACCAGAGTCAAAATTCTCCATGACTTTATATGCAGAGGAACACTCAGGTGAACTGCGTTTGCAACTTGTGTACCAGCAGGTGCTGTTTTCTGCTGCACGCATGACCTGCCTTCTGAATCAATTTGAGTATTTACTTGAGCAAATCGTTGCTACTCCAAATCTCCCCATCAAATTATATTCCCTCGTTACACCAGAATCTCGAACTTTACTTCCAGATCCGAGTGCAGTATTGCCGGAACCAGAGTACGAATTAGTTCCCGCAATGTTTGCCAATTGGGTCAACCACACGCCAGAACAGTCGGCAATTCGCCAAGGCGATCGCGCTTGGAATTACCGAGAATTGTCGAATGGCGCACATGCGGTGACGGAGGTTCTACTGAGTCACGGTATCAAGCAGGGTGAAACTGTCGCTGTGTTCGGACAGCGTAGCTTTGGGCTGATTGCCAGTATGATGGGCATCTTATTAAGCGGAGGTGTGTTACTAACCATCGATCCTAAGCTTCCTCAACAGCGACAGCAAATCGTACTAAGTGAAGCCAGAGCTAAGTACTTACTATATATCAGCCATCAGCACCCAGAAGAAAAATGGGAGTCTCTAACTGTTATCTCCGTAAATCCAGACACAGGGATACACAGAGACGGAGATGAAGAGCCAATAGACTTACCCATATTGTCTCCTGACGATGCTGCTTACATTTTCTTTACTTCCGGTACAACTGGTGTTCCTAAAGGAGTGTTGGGTTGCCACAAAGGAATGGCACATTTTCTGAACTGGCAACGGCAAACTTTTGGTGTTAACCAGAAAGATCGCAGCGCTCAATTGACAGGAATTTCCTTTGATGTCGTCCTGAGGGATGTGTTTCTTCCTTTGACAAGTGGTGCAACCCTTTGTTTGCCAGCAGAAGGCGATGAACTAGAACCGACGAGAATTCTCAGGTGGTTGGAACGCGAGCAAATATCTCTGCTGCACACGGTTCCAACGCTAGCCCAGTCATGGTTGGTGAATGTACCGACAGAGGTTTCTTTAGGTGCTTTAAGATGTATCTTTTTTGCCGGAGAACCTCTCAAGGATACACTGATACGTCAGTGGTGTGAGATTTTTCCCAATGCCGGCGAAATCGTCAATCTTTACGGGCCGACAGAAACAACTATGGCAAAGTGCTATTACCGGGTAAGTGCTAATCTCCTGCCTGGAGTACAACCTGTTGGTTCTCCGCTTCCAGAAACCCAAGCACTGATTTTAGCAGACAACAACCAACTGTGCGGTATTGGTGAAGCGGGTCAGATTGTGATCCGGACACCATTTCGCACTTTAGGTTATATCAATGCATCTCTAGCAGATAGTTCCAGATTTGTCAAGAACTCTTTCCGCAATGACGAACAAGATTTACTGTACTACACAGGTGATCGCGGACGCTATCGTCCAGATGGGACTTTGGAAATTCTTGGTCGCATGGATCGTCAAGTTAAAATCCGAGGGGTACGCATTGAACTCAGAGAAATTGAGACACTCTTAGGTCTTCATTCTGCTGTCCGAGAAGTCGTCGTTGTTGCCCGCGAAGACGAACCAGGTGATCAACGCTTAGTCGCCTATGTCATCTTACAACAGGCATGTACAACTGATGAATTACGGAGCTTCCTGAAGGACAAGCTGCCTAAATACAGCATTCCCTCAGCTTTTGTCATTTTAGATGCTTTTCCCCTCACTCCTAACGGTAAAGTAGATCGGAAAGCGCTGCCAATACCAGAGCGAAATAGACAAGAGGTGGAGAAAAGCTTTGTTGCCCCACGCGATCGCTTAGAATGTCAACTCACAGAGATTTGGGAAGAAGTTCTAGGCATCCAAGCCATTAGCGTTAAAGATAACTTCTTTGATTTGGGTGGACATTCCTTGCTAGCTGTACGCTTATTCGCTCAAATAGAGAAGACTTTCGGCATATCAATTCCTCTAGCAACACTCTTCCAATCAGGTACTGTAGAGGCTTTAGCTAAGATCCTTTATCAAGGACAATTGAGACAGACAAATAAATCTACAACTTCTGATAGCGTAGTCTCAACAGATACTTTCTCCTCTCTAGTAGAAATTCAACCCAACGGTTCACAGCCACCTTTGTTCTTTCTCCACCCCTTAGGCGGGGAAATCCTGTGTTACCGACATTTATTTATGCACCTGGAGTCAGATCAACCTGTTTATGGGCTACAACCACAAGGGCTAGATGGCAAGCCGCCTTTCACTCGAATAGAAGATATGGCAGCGCACTATATTCAGGAAATTCAAACCGTTCAGCCTCACGGCCCTTATTTTCTCGTAGGTTACTCCTTTGGAGGTGTGATTGCCTTCGAGATCGCCCAGCAACTTCACAAGCGCGGTGAGAAAGTCGGTCTTTTAGTCATGATTGATACCCTTCGTGCTGGATATAGCAAGCGATCGCCATTATTGAAGCGACTTCTGTTGCATCTCAATAATATTTTACAACAAGGACCTACCTACCTCACACAAAAGGCTGTAGGCTGGCGCAAGCAAAGTAAGTATGAACTCAAACACAGATACAAGCATTATTTAGATGAGATGCATCATTTGGATAAGACAGACAAGCATCTAAAAATTATCGACGCCAACACACAGGCTTTGGACAAGTATACCTTCCCAGTTTACCCCGGTAAAATGACTCTTTTGCGAACAGAAGATCAATATCGATCTGACGCTATTGGCATACAATACGATCTTCAATTCGGCTGGGGCGATCTCATTGCTGACGGGATAGATCTCCAGTACATTCCTGGTTCTCACCTCTCCCTACTTGAGGAACCTCATGTTCAGGTGCTCGCAGAAAAGTTGCAGACTTGCTTAAAGAAGACTACAGCGTTAACAACAGTTCATAAAAAGTATAGTTAAATATCATCATACCTACTTGTGAGAAATAATATCTCCGACTTCTCAAAGAAGTCGGAGATATATATCTTTGGTCTCACAAAGAAAGCGGAGGATTGCTATATTCAGCCAAATTCATAGTTCATAGTTTCTCTTTTTACTGTCATTATTTTTACAGAGAATATACAC
>JAQYWO010000302.1 GCA_029379215.1 Rhizonema sp. PD37
AAACATATAAGTATTTTAGCGATCGCTCTTTGGAGAAAAACTTTTTGGTTTACTGTTTATTCACGCAAATCTACTTAGCCATTTGTTAGCAATGACTAATTGATATATTCAGCACTCCCGTTATGGCGTTGCATAATGGAAAGATGGGCGATGCTGCAAAGTATGAATGATGCGCTAATCGCGAAGTTCCAAACAGGTATTAAAACCTGCATTGAAACCTCGTCTTTGTGTAGAGGCTTGTAGTAATACACCCTAAAGGTAAAATTAATTTGGAATAAATAATGCGCGGATTTTTAATTGATCAAGCCGCTTTTTTTTAGCAGATTGGTGTTAAGCCAAACTCGCCTCTCTTCAGAGCGTGGAGAGAGATATTCAGCGTATTAGGTTATATGTAGCAGTCCTCCGCGTTCTTTATGAGAATCTAATAGGCTACAAATAAATTAGGCAGCTCCTCTACTAAGAGCGATCGCTCGTCGTACAGCAGTATCGGCATTCACAATCCCAAAACCGTAAGTTGTATCATAACCGGGTGTACCCAAATCATAGGCTGTTTCAGATAGCACTGCTTTAACCTGCCCTGCAGTTAGATTTGGCTCAATACTCCATATCAAGGAAGCAATCCCAGTGACAATTGGCACCGATGCTGAAGTTCCGTTAAAAATATTACTAGCATTGCCTCCGTACCCAAAATTATATGGAGTAGATGCAGCAGTGTGAGTGGCAGTAGTTGTGACAAACTCAGAAGGTGCGACTAAAGTTAAACCAGTTCCATATTCAGAACCCCACCAACCACTGTACGTAATACGAGTGCCTGGTGTTTGTGCATTGCCATAATAGTCCTTAGTTCCCCAAACAGCACCCACTGCAATAACATTGCTGTATGTGCTAGCAAGATTTGCGGGACTCGCAAGACTACTAGTATCAGCATTACCGGATGCAAACACAAACAAGGCTTTATCTTGATTATTTGCCACAAGTTGGTCAAATGCAGAAGTGTCACCACCTGCTAAACTGAGGTTAACAACCAAACGCTGACCCTTACTATTTGCCTGATTAATGAGTAGTTGTGTCGCACCAGCCAAATCGTAATCTCCTGCGTCACCACCGACAACATCAATATTGAAAACATCAGAATTCCAGTTGATGCCACTTATCCCTATTCCATTGTTACTAGCAGCAGCAATCACCCCATTAACTTCAGTTCCATGTGAGAAACTTGACGACTCATCTAAATAGTTATTACCAGCGAAAATGCTGGAGCGGAGATCGGGGTTAATCTTACCACTGCTGTCTGTTCCTAATCCTGTATCTTCAATTCCAATCAGGACTTTGCTAGAACCTGTGGTGAAACGCCATGCATCTGGCACACCTGTTATACCTAAGTCCCATTGCTGACTAAACAACGGATCGTTGGGTACCACGGATAAGTTAATTGTGGTGTCTGCAAATTTGAGGGTTTCAATGCCCGTTAATAAAATTTGACTGCCGTCTTTAAATGTGATGGCATCATAGACGCGATTCCCATTACCAGAATTGTAAATAACACCTCCCGTTGTGGTGTTTGCGTAATTTATACTAACTGTCGTCGAAGAAATTTGGGGTAGATCAAGTTCATCTCTCGCGCCACTACCAAAGTCTACATTACCGTTGCCAGAATAAAGACTCAAGCTATAGCCTGATTGGTAGGTAAATGTATCTGCCCTGAGAGTACCGTTTTCAATATGTACATTCCCTGCACTTTGGACTGTAATGGCCGTCGGGGATGATGTACTCTTAGAAATAGTAGTCGTTGGTTGTGTGCTGACATCAGTAGGGATTGGTGATATGACGCTACCAGTGCCAAGCTCTCCTGATGAACTCAGATTTTCGTCGGTATCAGGTGATTTATTAGTAGTGTTGCGATCGCAAGTAGTGTGTTGCAGTTGCACATTCGCAGATCCATCTACCCAACTGCTGAAATTCCTCGTGTTAAGAACAGAAGTATTGCTGAGAGTATCCGAAGTGTTCCCAGCGTTGTCATAGGGCGTTATCCAACCAGTTAACTTGTCTTCTGTTTCCCCATTGCTAATAGGGTAAACCGGAACATTGTTTGTGCCTGGAGGTAAAATCGTGTTGATTGATTGATTGAGATCACCTTCAAACTGAGAATAAGCTGTGACTTCACCAGGAGCGAAAATGCTATTCCCATTTGTATCCTGAATCGAATCAATCTCAGCGTAGGTGTTCCCGTTGTCTAAGTAAGGGTCAAAACTGCTACTTTGTTGTTTGGTAAAGCTGTAGTAATGATCTCCACTATTTAGTCCGTCAGTAAATACTCTTGAGGTCGCTGTAGTATTCAAATCTATAGGAGCGTTTATGAAGTTACTGAAATTCATTGACATGTTCTAATACTTGTACCTGACGGTACGTACTGTTCTTAATACTGATAATCGGATTCTTTGCTGAGAAAATTACACCTCAGTGTCAAAATTTACAGAAATTACATGAAATATTTACGTAAACTTTAACAGTATGGTACTTTTGCTGAAAAAAAAAGTACTTTTTCAAACATGAATTATTATAATAATTTATGGCTGGAGAAATACATAACAAGTGGAAAACCCCTAGAAGGAGGCAGAGAAAAGAGAGAAGAAGTATTTAGGTATCTGTAAGGGAAAATGCTAATTGATCACATGCCTTTATGATGAAGAGAGGAAGCTCCATATGTCGCCCATTCCGTATTCGAGCCTGATTATCGACTACTCATTACCAAGCTACTTGCATTACTCGTCTCCGTGTAGAAAACTGAGGATTTTCTGAGAATCGGGAGCTGTAATTGTGAAGTATACTTTTTGGGGACAAGACAGCTTTTGATAAAAATATTGGGAAATATTGGGAAATGCTATCTTTCATTGATTCTTCATCCTGGTTGATAGGATTGGGACTAAACACAATTTTGTTAACTGTAGCTTGGATTGTTCCTAAAAAGCTGCTCACAGCAGCAGGCTTATTCCACGCATGGTTACTTGGTGTCTTAATTTGGGTCACACTAGGTTGGCAGGGATATATAGTAGTTATGTTCTATTTTCTTGTTGGCTCTTTTGTGACACGCATCGGTATGGCACAAAAAGAAGCAGAGGGAATCGCAGAAAAGCGCTCTGGGGCTAGAGGACCTGAAAATGTCTGGGGTTCGGCTTTGACTGCAGCACTTTGTGCTTTGGCAATAGGAATGATCGATTGGGGATTTATCTCTACCTCCGATTCTTGTACGGGCGGGTTTGACACAACATTCGGATGTACCCAGATGTTATCTGTATTAAACCTGCCCCTACCCATTGCCCACTCCCTACTCTTATTAGGTTATGTGGCAAGCTTCAGTACCAAGCTTTCCGACACTTGTGCTAGTGAAGTGGGTAAAGCATATGGTAAACGGACGTTTCTGATTACAACACTCCAACCAGTACCACGTGGAACAGAAGGAGCAGTCAGTTTGGAGGGAACCTTTGCTGGTGTGTTAGCATCCGTAGCTCAGGCACTCGTTGGCTGGGCAATTGGTTTGATCGATGTCAGGGGTGTCATTTGGTGTGTGCTGGCTGCGTTTATTGCTACCAATTTAGAAAGCGTGATTGGCGCAACCCTGCAAACTCGCTTTAATTGGTTAACTAATGAATTGGTAAATATTTTAAATACGTTGATAGGCGCAACTACAGCAATGTTATTTGCTTGGTTTTGGACTAGTACAATTGCTTAAGAATTTACCTAATTTCGACAGATGTTTGTAAGTATTTTTTCTGTGATCTGGTTGCCGACATGAGTAAGGAAAGCTTACTATTGCATTATTGGTTTGAGAGTAAAAATGAAGAAATTAATTAACAGGTATAAATGCCCTTAAGGATACAAACCTGAAAAAAATATTATGGAAAAATAGAAATGCTTAACTAACATTGTCAGCTCGTGCCGTTAACCGTCAGTTATTAACAAGCATTGTCTAAACCTCAAACTCAACTCGGCTAAGTCATGATAGCACTATAGATCAAAAGTACAGACTGAATGCTTACTGCTTTATGTATATTTTTTAGTTTTAATTCATGGACTCACTATCATTGTTGACAGTTGATGAGCAGCCAATTTCTATTAAGCAGGCAGTAAAATATCTGCAAGCATCCGGAAAATTGGGACAGTTTATTGGAGAAATTATCCGTCAGTACGTAATTGAACAAGAATTACAAAGACGAGAAGATATTGTTATTAGTCCAGCTATCAGCGAACAGTCAATCATTGATTTTCGGATAAAAAATCAACTCACAGATCCACAACGTTTTCAGGAGTGGCTAAGGGATAATGGTACAGATTATACGACATTCCATTCAACAGTGACTTTAGGATTTAAATTAGAAAAACTTAAAGAGGCGATCACGGAATCAAAACTGCAAGAATATTTCATTGAGCGGAAAATTTACTTAGATCGGGTAGTTGTCTCTCGGATTATTGTCAGAAATCGCGAATTAGCTGAAGAACTACAAGCACAAATTGAAGAGGGCAGCAGTTTTGAGCAACTCGCAAGAGAGTACTCAATAACAGACGACCGAATTGTTAACGGTATGATGGGACCAGTGAGCCGAGGAACAATGCCAGATAAACTCAGGGCAGCTATTGACATAGTTCATCCAGGAGATTTGGTAGGACCAATACAACTTGAGGAATGCTATGGATTGTTTCGTGTAGAACAATTTTTATCAGCCTCGTTAGAAGATACTCAATTAAAGCAAGCACTACAAAATGAGTTGTTTGAGAAATGGCTAGCAGAGAAAATTCAAAAGCTGACAGTAAAACTGCAAGCGAACTAGAACTTCTGAATGAGGAATTTCCAACAAGGGTGATCGCTTCTCTACCTTGGAACGAACAGCCACTATGCTGGTTCACTGCTGAACAACAAAGCAAATTGCGAGAGCATGCAGAAATTTTGCAGCGAAAATTAGGAGAAAAAATCTGGTCACTTGAAGCAGCAATGGGTTACCAGTTTTTTATTGTTTCTGGTAAAGTACGCTTGCGATCTGAAGGTGAGAGTAAGCCGTTAGCAACCCTAGAAGAGGGTGATTGGTTTGGTAACTTAAAAAAGTATCCTTACGATTGCAAAGCTGTAGCAGCTAGTAAAGAAGTTGTCATTGTGCGCTGGCAGACAGTATTGTGGGGAGAACTATCTACGCCACAGATTGATGAATTTTGGCTTGGTGGTTTATTGGCGGAAGAGACACAGATCATAAAAACTTCCCCTACTCCCCCACTCCCTGCCTCTCCCACTCCTCCAGAGCATCCCATCCAGTCATCTTACCCCTTTGTATCTAGCTGGAACACGGCGGCAGCATGTTTAACAATGGTGGCTCAACAGTTGGAAAATCCCGTACAACTGGAATGGGTGCAACGCCAACTCCGAGGAGAGCGTCCGAAACATCTCACTGAAGCAGCAGAAAAGTTAGGGTTTGCGCTGCGGCGTTTGCAGGTTAGTTGGGGTGATTTACGTACTTTATCCTTCCCGGCTTTGTTGCAATGGAGTCAAACCCAGGGAAACGAGACTTGGGTAGTGGCATATGGAGTTAAGGGCGATCGCCTAATTATTGCGAATCCCTTACATCCTGATAGTTCTTGTGAAAACTTACCGCAGTCCGTTGTCGAGGCATCGTGGAATGGGTTGCTGTGGCAAGTAGAAGCAATTCATAAGCAAGAAAAATTCAATCTAAGTTGGTTCACTCCAGCAGTTTGGCAGTACCGGAAATTACTCATAGAAGTACTGATAGCATCTTTTACTTTGCAGCTTTTAGGGTTAGCAACACCGCTAATTACACAAGTTGTCATTGATAAAGTGATGGTGCAGGAGAGTCTGCCAACTCTCGATGTGATGGCGCTAGCACTCCTGCTGGTGGCAATATTCGAGGCAGTACTCGGCATCATGCGGCTATTTATCTTCACCCACACTGCCCGTCGCTTGGATCTAAGTTTATCAGCACAGTTGTTTCGCCACCTGATGCGGTTACCTTTAGCTTATTTTGAGTCACGAAGGGTAGGAGATACAGTCGCACGAGTCCAAGAACTAGAACAAATTAGGCAGTTTCTCACCGGTACGGCATTAACTGTGGTATTGGACAGCATTTTTGCTGTGGTGTACTTGGTATTAATGTTTTACTACAATGTTCCACTGACTGGAGTGGCTTTGGCAGTACTGCCCTTGTTTGCAATTTTGACACTTACCGCAACACCAATTCTCCGCAACTGGCTGAACGAAACTTTTAACCGCAGCGCTGATAGTCAATCGTTTCTAGTAGAGACGGTAACGGGAATTCACTCGGTAAAAGCCCACGCAGCAGAGCCAATAGCACGCGATCGGTGGGAAGGTTTGTTTGCCCGCTTCATCCGCACAGGTTTTAAAGCTTCTACCACCTCCAACATCAGCAGCAATATCGGTGACTTCCTGACTAATTTTTCTACCTTACTCATTCTTTGGTTTGGAGCTAAGTTAACAATTGAGCATAAGCTTACCATCGGTCAGCTAGTCGCCTTTCAAATGCTTTCTGCTAGAGTCACAGGACCTCTTTTACGCTTAGTACAGTTGTGGCAAAATCTACAACAAGTCTTACTTTCCGTAGACAGGATTGGCGATATTCTGAATGTTTCACCAGAAGCTGAACCAGGAACTGGTTTAGTATTACCACCTTTAAAAGGTCAAGTCATCTTTGAGCAAGTCTTCTTCCGCTACCGCGCCAACACCGAACCAATCTTGCGAGGAATCTCTTTCACCGCACAACCAGGACAGTTTGTTGGCATTGTCGGACGCTCTGGCTCTGGGAAAAGTACCCTTTCTAAGCTGCTACAACGTCTTTATCAAATTGAATCAGGACGCATTCTCATTGATGGTTTTGATATTAAAAGCGCCGATTTAGCCTCACTGCGCCAACAAATTGCCGTAGTTCTCCAAGAGGATTTCTTGTTCAACGGTACTATTTTGGAAAATATTACTCTCGGTGATCCTGACATTACCTCACAACAAGTCGTAGAAGCTGCCAGATGTGCTGTTGCTCACGACTTTATTAGTGAATTACCTAATGGTTACGAAACAAATGTGGGAGAACGCGGAACAGCGTTATCTGGTGGACAACGACAACGGATTGCCTTAGCACGGTTGTTTCTTTCGCAAGCGCCAATTTTAGTTTTAGATGAAGCTACCAGTGCGCTAGATAGTGAAACTGAACAGCAGGTACTGCAAAATCTGCAAAAAATCTCCACTAACCGCACCGTATTCCTGATTGCCCACCGTTTCGCTCCCCTAAAACGAGCTGATTTGATTTTAGTTTTAGAAAAGGGTGTGATTGCTGAACGCGGAACTCACTCTGCGCTTTTACAACAAAAGGGTTTGTACTGGTCATTGTATCAACGGCAGCAGTTAAACGTATAGGCCGTCCTGATTTCTGAGGAGCCCGCGCCGGACAACAGAGAAGTCGTAAGGAGGGTTTCCCTCCGGACGAACTACGTTCGGTTCCCCAACGCTCTTAGGAGCGCACTGGCTCTCCTCTTCAAGAGGAGTACCAAACGCTGCCTTGAACAGCACTGGCTACCGTTGAGGCGACTGGCGTTGCTGAGTGCTGAGCAAGAAGTTTAAGACTGAGGTATGCAAGAGTATCAAAGCCTAAAATTGAAGTATACGAGAGATAGATATTCATAAACTATACTCTCCTCTTTACATTTAACACTCAATTATGAACCAAACTTTGTTCCATCTTGCCTTTCCTGTCACGGACATTGCCCAGACAAAAGCATATTATGTTGATGGTTTGGGCTGCATTCCTGGTCGAGAAAATCCTCACGCCTTAATTCTTAATCTTTATGGTCATCAACTAGTTGCTCATACTACCAAAGAACCACTGACATCTCAACGCGGGATTTATCCCAGACACTTTGGGCTAATCTTTACTTCAGAAGATGACTGGGGGAAATTGCTGGTAAGGGCACAACATCGGCACCTACTTTTTCGGGAAGAAGCTAAGTACCGCTTTGTGGGTTCTCCTTTGGAACATAGTACTTTCTTTTTAGAAGACCCTTTTTATAACTTAATGGAGTTTAAGCATTACCGTCATCCTGAGTCGATTTTTGGGAGTTACGAGTATGCACAAATTGGCGATCGCTCTTAACTGTAGTTTCGAGTGCGGACGCCACTGCTGCTAAACTTCTCGAGTCTGTAAGCATTCCAGCATGAGTGAAAACCGGCACTACCACATTTTTTCCCACAGGCATTTGTGAACTATTTGCAGGGACAATCATCAAATCGTAAGGAGTCCAGATAGAGGTAAAACTTATCTGTTCTAACATGGCGGCATCGCGATTCAATTCTTTTAACAAAGCACTATCCGGACGCATCTGAATGCAACCGACTCCTTGGCGACAGTAAGCAATCCAAGTTCCATTATTTGGTGCGGAAAGAGTGATAAACTGTTGTACTCGGTTAATTCCTCCCAATCGTTGAACATAGTAACGGCTGACGATTCCCCCCATACTGAAGCCGATTAAATTCAGGGGTTGTTCTGGTGCAAAGTTGGCATCAACATAATTGGCAACTTGCTGTGCCAAATTGTCAAGACCCACATAACCATCATTGGGCAATAAATCAAGGTCATACACAGTCCAGCCTTTCTGCTTCAGATAAGGAATCATTTTATGGAAAACCTTACCTGTATCAAAAATCCCATGCACTAATAACACAGGATTGATCTGCTGAATCATATGGTTTATTTATAAAACTAAGTTTAATTAAGTCTATACAAAACTTAGCCAACTATAATCACCACTTCTAAATAAGGTATGACAGTCTCTTTACTGGTTTGAGTCACTTCCTTTTTTTCACTCAAATATATTTTTTTGAAGATAAGTGTTAACTTTTGTAAAGCATTGAGTCAAAATCTTGCTCTTGGTGACAGTAAAATCCCATAATTAATTCTGACTGGATACAGGCTATAAAGAGTTGAGAAAAATACGCTAAAGCACTTGTCCTGTAACGTTAAAACAATGTTATTAGTGAAACAAGAACCTAGAAAGACTGTTACCTAAATTAGGTAATGCGTTCAGATAGGTAGGTCAATTCTACTTTGATAAAATGTAACAATATTCCGTACCTTTTTTAAGGATTGCGGTTACATACCAGATATATAAGGGGCAGGAGCAGTTGTCATGATCGATTTTATCAAAAACTTAATTTCCGGGATTGTGAATTTTTTTAGTGGGCTTTTCCGTAGTACAAAAGAAGGCTACTACATGGTACTTGACGAAGCCGCCGATGCAATCCCTTTAGAGCAAGCTAAACAAGCAGTATCAGAAGTGAAGCAAGCCGTGGAAACAGCTGCATCAGACGCGAAGAAAGCTGTGGAAACAGCTGCATCAGATGCAAAGAAAGCTGTGGAAACAGTAACATCGGACACGCAAAAAGTAGCGGAAACCGCAGCAACAAATACTCAGAAAGCAGCGGAAACAGCAAAATCTAACACTAAAAAAGTAGCGAAAACAGCAGCATCCAACACTCAGAAAGCGGCAGAGAAAGTTGCCTCAAAGGCACCAGCTGCAAGCAACGGCAAAAAAGCATCTTCAGCTAAGGGTGAGCCCCAAGTTGACATTGAACTTGTGCAGACTGCTGAAGGCGTCAAAGCTGAACCAGCCAAAACAGGGAAATCAGCAGCTAAAGTCCTCGCTGAACCCGTGAAAGACACTACTTTCGCACCCAAACATCTCGCCCCCACTAGTACCAACGGTCGTCGGCGTCCTGGTGCAAATATGAGTTCTTTTCTAGATATGGCGCGTCAGGTGAAAACTCCTGGCTAATTTGTGTATCGATTAGCATTCAGCGTTACACCCCTGCTCTGTCAACTATGAATGGAGTAATCTGAACATAGTTGATGATCACCCAATTTGACAAGTGATACACAGTACTTCGGACTAATGGCTGAATGCTTACAAATAAAATGCTTATAAATTCATGTAGAGACGTTACAGGTAACGTCTCTATTTTATTTATTAGAAGCGATCGCACATTCTATTTATGCTGCACCAACTGCGACAGGTTGTAAAAGGCTTAGTAGATGTCCATCTGGAGTACGCATAGCTGCGACTTTACCAAAAGAAGGTTCGCGGATTCGTCCTTCGAGTTTTGCTCCGATGCTTTCCAACGTAGCTATGACTGCGTGAATGTCATCGACATGAAAGCTTAAAATTGGTGAGGAACCAACATCAGCATCCGACTCAGCCGCGTGAAAGGCAATTGTCGTACCATTAGCATCAACTTCGCCCCAGCCAGGAGTCGCAACTTTCACTGGAAGTCCCAATCCCTCGCTGTAAAATTTTACTGATGTAGGAACATCCTTAACCATCAACATAATGTGTTTAAATTCTGCTGCCATTGGTTTAATCCTCTTTCTTTGTCTACGTCAGGATTTCTATACCATAGCAATCTCAAATAGGATGTGAGCGTATCTATAAGTTCAAGCTTATCGCTTGATTATCTATCGAGCGAGTATCGTGTCGTTGTACTTGATGTGGATTTCATTAGCCGCTTACTACTCCCGAAGTGTTAGAAATAAATACCTAAATTTAATTAACCGCTTCTGAGCCAGGGAGGCTCAAGTCATTTTTGAGTAAGTAATATTACATATTTATCATAAATTTATTATTACAGCAAAACTTTTAGAGAACTATTA
>JAQYWO010000030.1 GCA_029379215.1 Rhizonema sp. PD37
CCCCAATACGGTAAGGAGCGTGCGAATTTATCTGTTGAGGCAGGCAGAGGGGGCAGGGGAAGTAGAGAGGCAGGGGGGAAAAAGAGTTGAACGACAAATGATTTTTTCCTCCCCTGCTCCCGAAGCTTATCTGAACCGTATTGCGCCCAACCAATCAATCATGAATCTTGCAAAACAGTCTTGGAAACAATCCGGGTTTTCTTGCGATCGCCTTCTGATAAATCTTGTCCTGCTTGTAACTGTGTAGCAGAAGTTTGCAACACTGTTGCGGCACTTGTGTCTCCCATTTGCAACGCAGTTTTGGCTGCCGTTTGAAGCATTGTGGCGGCACCGGCGCGATCACCTTGTTGTAATTTTGCCTCTGCTAGTTGTGTTTGCCGATACTTTGCTAATGCCAAAATCGATTGTTGCACCTGACTATCAGGAGATGGTTGGTAACCTTGAATAACATTTGCCTCAACTGAAATTTTCTCTGAAAGTAACCCAGTTTGGTTTTGGGTAGGATCGTCGTAGCGGATTTGCAAAGTGGCAATAGTTTGTCTGCCTTCTGGTAAATGCCCTATATAAAGGTTTGCTAGAATTGTGCGCTCCACATCCTTCATCAAATCTCCCAGACGCACTGCAAATTGCCCACCAGCTTCTTCCTGCACTGGTAATTCGATTGTGTCTGGAGCGACTTGGGCAATAGGTTTTAGTTCTGCTAACCTGACGTTAGGCACTAGAGAGAATAACAAATAGGCATTCGTCAATCCTACCGTTATCATGCGGTTGAAAAGACGACCAAAAGCATCTACCGCTTCCTCTGGTTGTTGAATAAAAGACAACGTACCGCCAGCAGCATCGGCAATTTTTTCTAGAACATCTTGGTTCCAATTATCTCCAAATCCCAAAGTGTTCAAAGTCAAACTATAGTTAGTTGCCAACTGAGCAAATTTCAAACAGCGATTGTTATCACCGTGTTCATTTTCACCATCAGTTAATAAAAAAGCTTGGGAAATAGTTTCTTTTTTTCCCTTCGCTAATTCTTCAATGCCTAAACGCAATCCTTCATCAATTGAAGTGCCGCCATCAGCATTAATGCGGTTAATTTGCTGTTTGATGCGTTCTGGTTTTTCGACCAATTGATTGGAAATTAAGACTTTAGCGTGGTGATCGAAAACGACAACACTGAGACGATCATCAGGATTAAGGCGATCAACAATGTTATTTGCCGCTCTCTTCACAGTTTCTAAAGGTTGCCCATTCATCGAACCACTGCGGTCAAGAATTAAGCATAAATTCAGTGGGACACGGCGATCTAAATTTTCAGCGATCGCCGCAACAGAAATTGACAACTGACGCTGACTGTTACGTTGATTGGCGTCCAAGTTACCATCATTCAGAGCTGGCTGCAAGCTAACTTTCATAAATTAAACATCCTATCCAAGATATATAGCATTCATAATCTAAGTTGCGAAACACTCTCCAGTTGCAAAGAGGCGCTTTAATATCGGCAGGTTCAGGGTAATTAGGTAATGGCAAGATAATTATCTCTTTCCTAATATCCTTTTCCCCACATATATCGCTGCTAACAACTTGAGTTATAATATTCACACCGGCTAAAGTAGGTTAGCAAAATAAACCTAACAGGTTATGGTCATCTTAGGAACCGATAAGATTTACCCTAAGTTTTAAGCGATGAGAGTTTTTGAAGCAAAAAGGACAAATGACGAAGAATTGTCAATATAGCTTCATTATTAATATATAACAGTCCTATTTTATCTGTGAAAACTCCTTAAAGATAGTGTAAAGCAGCTAACAGTTGACACTCAACCATCAGCGTATTCATTTTACAAAACATGTTAGCCAATCAGTGGAGTCATGTGAAAATTCCTGCTCAAGAGCGAGAAATCCACACCTCCAATAAAGCTAGCATCGCGCTAGGATGTATTACAGTTAACTAACAGCATTTATTCAGGCAACAGTTGCTATGGACATTTCCCCCATCAAGGCTGTTCAAGCCCCCTATTACGGAGATAACTTCTACCGCACACCGCCACCAGATTTACCTTCCCTACTGTTGAAGGAGCGGATTGTCTATCTTGGGATGCCACTGGTAGCTGCTGTCACGGAATTGATCGTTGCTGAGCTGCTCTTTTTGCAGTCAGACGATCCAGAAAAACCGATTAAAATCTACATTAACTCTACTGGCACCTCCGGTTACAGCGGCGATCCCGTCGGCTTTGAAACAGAAGCCTTTGCCATCTATGACACGATGAAATACATCAAACCTCCCATCCACACCATCTGCATTGGTTCGGCATTGGGTATGGCAGCGATGTTACTTAGTGCAGGCACAAAGGGTTGTCGTGCCAGTTTGCCAAACGCTTCCATTGTCCTGCACCAACCGAAAAGCTACGCTCAAGGGCAAGCAACAGATATTCAAATTCGGGCCAAGGAAGTTCTGGCGAATAAGAGGACAATGCTGGATATCTTATCTCGCAACACAGGTCAATCCCAGGAAAGAATTGAGAAGGATATGGATCGCCTCTTCTACATGACTCCCTATCAAGCTAAAGAATATGGTTTGATTGACCGAGTTTTTGAAAAAGAAGAACTGGCAAATCCTCCAATACCAGCTGGTGTCCTTTAATAAGTCCTTAGTGCTGAGGAGCCAGCTCCGGGCACTCGTAGAAGTCGTAAGTCCTGTTTCCCTGCGGACGAACTACGTTCGGTTACCCAATGCCCTTCGGGTGACGCTCGTTCGCATGATTGCGTCTCCCCGAGTGAGAAGACAAGGGAGATCGCTGCGAAGATCGCCAGTCGCCTAGTAGCGGGAAACCCTCCTGCAGCGCTGGTCTCACCAGATGCCTGTACTGGCTCTCCGTCTTCTCAAGAGTACAGACGCTGCCTTGAACAGCACTGGCTCCCGCCCTTGGCGATTGGCGTTGCTGAGTTAGAAAAAAGCGAAGAAAGAAACATTCTAAATTTCAACGCAATCTCATTCACTATTTACTCAGCACTCAAGACTCAGGACTAATGCTCCCCTAATTTATCTCCTCAATTATTTATAAATGGAGTCACAAAAATGCCTATAGGTGTGCCGAAAGTTCCCTACCGGATGCCAGGGGAACAATATACACAGTGGATTGATATTTACAATCGTCTTTACCGAGAACGTGTCATCTTTTTGGGTAGAGACATTGATGATGAAATTGCTAACCAAATTATTGCCGTGATGTTGTATCTGGATTCTGAAGATCCAGGTAAAGACATATCTTTGTACATAAATTCCCCAGGTGGTATGGTCACCTCTGGCTTGGCGATTTACGATACGATGCAACACATCAAGTCAGATGTTGTAACGATTTGTGTAGGTTTAGCAGCATCAATGGGGTCATTCTTATTAGCTGCTGGTACTAAAGGCAAGCGGATTGCATTGCCTCACTCGCGAATTATGATTCACCAGCCTTCAGGCGGTACTCGCGGGCAAGCAAGCGATATCGAAATTGAAGCCAGAGAGATTCTGCGAATGCGTCACCAACTGAATGGAATTTACGCTAATAACACAAATCAAACTTTGGCGAAGATTGAAAAAGACATGGATCGTGACTTTTTCATGTCCGCTGAAGAGGCAAAGGAATATGGTTTAATTGACCGTGTGATTGACGAACGCCCGTAGTAAAATCAGGGAAAGGGAGACGGGGAGAAGGAGAGATGGGGAGAAAAAATTGCATCGGTAATTCGCTCCTCAGAACTTATGGGCTGAAAACCAACTCCCTTACTCCTTACTCATTACTCATGACTTTAAAAGTGTGAAGAGTGAACTTTAAATTAGAAAACTAGTCTTTAATATAATAAATTCAAGCGTTAAGCTTAACGCTGATATTTGATAGCTGATAGCTCAAGATGGATCTTGGAGATTGCTACCGTTTGTTAGGTTTAAGGTCGGGAGCCTCTTTCACCGACATCAAAGTGTCTTACCGCCGACTGGCGCAGCAATATCACCCTGATATAAACCCAGATGACAACAAAGCTAAAGAAAAGTTTATTGCCTTAACTGAGGCATACAAATTGCTGTTGCAAGTTGTATTACCAGAAGAAACAGCCCAGCAATTAAGTGAGTTTTCTTCCCCTGCACCTGCACGTAAACAAAAAAAGACGATGCAGACAGAGACAGTCCCAAAGGAGACAGTAAAGGAAAAACTACCGACAATAAAGCCGCCTAATCTGGTAGAGATAGAAAAACGTCTGAAGTGGAAGACTTACGATCAGTTACAGAGGTTTTTAAGAGAAAAACGCTTTCCACAAGCCATTGCGTTGGCGGAAGCCTTAGCCGCTCGTTTACCAGAAGATCCTGAAGTGCGTCAGTGGTTGGCGATCGCCTATCAAATCTGGGGACGAGCCTTAGTTGTACAAAATCAGCCCCAGAAAGCTAAAATCTATTTAAAAAAAGCCTTAAAGACAGATCCTTATAACAAGTCTCTATGTCTTGAAGTCCAGCGCGATTTCCAACTGTTGGAGGAGATTTGTTAGGGATTTGCAAAAAAAAGGCATGAGACATTCTGCGGAGTACACAAGCGAATGAGTTCATATACATGATCACTCGCTTACTGATACCATTTCACAAAAATTTTGATATAATTCACTTCCCCTGCTCCGCTGCCTCCCCAAATGTATCAACTTTAAAGTGAAACGGTATGACTCCCTCTCCCAAACTTGGAAGAGGGCCATTCTCTTAATGGCGAGTTAACTCCCCAATTTAGTCAGTGCGTCTCCGGTAACTCGACAGATTCGCCACTCATCTAGAATCGATGCTCCCATACGGCGATAAAATGCTATTGCAGGCTCGTTCCAATCCAAAACGCTCCACTCCAACCGTCCACAATTGCGCTCTACTGCGATTTGAGCTATTTTAGTTAAAATAGCTTTACCAATACCTTGTTGACGATATTCTGGGAAAACAAAGATATCTTCTAAATAAATCCCTGGTTTTGTTAAAAATGTAGAATAATTATGAAAGAATAAAGCGAAACCCACAGCTTGTCCTGTGTACTCTGCTATAATTGCCTCTACGTATTTTCTCTCGCCAAACAGATGCTCTTGTAGCTCTAAAGCATTGCCAGTAACTGCATCAGATAATTTTTCATATTCTGCCAGTGCTTGAATCAAATCGAATAGCACGCTACAGTCTTTAGGTTCGGCGAAACGTAAAACTAAATTACTACTATAACTCATTAGTCGTTTTTCCTTAGTTCTCAGTCTTTAAGTCTAAAGAAAAATGACTAATGATTAACTTGTCTTTAGATCAACCATCCCTTTAAACGTTTTGCGATATGAGGACGTCGTAATTTCCGCATAGCTTTGCTTTGAATTTGTCGCACTCGCTCGCGGGAAAGGTTGAACATATTACCAACTTCTTCTAAGGTACAAGGTTCACTGGTAATCAAACCGTACCTTAACGAAATTACATCTTTTTCCCGTGGCGTCAGTACATCACCTAAGACTTCCCAAATCTCCTGACGCATCATGGTTTCGTTCATTTTTGCTTCTGGAGATTGATTATCTTCATCTTCTAGCAAATCCATCAACTCAGTGTCTTCTTCTTTACCAACCCGGTGATTAAGGGAAAGTGCTTGACGCCGTAGTTGTTGTAATTGGCGTAGTTGTTGCGGGGGAATTTCTAAAGCCTCCGCCATTTCCACTTCGGATGGATTGCGACCTAATTTTTGCTTGAGTTCTCGTTGCGCTTTTTTTAGTTTGTTAAGTTTTTCAACAATGTGAATCGGTAAGCGAATTGTCCTTGCATCGTTAGCGATCGCTCTTGTAATTGCTTGTCTAATCCACCAATAAGCGTAGGTAGAAAACTTATACCCTTTATCTGGATCGAATTTTTCTGTAGCACGATTTAAACCCATTGCTCCTTCCTGAATCAAATCCAGGAAAGGAACACCGCGATTGAGATATCGCTTGGCGATTGATACCACCAACCGCAGATTGGAGCGAATCATTTTGCGTTTGGCTACACGACCTAAATATAAACGATGTTCTAGCTGCTTTTCCGTCATTCCCAACTGGGATGCGGCATTTTCTTTGGTAGGTTGGAGTTCAAACTTTTCTGGCAAAGAAGATTGTAATTCTCTAACTTCTTCTATAAACCGCACTCGCCGCGCTAACTCTACCTCTTCATCCGGCTTCAGCAACGGATATCGCGCCATCTCCTTAAAAAACGCGCCTACAGCGTCATCATGCTCGGTCTTATTATATCCCGAGGGTCGTGCTGCTGCCATTTCATCCCCATCGCGTTCTCCTGGTTCCAGATTTTCGGCAATTTGGGAGAGTTCCTCTGCTACTGCGTCTAAACCGCTTGATGATGGTTCCACATCAGCAGCATTATCTATAATCTCCATTGTTTCCAATGTTCCCAATTCAGCAATATTCATAGTTTCTTTCAGAGATGGTTGCTTTTTTTGGTACGTAATTTCTCTAACTGCCGATTTAAAATGCTGACTAATTACATTACACCCACTTCATTAGCATTTAAATATTCTCTGTCAAGCATTTATAATCAAGCAGACGACTGTCTTTATTTCTCACTGCACCGTGTATACCTATGACAATGAGAAATTAAATCTATTTACTTCATACCCTGGTAAATTTAGATAAATCTCATAAAAATGCAGTGGTAGAACACGTTAAAAGTTTTTAGTTTCACAAGCCTTGCGCCATTGGTCGCCACTTTATCAGCTAGTCATACTTGTAAAATAATATTTTCAGTAAGAGCGTGTTTTTCCCAAACATTTATAGCGTGGAGAGTGACGGCACTTGCTTAAATGCTTACTTGTTTTGATTTCAACACATATCTCGCTCATTTTTTCTAGGCTACAAAATTTTTTTACCCCTCCATCAAAAGTTCTGTATTCTAACAATTATAAGATTTATACTTGCCAATTGCCAATACTTAAATGTTTCTAGATTTTCCATTTTTTTCTACTTTTTATGCATTGGCAGATTGTGAAGATTTTTGGTGACTTACCACTGATAGCCCTTTCCCTATTGGTGTCGAATTAATAGGTTAAAGTTTACAGAGGGAATGGCCTTTATCAAGGTTCCCATACACTTAAAGGCTTTAATATCTATCAATAGGGGGAAAAGAAGTATTCCTTCTTCAGGAATCAAAGCAAAAACCCGGAAAAAAAACTAAAATTGATTGATTTTATCAGTGGAATGACATAAGAGGAAACTTATCAAGTATTATGTCTTATGACAGTATTGATAAATACATTTTTCAGTAACGGAAGCCGATAGTTAGAGTTGAGTTGACAAGGTTAAGATTGACCAACAGGCTCTCTTGAAATAAAAGAGCGATTAATTTAGAAACCATATTTATGTATATGAATGGCTTAATACCTCTAGTAGTTGCTGAATCTGGTAGCTCGTACAATCTTGGGATACCGGGGATCACCAAAAATCAGTGGATTGAAGTCCTCGTAGATTGTCCTGGAAACACAGAGCTATATGTGTATCGATTGCCAGAGCAGTTAGAAGTAAAACCAGGTGATATTTTAACTGTGCCATTTGGGGCTCAAATGATAGGAGGCATAGCCATTCGTTTACTGACACAACCCCCAGTAGATATACCTCTCGAGAAAATTCGAGACGTACAAGATGTCGTTAGTGAAGAATTTTTCCCAACGACTTACTGGGAACTGTTGAATAAAGTCGCAGCATACTACTATACACCTTTAATTCAAGTTATACGTGTCGCTTTGCCACCAGGTTTATTAGGAAGATCGCAGCGTCGAATTCGGCTGATAAAGGGAGAAGGGGAACAAAAGGAGATCAAGGGACAAAAAAGGCAAATTGGCAGAAATTTTCCTCAATTGCCCACTCTCATGCCTTTCCTCACTCCTGTAGCTCGGGAGATAATAGAAATATTAAGCGCACAAGCAGATGGAGACTATAGCTTTAGCTACCTGCAAAAACAAGTAAAAGCTGCTTACCGGGGAGTTAAAGAGTTGCAGCAACGTGGTTTAGTAGAAAGTTACTTGGAACCTCCACGACAGACTAAACCGAAGCAACAGAAAGCAGCAATTCTCGTAGGTAATGCTTTAGATCCCGACTTAACAACTCGTCAGCGAGAAATTTTAGTGATCCTGCGACAGGGGGGTGGTGAGTTATGGCAAAGTGAATTGTTGCAAATTTGTCATGCAAGTACCTCCACTCTCAAGACGTTAGAAAAAAAAGGTTACATAGTCATTCAGGAACGAGAAGTATTGCGAACAGATTCTTTCGCGCAATCTCAGGAGATAAAGGGAGAACAAGCAAAATCCCTGACTTCCTTTCAGTTACAAGCCTTGAAGAGCATTACTCAACTTGATGGATATGCTACAGTTTTGTTACATGGGGTAACAGGTTCGGGAAAAACAGAAGTTTATTTGCAAGCGATCGCACCTCTACTAGCCCAAGGAAAGTCAGCCCTTGTTTTAGTGCCGGAAATTGGACTCACACCCCAACTGACAGATCGTTTCCACTCGCGTTTTGGCCATAAAGTCAGCGTTTACCACAGTGCCCTCTCAGATGGCGAACGCTACGATACTTGGCGACAAATGCTGACTGGAGTTACCCAAGTTGTCATCGGTACGCGGAGTGCCGTTTTCTCACCTTTGCCAAACTTGGGATTAATTATCTTAGATGAAGAACACGATGGCAGCTTCAAACAGGATTCACCCATCCCTACATACAACGCTCGTACTGTCGCTCAATGGCGTGCAGAATTAGAAAATTGCCCCTTAATCTTAGGTTCGGCAACTCCCTCCCTAGAAAGTTGGGTGAGTGTTAATCTTTCTCAGAGACAAGACAAAAGTGATGATCCCTCCTTCCACTACCTATCACTTCCTGAACGTGTCAACTCCCGTCCTTTACCACCTATAGAAGTGGTAGATATGCGGCTTGAATTGCAGCAGGGAAATAAGTCAATTTTCAGCCGCTCTCTGGAATCCGCTTTGCAGGAGTTACAACAAAAACGTCAACAAGGAATTTTATTTATCCATCGACGGGGACATAGTACTTTTGTCTCTTGCCGCAGTTGTGGATATGTGATGGAGTGTCCGCACTGTGACGTGTCATTGTCATATCACCAGAGCGAGGAAGGTGCGCCACAATTGTTGCGATGTCATTACTGTAACTTTGTGCGATCGCATCCGCAAAACTGTCCTGAATGCAGTTCTCCCTACCTTAAAAATTTTGGCAGTGGAACTCAACGAGTGGCACAGGAGTTAGCAAAGCAATTTCCCGAACTGCGCTTCATCCGCTTTGACAGCGATACAACTCGCACCAAAGGGGCACACCGCAAGCTATTAACTCAATTTGCTAATGGTGAAGCCGATTTGTTAGTCGGCACGCAAATGCTGACTAAGGGATTAGATCTGTCTCAAGTGACACTTGTCGGTGTTGTTTCAGCCGATGGGTTATTGCATCTGTCTGACTATCGTGCCAGTGAACGAGCGTTTCAAACCTTGACACAGGTGGCAGGACGTGCAGGTAGAGGAGACGATCCAGGAAGGGTGATTATTCAAACTTATACTCCAGAGCATCCTGTCATCGAGGCAGTAAAACATCACGATTTTCAATCTTTCACTCAAGCCGAATTAGAACAAAGGCAGGCGCTGAATTATCCTCCCTACGGACGATTGATTTTATTGCGGTTGAGTAGTTTATCTTCCATAACCGTGGAGAATGTTGCCCAGAGCATAGCAACAGCGTTATCTGCACATCCATCTTCTTTAGAAATATTGGGACCAGCACCAGCTACTATTTTACGGGTAGCTAATCGTTATCGCTGGCAAATCCTGCTGAAGTTTCCTCCTGATACATTACCACAGTTACCGAATTGGGAGGAAGTCAGAGCGCTTTGTCCCCAATCTGTCAGTTTGACTATTGATGTTGACCCAATAAATATGATGTGATGATATTCGGGAAAAGATAGCTGTCAAGAAGAAAGGCAGGAGGCAGGAGGCAGAAGGCAGAAGGTATAAGACAATACAATGAGGGTTTAAGCTCTCATTGATTGGAGACCACCAATCTACAGTATGGTGGGGCAAAGTCGCGAAGTCTGCCGGACGGAAGATTCCGTCCGGCGAGCTTCGCTGCCGGGGGATCTTCCCAAGAGCGAGCTTTGCGCAAAGTCTTGGGGAGAGAGTACTCTCTCCCCAGAGCTTTGCGGCTTAGACCCGGTTTGGTAAGGCAGGACAGAGAATAGAGATTAAGTGTGTATAAAATATTACTTTTGCCCTCTGCCCTCTGCCTTCTGCCTTGCCCAAAGGGCTCTCGTCTGGTTTGATTCGCTCCCCGTGTCGCTAGTCAAAACAATTACTAAGATTTATAATTATGTATGTATAAAAATCTGGTTATGTCATCGTTAGTTATGCTTAATCTAATTATTAAGTGTAAGCTTACCGATGTAATTTCTTCTCGAACTCTCCTTAAACTTTACCTTCTGCCCTCTGCCTTTCTTTGTAAATATACTGAAAAGTTCTTCTTAAAAAGAATATCTAAATTTTTTCTAATTCATGTTCCAAGGATTTTTTCAAATTGCTCTCACGCTACTTATTGTTGTAGCGCTGACTCCTATCTTAGGAGACTATTTAGCGCGTGTTTTTATGGGCAACAAAACAATTCTCGATTCTGTGATGATGCCTGTAGAAAGGTTTATCTACTTTCTTGGTGGTATTGACACACAAAAAGACATGACGGGTCGGCAGTATGCGTCTGCATTACTGCTTAGTAATTCGGCAATGGCGATTCTGGTCTTTGTGCTGCTGATATTTCCAGCAAAATTACCGCTAAATCCAACGCATTTGAAAACGCCTTCATGGGATACAGCGTTGCATACAACTATTTCATTCGTCGTCAACGGTGATTTACAACACTACTCAGGCGAGACAACCATGTCATATTTAGCCCAAGTAGCTGCAATGGGTTTCTTAATGTTTGTTGCTCCCGCAACTGGGGCTGGAGTAGGGATTGCCTTTATTCGAGGTTTGACAGGCAGACCATTGGGAAATTTCTACGTTGATTTAACTCGTTTTATTACACGAGTTTTATTACCAATATCACTTGTGGGGGCAGTGTTATTGCTGATGACGGGTGTACCGGAAACTTTCGCACCCCCAGCGACAGTAACAACCTTGGAAGGGGCAACTCAAACAATAGCCCGTGGTCCAGTCGCTCATTTTGAGAGCATTAAGATGTTAGGGGAAAATGGAGGTGGTTTTTTTGGTGTTAACTCTGCCCATCCCTATGAAAATCCTAATGGTGCTTCTAATCTGTTAGAAATAGTGGCTCAGCTTTGCATTCCCACAGCTTTTATTTATACCTACGGTGTATATATAGGTAACAAAAAGCAAACCTGGTTGCTTTTTTGGATGGTTTTTGCCATTTTTGTTGTTCTAATTACGATGAGTGCAGTGGTTGAGTACCAAGGCAATCCCTTAGTTAATTATCAACTGGGAGGACAGCAGCCGAATTTAGAAGGCAAAGAAGTTAGATTAGGTTGGGCCGAAACGGCTTTATTTGCGGTTACTACCACCGGAACGATGACTGGTGCAGCCAACGGCGCGTTTGATTCCCTGATGCCTACAACTAACTTTTGCACCCTGGTGAATATGTTTCTTCAAGTAATTTGGGGATCATTGGGTACAGGTACGGCTCACTTGTTTCTCTACCTGCTGTTCGCTATATTTTTGAGTAGCTTGATGGTTGGGCGATCGCCGGAATTTTTAGGACGCAAGATTGAAAAATGGGAAATGACTTTAATCGGTTTGGTTGTACTGATCCATCCATTATTAATTTTATTTCCTACTAGCATTACCCTTACTTTTCCCAATACCTTAGCAGGCGTTAACAATCCGGGCTTTCACGGGCTAATTCAGGTACTCTATGAATATGCCTCAGCTGCTTCTGGCAATGGTTCTAGGATGGCTGGATTAGGAAATAGTCATCCAGCATCTACTGCGTTATGGTGGAATTTGAGTACAAGTCTTACCCTCTGGGCAGGACGATTTATTCCAATCATAACCCTGCTGCTTCTTGCCGATAGTATGTACCACAAAAAACCTATACCGAAGAGTTCCATGACATTGCAGACAGATACTAATTTATTTATAGGAGTGACTGCTGCCACCATTCTCATTCTGGGGATACTAACATTTTTCCCTGTTTTGGCTTTGGGACCCTTAGCTGAAGCATTTCAACTGGGAATCGGACAGTAGACAGCCAAGAGTGATATAGCAGTCCTATTTAACTTGTGAAAAACTTTTTCAACTGACTCTGAACTGTTAACAGTTAACGGTCAACTGTCAAAACGTACTCAGTTTTTGATAAGCATCCTCATAAATGATAGCTGATAGAGGTTTTCAATATGTATAATTCCGAGTTTTTCCGACCATATGTCTTAATGGAAACTAATTTGCATTTTTCACAGGTTCTTAAAACAGAAGAGGTTCGGACAACAGGCAATACTGCGAAACCACAAATCAATCTTATACCCTATGCACCACTGTTATTTGCATCAATTTGCTTAATAATTAGTTGGAGAATTGCCGTTTATATTTCCGGATTAAGTGTTCGCAAGTCTCCGCAAAATGGTAAATTACCTATAAACCGCTTTCAAGAAATTCCCTGTTGTAACTGTCAATTTTTTCAGGAAAACCATTACCTTAATTGTGCAGTACAGCCGTCGATTGTTTTAACCAAACAAGCGCTCAATTGCTCAGACTACTTGCCTGAAAGTACTGTAAACGAATTAAACTCTACCGATGATCATCTCCGCTAATGCCTACATTCCCTTTCCACGTCCGCTTGTCTACGCAACCTATCGAGACAAGTTGACAGAACTTGTGTCCTACTTACCAGATATACGCGGGATTGATATTAAGTCACGGCGTGAGGAAGGCGGACTGCTCCACTTTGTCAACGAGTGGCATGGAGGTGGAGAAATTCCTCTCGTAGCGCGTGCCGTAATCAACGAGGCTATGCTTTCTTGGACTGATATTGCCACTTGGAACGAGTCAGAGTTTACTACAGTGTGGCGCATCAACACACACGCATTTACTGAAGCAGTTCACTGCACTGGCTTGAACAGCTTCCGTGAAGTGGATAAGGGTACGCTGATTGAAAATCGCGGTGTTCTCACTATCGATCCCAAGCAACTTAAGAATGTGCCTCAATTCCTTGCAGGTACAGTCAGTCAAACAGTTGAAGATTATTTAAGTAAGAAAATTGAACCGAATCTCCATCAAGTGGCTGAGGGGGTTCGTCTTTATTTAGAGCATAAGCAGAAAAAGAAAAATTCAGGGCTATAGTATAGCAAATTAAGGAGGTAATTTAAAAATATTTAATATAATTAATACGCGATTTTATAAATCGCGATGTTAGCTTAATGGTAATAAATGGTACATAGAAAATCCCCAATTTCATCATGATGGACTCTCCAAATTCCTCTTCATCTCGATCCTCTCGTTCTCTTAAGAGCGATCGCCGTCAGGCACGCAAACAATCGAAGATCAGCATGAAAGGACTCTACCAAAGAGCTATCAAAGATGCCTTCAACAAGCTTAATCCCAAGTATGCAATTAAAAACCCGGTGATGTTTTTAGTTTGGATCAGTGCCATCATCGCTTTACTGCTAACAATCGATCCCAACCTATTTGGTTCAGTTGCTCTTAAAAACCCACGATTGTTCAATGGATTAGTTGGAGGGATTTTGTTCTTCACTGTCTGGAGTGCTAACTTTGCTGAAGCTGTAGCTGAAGGGCGGGGGAAGGCACAAGCCGATGCTTTACGGGCAACACAGTCAGAAATAATTGCTAAAAAATTATCCCAAGATGGCTTAGTGATTGAAGTTCCTTCCACAAGCTTAGAGCGTGGCAGTACCGTATACGTAGTTGCTGGTGACATCATTCCTGCTGATGGGGAAGTGATTATGGGTGTGGCATCGGTTGATGAATCGGCAATTACTGGGGAATCAGCACCAGTATTGAAGGAAACAGGCTCGGATGTAGTTAGTTCTGTAACAGGTGGGACTCGTATTATCTCGGATGAACTTATCATCCGCATTACAGTCGATCCAGGCAAAGGATTTCTTGACAGAATGATTGCCTTAGTGGAGGGAGCAGAACGTGCAAAAACGCCAAATGAAATTGCTCTCACAGTTTTACTGGCAGTTCTGAGTTTATTATTTCTATTTGTCGTCGTGACTTTGCCTGCGATCGCTAACTACGTCAAAATTTCAGTCAATGTCACCGTATTGATTGCTATATTAGTCGCCTTAATTCCCACCACAATTGCAGGATTACTGAGTGCGATCGGCATCGCTGGTATGGATCGAGTTGCCCAATTTAACGTCATTGCGACGAATGGTAGGGCAGTAGAAGCATGTAGTGATGTCAACATTCTCGTTCTTGACAAAACCGGCACAATTACTTTAGGCAACCGTTTGGCAGAAGAATTCATTCCTATTAACGGTCATTCAATCGAAGAACTTGCCCATGTAGCTTTGGCTGCAAGTGTGTTTGATGATACCTCTGAAGGTAAATCGATTGTTCGACTCGCAGAAGTGTTAGATGCCAAAATTGATTTCGAGCGCGACAAAGCTGAAGCAGTTGATTTCTCAGCAACAACCCGTATGAGTGGCACAAATTTACCATATGGAAGTTTTGCACGTAAGGGCGCAGTGTCAGCAATTAAGGGATTTATTGGTTCCGTTAACGGAAATGAGACACGAGAACTTGATTCAGTCTATGAACAAGTGTCAAAACTTGGAGGTACACCTCTAGCAGTTGCCCTTGATCGTGAAATCTACGGTGTTATTTACCTCAAAGACATTGTCAAACCTGGTATCAAGGAACGCTTCGATCAGTTACGAAGAATGGGAGTGCAGACTACAATGCTGACTGGTGATAACCGCATTACCTCTAGCGTCATTGCCGATGAAGCAGGCGTAGATAACTTTATTGCCGAAGCGACTCCAGAAGACAAAATTTCTGCTATTCAAAAAGAACAAAAAGAAGGCAAAATAGTGGCAATGACAGGGGATGGCAGTAACGATGCGCCAGCGCTTGCTCAAGCCAATGTAGGGGTAGCAATGAATACAGGTACTAAAGCCGCAAAAGAAGCTGCTAATATAGTGGATTTGGACTCCGACCCCACAAAACTAATTGATATTATTAGTATTGGTAAACAATTGCTGATGACTCGAGGTGCACTGACTACATTTTCGATCACCAATGATATTGCCAAGTATGTAGCCATTCTCCCAGTCTTATTTGCCTCAGCTAAGCTACAAAGTTTGAATATTATGAGGTTAAACAGCACCAATTCCGCAGTGTTGGCAACATTAATTTACAACGCTTTGATTATTCCTGCTTTGATCCCCATAGCGCTAACAGGAGTCAAGTTTACACCTATGACTCCGAATCAGATGCTGCAAAAAAATATTTTGATTTTTGGCTTGGGAGGCTTGGTTGCGCCGTTTATTGCAATTAAATTGATTGATTTAGTGATTACATCAGTAGGTTTGGTGTGAGTCGTGAAGCCATCAGAACAGTTTTGAAGTGCTGGAGGAGCCAGTGCTGTCTCACAGAAACACACTTAATATTTTATGCATTGATGTGCGGAGCCGGAGACGCTCCGCCTCCGGTCCATATCGTATCGGAGAGCGAGTACGAGCATTGAAATTATTACAAAAAAATGGGGTTGCATTCCTATGCAATGGTACAAGCCACAGTTGACGAAGGGTGCGATTATCTGGGCAGAATCGAGCGCCAATGTTAAATTCCTTGCTGAAAAACCACTGGAAGATGGCTCCTATCTATAATTTTTCGTTTTAAGTAGTATTTTATACTTTTTCTATATTTGTCCTGACAATGTGTGTATGGTAGCTTTAAGTTACTGTCAGGTATAGTTAAAAAAACTATGAGTGCTTTAACTGATTCAAAAACACAGCGGATAGATATCCGTACTAACTCTAAGGTTAAAAAGCTTTTGCAACAGGCGGCTGCTGCATGTAATAAAAATGTCAGTGAATTTTTGCTTGAGCATGGTTTGATTGCAGCGCAGGAAACACTAACTGCTCGTCGTCTTTTCGTATTGAATGATGAGCAGTGGCAAGCTTTTCAAGCTGCTCTCGATTCTCCACCACGAGAAAAGCAACGTCTTGCTCGCTTATTAACGGAGCCAAGCGTATTTGAATAGTTCATCATCCTTGAATAAACCTTATATTGAGAAGTTGTCGGTTTTTCACGATGTGAAAACGTTTAATTGTGGAGAACCGATTTTGAATACATTTCTAACTAAGTATGCTTTGCAAAATCAAAACTCTGATAGTTCTACAACTTATGTAGCTATTTTGCATAATATGGTAATTGGTTATTATACTTTAGCTGTAGGTTCTGTCGCTCATGCAGATGCTCCAAGTAGGATTACAAAAGGGTTAGCAAAATATCCAATTCCTGTATCGATTTTGGCTCGTTTAGCAGTTGATAAAAGTCAGCAGAAAAAGGGTATTGGGAGAGGTTTGTTAAAAGATTGCTTAACACGTGTTAATGCTGTATCTGATATTCTTGGTATTCGTGCGTTAATAGTTCATGCTAAAAATGATGATGTTCGGAAATGGTATGAACAATTTGATTTTCCAAGCAGTCTAACGGATGAATTACATTTATTCTTATTATTAAAAGATATTCGTAAAATATTAAATTCTTAGCGAAGAACTTAGAATGTTAGAACTAGTGAATTTCTTTCAGTTTCCTTTTTTTGCGTATCGGTAGTGAGGTTAGGGTAGCATTAAATCAATCGACTAACTCTCAAAACTAATTCCGATAGTTCTTCTTGTGAATGATTGAAATAAAGTTTTGTTGCTAAGATTGCGCCTCAGCTTTACTGGAACATTACTAGTGATTTGTCGCGCCCTTCCTAAGTTCCAACGTTTACAGCCTGAAGAATACCGTCTGCGGGAAAGAGTACTCGCTTCCATTGTCTGCCGGGGGGATACTCCCCTTGGGCTGTAGCTTTGCCGCGAGTTTTACTTCAATCCGCCCGTTTCGCGCTTGGGATTAGAAGCACACTCCTGAAGATTACCGAATTCTTGCGAATTCAAAATTAAAAATTCGTTTTGAAAAGTTAAGCTATATAGAAGTTGCGTGTTCTGTTTCCTGCAAGTACGCTCTTTCGTTATAACTAACAAATTTTATAGGTTTTCAAAAATTTTATGTCTATTGTTAGAGAAGCTGTCAAAGCAATTCGCATAACTCTAGTTCTATGGGTGCTAACTGCAATTATTTATCCTTTATTAATTCTTATAGTCGGTCAAGTTTTCTTTCCATTTCAAGCTAACGGGAGCATGATGCCAAATCTTAAGGGAGAACTCATTGGCTCAGCTTTGATTGGTCAACAGTTTAAATCTGAGCGGTATTTTTCTGGTCGTCCAAGTGCAATTAAATATAGCCAAGGGAAGGAAGCTAAGCCAACGGGTAAATCTGGAGCAACTAATCTCGCTCCTGGTAATCCAGCTTTATTAAAACGAATTTTAGAAAAGGTTAGTAATCTTAAAGATGATAATATTCAACCAATTTCGGATCTCATTTACACTTCTGGATCTGGTTTAGATCCACATATTTCAATAAAAGCAGCACGAGAGCAATTAGAGAAAGTTTCTCGTGCCCGTGGAGTTAGACCAGAAGAAATAGTTTTTTTAATTAATAAATATACAGAGGGAAGATTTTTAGGGATTTTTGGAGAACCGGGGGTTAATGTTTTGAAATTGAATTATGCTCTGGATCTTGATGAAATAAATCGACAGCAAAATAAATCGTGAAATTCGCATCTGAATATAAAATGAAAGGGTGATGATATTAAATACAAATTATTAACATTATGGCTTTTAGCTCATATTATGAAAATACAGTACGGCGGGGGAAACACAAAATTTTTATTGGTATGGCTCCTGGAGTAGGGAAAACCTATCGAATGCTAGAAGACGCTCATGCACTCAAACAACAAGGAATAGATGTCATTATTGGGCTTCTGGAAACTCATGGACGTAAAGAAACGAAGCAAAAGGCAGAGGGTTTAGAGATTGTACCTCGTTTGTCAATTCCTAGTGGTGGGTTGATGCTAACAGAAATGGATACGGATAGGATTATAGCCCGCTTACCGCAATTGGTATTAGTTGATGAACTAGCACATACTAATGTCCCAAATTCGCCACGAGAAAAACGCTATCAAGATGTAGAACTCATTTTGGCAGCAGGCATAGATGTCTACTCAACTATGAATATTCAGCATTTGGAGAGTCTTAATGACTTAGTCGCACGGATTACTAGTGTCGTTGTGCGAGAACGTGTTCCTGATCGCATCCTAGATGAAGCACATGAAGTGGTTGTTATAGATGTGACTCCCGAAACACTACAAGAAAGGTTGCAAGAAGGCAAAATCTATGCACCTGAAAAAATTCAACAAGCCCTTGATAACTTTTTTCAACGACGCAATCTGATTGCTTTGCGAGAATTGGCATTACGGGAAGTTGCAGACAACATTGAGGATCATGCTGTTGCTTCTTCTTATCAAAATCAGTTTTGTAATATTCACGAACGGGTTTTAGTGTGCGTATCTACTTATCCTAATTCAGTGCAACTATTACGTCGAGGCGCGAGAATTGCCGGCTATATGAATGCCCCTCTTTTTGCTGTATTTGTGGCGAATCCAGATGACTTCCTCACTAAGGAAGAAAGTCTGCACATCGAAACTTCTGAGAAACTGTGCCAAGAATTTGAAGGTACATTTATTCGCACTACCAGTCATAATGTTGCCGAATCAATTGCGGAAATTGCTGAAAAATATCGCGTCACTCAAATAGTTATTGGTGCCAGTCGGCGATCGCGTTGGCAAGTCCTCTGGAAAGGATCTTTAATTCATAAGTTACTAAGATTACTCAAAAACGTCGATTTGCACATCATTTCTGATTATAATAAAAGCGGTACACACGATTCAGAAACTAAAATAAAAACCGCATCAAGAAAATAAGTAATACTAATTTTACGCATTTTCAAAGGAAAAATAGTCTTCGATATGTACTGTGTCCTACAAAAAAAATATGTCATAATTATAACTTTATTAAACACAGCACATTGCCAGTAAGTAAATTAGTGGTAAAAAACCTAATTATGTAAAGAAAAGTAAAGTTGATAAAAATATTGTGTAGTAAGCGCTGTAGCGCTTTAGCACTTACTACAAACTCTCATTTACTTAAATGAAGTACAACACTAAGAGCTAAAAGCCAGATCATAAGCCCTTTTTACTTCTGACTCCTAACTCCTGCTGTAAGTATTATTAAGGTGAGATGACGTAATCCCAAATTCAAAAATCCAAGCAGAAGATGACTCGTGTAATAGGTTTAATAAGTGGCACATCAGTAGATGGTATAGATGCAGCCTTAGTAGACATTTCAGGTACAGATTTAGATCTGAAAATAGACTTAGTCGCTGGTAAAACATACCCCTATCCCTCTAACTTGAGAGAAGATATTATGTCCCTTTGTAGTGGGGCAACAATCTCAATGGCAGAGTTGGCAGAATTAGATGATGCGATCGCCCATGTTTTTGCCCAAGCCGCACTAGATATTCAAATGAGTGCTCAAAAGGCAACTTTGATCGGTTCCCACGGTCAAACAGTTTACCATCTACCAGCTAAAAAGGGAGTGGGCGATGTGGCGAGAACTCAATCTTCTCTCGGCTATAGCCTGCAATTAGGGCGTGGGGCTGTGATTGCTAACTTAACAGGTATGACGACTGTCAGTAACTTTCGTGTAGCAGATATTGCTGTTGGAGGTCAAGGTGCACCTTTAGTACCTCGTGTCGAGGCAGCTTTACTCAGCCATCCCCAGCAATCTAGTTGTATCCAGAACATTGGTGGTATTGGTAATGTTACTTACATGCCACCGCGTGATGACAACTGGTTGACAAACATTCGTGCTTGGGATACAGGCCCTGGAAATAGTCTATTGGATCTGGCGGTACAGCATTTAACTGATGGTGCAAAAACCTACGACGATCAGGGTGCCTGGGCGGCAACTGGGACTCCATGCAATTCCTTAGTAGAACAATGGCTGAGGCAAGAGTACTTTCATCTTTCACCCCCTAAATCTACGGGTAGGGAATTATTTGGCGTGACTTACCTACATGAGTGTCTCAAAGACGCGGAAGCTTATCAACTGAGTTCGGCTGATATACTGGCGACGCTGACTGAACTAACGGCAGCGTCGATTGTTCACAGTTACGTCACCTTTTTGCCAGAAATGCCAAAGCAGGTACTAGTGTGTGGCGGAGGTAGTCGCAATCTATACTTAAAAAGTCGATTACAAATACTGTTGACACCTGTGCCAGTCTTGACAACAGATGAAGTCGGTTTGAGTAGTGATTTTAAAGAAGCGATCGCCTTTGCAGTTTTAGCTCACTGGAGGCAGTTAGGTATTCCTGGCAACTTGCCAACAGCGACTGGGGCCCGTCAAGAAGTGCTTTTGGGAGAAATTCATACTAATTTTTAAGCTCATCCCACCTTTAAAAGGAGTAGGATTTCGCGTCCAAAGTCATTCATATTGTTGTTGACAAATGACGAGGGCAGAGGAGGCAAGACTGCGTAGGTTTTGCTCTTAGGTATCACCATTCTGTGAATCTGCCGGGAGTATGAGTTAAGACGCTTGAGGAAATTCCATTGGTTTTAACTCCAGTCTTAGCTCTTTCAGCAACAGAAACAATAGATAAGCCGTTCTATCTGCGGAGCTAAGCTGAACAATTTCTAGCTGCTCAAACCAGTCAGCCTCTTTGCCACTTACCTTTGCCACATTTTGCAATGCTACCAAAAACAACTCCGAGTCACCCTGAACCTTATTTACTAGACATCTTAAGATATTGTTCAACAATTCCTGCTTCAACCAGCGGAGTCGGCTCCTGACTGTCCACAGGCATCTATTTTCGGATGGTTCCCACCCTACTACTTATATGTTCTTCTGACACTTGTGCCAAATTTAATGCAGCATGTAAATCCCTATCCTCTATGTGGTGGCATTCAGGATTAATACAAACAAATACTCTATCTGAGAGTTTTAAAGTATCATTTTTTTGTTTGCAGATCCGACATTGCTTGGAAGATGGATACCACCTATCAACAATATCCAGCTTTGTTCCAAATGTAGGAGCTTTATATTCTAGTTGACGGCGGAACTCATAAAATCCTAAATCACTGACGGCTCTTGATAACTTGGAGTTAGCAATCATGCCCAAAACATTTAGGTCTTCTATTATTACATGTGCATACTTCTTACATATCTTGGTTGTCGTCTTATGTAAAAAGTCAATGCGTTTGTTTGCTATTCTCTGGTGACGACGGGCTAACTTTTGGAAGTACTTCTTAGCATTATTAGAAGTAAGAATGCCCTTCTTTCGATTACCAAATTGTTTATTGCGGTTATGGTATTGAAATCTGCCTAGCTTGGATAAGGCTTCTTTATATGGCTTGGGTGCAACTAAAGTCGTGTTATCAGAGATTGTCGCGAAGGTTTTTATTCCAAGGTCAATACCTACGGGTTCTACTACTTCATGCATAATTGGAGGTATACGCTCTGCGTTTACACAAAACGAAACATACCAACCGTCCGCTTGTTTTGAAATAGTAAAGGTTTGACTTACATAACTCTCCTTAAGTTTTTCCTGTAATCTGAAAGTACCTAGGGCTGGTAATTTAATTTTCTTTCCAGCAGATACTAAACTTAAGCCATTACAGTTATACACTGTAAAACTCTGCCCGTCTTTTTTAGTTTTGAAAGTTGGAGCCTTAGAAATCCCTTGACGCCATCTAATAAATGCTTGTTTTAAATTTTGAAAAGCTGATTGGTAAACTGTTGAACTTAAATTTAAAGTCCATTGGTATTCGGGTCTATTTTTGGTAATATTCGTAAAGCATTTTTTGATTTCCTTGATTCTTTTGGAGTCAGAAGCTTTAACATCTATTGATTGCCAAAAGAGGTTTAACCCATAGTTATAGACAAAACGAGAAAAGCCTGCATGTTGTGCCATTAAGCTTGACTCAAACTTATTTAATTTAAGTTTTCGCTTAATTGCGAACATTACACACCTCTTAAAGAGCTACACTTATTGTAACCAATTGACTCCTAAAAAATGAGGCTTCCCCAACGTAGACGAGACAAAAAGGGGTCAAATTGGAGCCTTTTTCTATCAATCTGTACACTCAACGATAAATCGTGGGGCTTTAAGGCTGCCCCATTTTTTCGCAAAGTCTGCCGGGGGATCTTCCCAAGAGCGAGCTTTGCACGGATACATCGGTAACGCAATTTTGGTTATATTTATGGGAAGATACAATTTTATTTGTCAGAGTTTCTGAACAATAGAGAGAAATTATCGACCAATATTGTGCAGTTGTCGATAGAACCCAGTCTGATATCATTCGTAAATTCATTCTGTCATTAGAAAATAAATCTCAAAAGTCAGCAAGTTCAATAATGTCAAACAATGTTCAGTAAATTAAGCACTAAGAATTAACTCCTAACGATAAGGATATTAAGGTAACAATGTCTTAAGAATCTCCGTAGCCGTCTTATGTGGATAGTCTCAAAAACAACAATATCTTAGCTAAGTGGAGGAGTCTCGTTGCTATCTGATTCGACAAGTGCATTTTCTTTCACCCGGCGAATCGGTAAATTAGCAATTAAAGCTGTTGTGCGTTGGTTGCTTTCCAACGAAAACTCCAAGCCGTCAACCTCTACTTCCACGTAGCGACAGACAATTTCTAGGATTTCTTGCCGCATCTTTTCTAATGCCTGAGGACTTAAGTCAGCGCGATCATGGGCAATCACTAATTGCAGACGACGTTTCACCTTTTGGCGGCTGGTGTCTACAGTACGAGAAAAAAGTCTGTCTAGAATTTCAAGAATCATAGCTACGGGGACGCTTGATGAGATGAAAAGTTAAATAATCTTTGTCCACAACAACCTTCGGAGACGAGAGAAGATATTTTCGTTATTAGATTGATCTAACGTCAGAAATTCGACTGTTTCTCCTTCTAATCTACGAGCAATATTATCAATAGCTGTAGAGGCTAAAGAGGGACTCTCGGCTAATACTAAAGGTTCGCCGCGATTTGTCGAAACAATAACCCGCTCATCGTCGGGGATAACCCCTATCAAGGGAATTGCAAGAAGCTCCTGAACATCTTGTACAGACATCATATCATTTGCCTGTACCATTGCAGGTCTGATTCGGTTAACAATTAGATGAATCTGCTTAATGCCTTGTGCTTCTAATAACCCAACGACGCGATCGGCATCACGAACCGAGGCAATTTCTGGTGTAGTCACAATTAAGGCTTCTTTAGCTGGGGCGATCGCATTTTTAAACCCCATTTCAATTCCTGCTGGGCTATCAAGCAATACGTACTGATACTTTTGTGCCAGTGCATTCACCAATAACTTCATCTGATCAGGATTGACGGCGTCTTTGGTACGATTTTGTGTTGCTGGTAAAAGCACTAGATTGGGTTGACGCTTATCTTTCACCAAAGCTTGCTCTAAGCGACACTCCCTAGACAAGACTTCGACTGCGGTATAAACAATGCGATTTTCCAACCCTAGCAGCAGATCCAAATTTCTCAAACCAAAATCCGCATCAACTAAAGCAACTTGACGTCCCTTTTTGGCTAAAGCCATACCCAAATTTGCTGTAACTGTGGTTTTACCCACTCCTCCTTTGCCGGAGGTAACGACAATAATGCGAGTCATGATAGAAACGCGTCTCAATTAAGGATTAGAAAATTTAAAACTATAAAGTTTTATTGCTCTTGATTCACTTTATTAAATAGTGATCGGGAAAAATCCATTGCTTTGGTAATGCGGATTCCTTGTGGCGTTATATGTGCCACTTCCGGATAAAACTGCATCGGCAACTTTTCTGGCGCTCTGGCGACAGCATCTGCGATTCGCAACTGGGTTGGTTCCATTTGCAAAGCCATAATCAGACACTCCTGGTTTCCAGAAGCACCAGCATGAGCAATTCCACGTAGACGACCCCAAACCAGAATATCTCCATCTGCAACTACAATACCACCAGGATTCAAATCTCCCAAGACAATTACAGTACCAGGATGGCGAATTTCCACTCCTGAACGCACTGTCATATTGAGATAGAGGGCTTCTGCTAAAGGTGGTTTAGCAGCTTTTGGTTCTGAGAACAGGGAAGTTTCTGGCTGTAGCTGTTCTACAGAATAACCCGAACTGGCAGCGGCGATCGCAGTTTGACGACGACAAGTAGAAACAGATTTCATTTGGATTTGGGCGTCACTTAGAGTTTCCGCAAGTTCCTGCAATTGTCTGCCATCGAGTAATCGGTCTTGTGCTACAAGATGTAATACCGTATTTGATGAAAAAAAGCGCTCTCTACCCACCAACCGGAACTTTACCTGTTGCCAAATTTCCGACCAACCGTATTCTGAGGTTGGGACTTGAGATTCTGTGGGTAAAATTAGTAATAGTTTTTCTCCCTCACTTTTCAACTGGACTTGGATATTATGATTCACCGCTATTTCTGGTAACGGTGACTCCCTTGAATCGACATTGGCTTTCTCTGATGACTCTACATCCACAACCTGAGAACTTGATAAATACTGGAGAACAGAATCTACCTCTGCTTCAGGCAGCACAGAATTTTCGTCTGTATTGGAAATAGGAGAATCTGTCTCCAGATCTGAGAGAACAGAGATTAACTCCAGATCTGAAACAGCTTTTTTTGACTCTAAATTGGGGATGGTAGAATCAGAACTCATGTAACACAACGACTACGATAGAAACCGACGAGCAACTATTTATATTAGTAACATTATGCAACGACAATCTTTAAAGTTGGAAATCTTCACTCTCAGAATGAGACAACAGACGTGAGTCATTTTTCAGCATCTCCCACGCCCGACTCCCTCTTCCTTTTTTCAGGAATGCAAAGAGTGCAATTAGTTTTACTTTTTACTCAGCATTCTTTACGTCACACATACGTGTATAAACTGTTGCTAAAGCATCAGCATCACCGACGTTACCTGGAAATAAAACTACTGGTAAATTAGGATACTGGGGATGTGTTGGGGAAGTAATGACTATGGAACAACCAGCTAAAATTTGACCGAGTAAACGTGCGGAAGTTAATGCCAACCCAGTACTCAAAACATCGTTTGAGGTAATACCACCCTTACTAATTAAAAAGCCGATATCAGATGGCAACCCTTGAACAATATTCATTAACAAACTTGAAACCCTGACTCCAAATTCCAACCGTATTTCGGCAGTCTCAAAAGTCAGTTCTTGGCGGCTGGTATAAACTACTGGTGTTTTAAGAGAGGTGTGTGCTGCGTAGACTCTTTCGTTAACCTCTCTCAACAGTGTTGCGAATTGATTTGCGTTATCTCCAACTAACGGCGCTACATCCACTTCAATCCCCACCGTACCTTCTGCTTGCAATAAAACTTCAAGTTGCTGAGTCGTCTTTTTGACATGGGAACCCACGATGACGGCACCGGGTTTACCTCCACGCACGTACTGTGACATTTTTTCAGGAGCGATCGGTTGCGGAGGTAATGCGGCTAAAGCTGTTAAGATGCTGGCTGCACTGCGAAACAGAAAGCGTTTTCCCAGACTCGCTGCTTTTAACACATCTTGGGCAAAGCGGTTAAGATCAGCTTGAGTTTCACCATCTACGACTGCACACTGGTTACCGCTAAGTTGTATTAAGCGATCCAAACTACCTGCGCGAATATCGGTAAGTAAAAATCTTTCGACAGACTCGGCACAGATAAGTCCTTCAGTTTTTTCTTCTACATACTTGGGCAAGTAACTATGATTGTAGGCAAAAACAGAATCACGAGCGAACTCAGTTTCATGTACTGGAGTTGAGACATCATCAACGATTACGTAATGTATGCTATCGCGGCTAACACGTCCACCTTCAAAAAATGCTGGTACGAGAAAATGAGCATCAAATGGGCCGAGTTCTTGTGCAATGACATCAGTTTCAATGGGATAATGTCCCCGTAAAGTTGAATCAGAACGACTAACAACAAGAAAATCGTGAATTTTTTCAGCTTCTAACGCCACTTTTAGATTATGGCAAACTTCTCTAGTAACAGATGCTGCTAAATCCGGAGGGAGTGCTCTTGTATTCGTGAGTACAAAGAATATGGGTGATTCATCTTGCAAACCCAAGCGTAAGGTATCTACATCCCACCGCATCAGCAGCAAGCAACTATGGACTGTTTGAGAACCTGTTGGATCATCATCCAGGACGATTATTTTTGGTTTTGTAGTCATTTGATTAAAGGCGCGATTGTAATTTTCCGATCTCTGCTTCCACTGCAAAGGCTATCTGCAATGATTGATTCAAGAGTTGAGCATACTCACCAGCGCGATCGCTCACTTGCAAAGTTTGCAAATTTGTCAAATTATTGGCAATTATGTCTTGGTTATTAACTTGCGACTTTTTATTATCTCGCAAAATTCGTTCTGTTTTCAAAGCTTGAACTAAATCTTCTCTAACAAGTTGCAAAGCCGCGACAACCTTCTCTCTGTCATTTATACTATTTTCAGCCGCTTGCTGGTCGTGAATATCTATCTCCTTGATAACTCCATGATATTTCTCGACTTCATGCAAAAGAGTTTTTAGCGTCTTGGGGAAAGTCAAACGCTGCCAAAGCGATCGCCCAGCTACCACCGCAACTAGGACTACAATGAATAAAATGATTCCCACCGTTGGAGAGGAACCCATTGTTGGCAGAATAATAAACGCATAAGCAACCCCGACAATGATTGCGGTTACGACAAACACCACCAGTAACTCCCCACGCAAAAACTTCATTCGCTGCTGGCGATTTTTCATCATAGAAGTTTGAGAGACTCGCTCTGGCTTGAATCCAGTTAAGCGTCTCAGTTCTCCCTTAGTAATTTCCAAGCCTATCAAATCCGGCTGCACAGGTATAGACTCTCATTCAAGGGCTTGCGTATCTATAGTATTTTATATAAAAGCAGACAAATTTACAGCGGAAGTCAACAAAAACTTGCAATTGCAGTTCTTTGCGTTACTTTACTCACCGGAGAATAATCACTTCCACAGCATCCCCTGCGTGAAAAGGTAAGTCTCGCAGTATGGGGATCGCCTGCCTGAAAGATAACCTGCCACAATCGAAGAGAAAGTTGAGTTGCTGATTGGTTGACTATAGCAATCTGATTAATAGATGTGGAGAATCACCAAGACGCAAACATAAGAGTTTCATAAAACATGTATCATGACAATAGTGTGTTTGTGTTATTTTAATAACTTTTGTGCTAAAAATGACTCAATTGGGACATAAATAGCATAAACTATGCTATTATGATAGTATTTATAGTGTTAGTGTTAAGTCCTCTTGTAAATCCAGTACACTCAAAGATTATCTAAGAGTGTATGTGGGGTAATTTTACAAAAATGCAAATAATTAAAAATTTGGTACAGTCTACTCAAGCTACCAAAGTTCATGTTCTGAGGCATTTTCGTTCGTTAGAGAGGAGGAAAGTAAACTTGCCTCACAGTGTAGACTAAGTCAAAGTTTAGCGATCGCAATTTTTCCAACTAAATAAACAAAAAGCTCATCCAAACTTATGCACAAGCAAAATTCTCTAAATACCAGAAATTGGTTAACAAAGTTCGCTTGATTTGTAGGAATTGCAGGTGTCAGTACCCTGATCAGTTTTCCTGTCTTAGCTAAATACTTTCCACGCTATGCTCTTTTTCAATCTTCTGCTTATAGCAACTATCCTTATCGTACCTCAGACAACAACATTGCTAGTACTCTCAGCGGGGATAGTAAATTTGCTAATCTGGCTGAGGAATTGAAACAAGCGCATCTTATGGAAAGTCTGAAAAAACCAGGTAAATTTACAATTTTTGCCCCAACCAATACTGCCTTCAACACTTTATCTAAAGATACCTTCAAGCGATACAGCGAATCAAACAATCGGCTGAGAGTACTGAAATATCATATTGTCGCAGGTGAAGTTACCAAACAGGATGTGGATAGAGGAACGGTTGCAACTGTTGAAGGGACTCCAGTGAGAATAACTGCCGATCAAGATACAGTGAAGTTAAATGATGCGATCGCTCAGCATCCCTCAATCGTGACAAAGAATGGTGTCATTATTGAAATTGATAAAGTACTTCTACCTTCTGGGTTTTAGAGCAAAAAAAATAGTAAGGATTCAGGAGTTAAAATAGTTACTAAATCAGGATAATATTTCATGAAATGAATATATTAACAATGATATATTCTTGATCAATTCTGATTTCTGACCGGAGGCGGAGCATCTCTAGTTCCGCTCCTGTATACTGAATTCTTACAAATAAAAAACCCAGAAACCCGGTTTTTAACAAAAGTCGAGTCTCTTGTATTTTTATATCATTTTTGGATAATCACTTTTCTAGCTATTATCTCTTGAATCACATAAAAAATTTTCTCACCCCCTCATAAAGCATACATTCCGCAGGTTTCTCATCTTTTCGCCATTTCCCAGAACTATTAAAAGAATATCGCACCGCCTTCATCACCAACTCCGTCACAGGTAAAATAGATGTACGCCAAGTCCCTATTACCTAACCCCAGAAACCACTATGACACAAAAAATCTATCAAATCCCCCTAACCTTCGAGCAAATTCTTAATCTTGTCCTACAACTGACAGCACAAGAACAAGAACAACTCATTCAAGAAATCAAGAAAAAATCTCCAAAAAATCAAGATGAAGATTTACTTAGTGTTTTTGACAGAATCGGCAGAAATGCTCAAGCTAAAGGACTAACCGAAGAAACTTTAGAAGAATTACTCGCCGATGAATCATAAACTAATTGTCATTGACACAAATGTTTTACTTAGTGCTGCTCTGAGTCCTAATGGGACAGCCCGTAAAGCCCTAGATAAAGCCTATAAAGAATTCAAAATTGCTCAAAGCGAGGGAACTTATCAAGAATTAAACACACGAATCTACAAACGTAAGTTCGATCCAAATGGGATATTTTGATTCAACAACTTTAGCTGGTAATTTCTTTTTCGGAAATCACCTTAACTCAAGGGTAAACATTGCTCCGGGGAACTGTTACTGCTTCATCAAAGCGACAAGAATTCCCAATAGCTCATTTATAGGTGTTAAATAACGTTCATTAAGGTCAATTTTTACAAACTGAGTTTTATCTATTGAAAGAAATCTCCATACTTGTCCTGTTGTTACAATACCATAAATAGTTTTGATATTTTCTTCCTGATGTTTTTGATTGATTATTTGTGCTGCAAACATTTCGGCGATACACTGTGCAAGTCCATCATTAATATTTTCATTTTTTGCTTCTACAATAACTACTACTGGTGCTTTAATCACTAGTTTATCTGGATTAAGAGTGAGAATAAAATCACAAAATCCTGTTAATCCTCTGCTTGCGTCAACATTAAAATTACGCCCTGAAAATAAACTTACCTGAGAATTAAGGAACGCAATTTCACTTAGAATTGGAGCAATTATATATTCCGAGCGTGCTTTTTCTGTATTGATAGCAGTTGCTAGAGGTACGAATCTTTTCAATGCTTCAATAAGAAATAAGCTCGGTTCAATCGGTTCGGAAGCTATTAAAGTTTGCACTGATTCAATCATTGTAATACCTAAAGATTTTAGGCTATCTAAGTCTTTAAAATCACTATAGGACATTGCTTATAACCCCAAGTTTTTTTTCAGTTGAATCTATCTTAAGGCGATTTTTTATCACAATGTTACCCACAGTGCATCGGGAGCAAGCATGAGCTTCCACGTTCCATGCGGGCGATTACCTTATATTTCTCTCTATAGGTGGATGTAAACTAGGTCTGCATATTTTGATAAAGCTTAAAGTTTAGTAAAAACAACTCTAACTACTGTATTAAGTATAAAAAATTAGTGTTAAGATGATAACTAAAACCAAAGAAAGCATTATGAGCTTGGTTATTGCCGACGAAATCCTCAAAGCAAGTGGTTTATCAGAAAGTGAACTACTATTAGAAATCGTGATTATGCTTTTTGAGAAAGAGAAATTAACGCTTGGGAAAGCAAGTCGTTTGGTAGGTCAAGACCAGATCCAATTTCAACGTTTGTTAGCAAGTCGCAGAATTCCTGTACACTATGATGTAGCTGAGTTTCGAGAAGATATTAAAAGCCTTAAACAACAAGGCTGGCGATGATTATAGTTAGTGACACATCGGTTCTAAGTAATCTGGCGGCGATCAAGCAATTGCCACTTCTACAACAACTCTATAATCAGGTCATTATTCCTGAAGCTGTAGGAAACGAGCTTAGTAATGCCAGTCCCGAAAATATAAACATTCGAGTAGTGGTAGCTTTGTCATGGATTGGGATTCGGCTTTTCAAAAACACCGAACTTATTAAAACACTGCTTCATGACACAGAACTAGATCAAGGAGAAGCCGAGGCTATCGCTCTCGCCTTTGAGTTACCAGCAAAACGCCTGCTTATTGATGAACGCCTTGGTAGAAGAGAAGCTACCCGTTTAGGAATTCCTATTATAGGAATACTAGGAATTTTGATTGCTGCAAAGACAGAAGGGTTGCTTCCACTTGTTAAACCTGTGATGGATGATTTGATTATTCGGGCTGGTTTTTGGGTGAGTGAGCAATTATATGCTGAGATTCTACAGGTAGCAGGAGAATAATCTTATTTGTTCTTTGTCATTCTTCATTAGTAGGGTTTTCAAGCCACTTTATGTCATAATTTTAAGTTACCTAGTGTTGAAGCCTCCCAGAAGAGCGGTTCCGGTAGTCAAACGCATCTTCACAGGGGTGGAAAGAATCAATTTTCAAACATAATACAATAAGATTGCTATAACAAAGAAAGTTGCGTTGTGAGTTGGTTGACAACATAAGTAACTGGCTTGTTGATTTTCCTCACCTTACCATCTGTCACGGCTCTGTTTAACCAATCTTGCATTTGCACTAATCTCACATCCAAAGATTTAGCAAGAGATTTTGCGTCTTTGGGTTGCTGTAATTGATTAAGGATAAAGGGTAAAACAGCTTCATAAATATCTTTTGGACTAAGATCTGAGGCAGCGTCTTGAGGTATCGTTTTCACTTCAGCTTCTACTAATTCTACCTTAGATGTAACTTTTGCCAAAAGTTCTTTTAGAGAATCATTCCAGGGTTCATCGGGAAAGGGTTTTGCTCCCCTATCGTACAATTCTCGATTACCTCCCGATGAAGTAGGATGAATTCGCACAAAAATTGGCACATCCTTGAACCGAGACAGAACCTCCATTGCACCCGCCCAAGTACCTCCCTTACCAGCAGTGGAACTGACGACAAGGGCATAATCTGCGAGAGTATAAATATACTTGTTTCGTCCCATTGCATTCCCAGTATTGAAACCTGCATCAGGATCGTAACTGGAAGTCAAGATAAATCTGCCTTCAATGATGCTTTCGCGATACTTGCTGTTGACAGCCGCTTTAGTTAAACTATCTGCCAGCACTGCGATCGCTGTTCCTCCAGCATCCAACACACCCAGCATTGCGGCTTGATCTACCCCACGCGCCCCACCAGATATCACCTGCATTCCTTGTGCAGCCGAGGTTTCTGCAACCCTTTTAGTGTAGCCCAGTTCCTCTTCACCAACATTACGAGAACCAACAATTGCTAATCCCCCCATTGATAGCAGTTCAATATTGCCCACTCCATAGAGAATTGCTGGTGCTAAATGTCTTAGTTGCTGCTTAAGACGCTTGGGATAGTTAATGTCACTTCGTCCTAGCACCCACAATCCCTGATTCGTCCACTTCTCGACTGCTAAACTCAGCATTGCACCTCGTTCTAACAAAGCTGAGAGCTTGTCTGGGTTAATACTAGCAGTTATTTTTCGGAAATTTTCTTTTGCTGTCGGTGCGAGTAAATCTCCTGGGCGCATCTGGTTTTCCCGCAACCACTCAGCTACAGAATTATATTCACTCAACGTTAAAGGTTGTGGTTCAATTTGACGATTTTGCCCAAAGCTGGCACACAACAGCAAAATTGCTTGCGTATCTGGTGGCAGCACATGAGTTATAGCGGCATTCATCATTGGTCAAACACACCTTTTCTTACGCTCATGAGATATTCTATCTATTGTGGCAGGTCTATCAGGATTAAAATGATTTAAGTGCCAGTGCCACAGGAAAAACCAACCCACTGCCATTACAACGCAATAGTGCGGCAATGACAGTAAAAGTCCAACGAGAATCAACAATATCGTCAACTAAGAAAACAGCACCACTCATTCCTTTCCAATTGGCGATAATAAAAGCATCATCCAAGTTATGAGCTTGTTGGTAACTATTACTCATGTTTTTCTGTAACTGAGTTTGGCGAATTTTCTGCACAATTGGCATAAAAGGTAAGCCTAATTTTTCAGCTAGCCGTTGGGCGAAATTTGGCACAAGTTCGGGACGGTTTAAAGAAGGAACACAAGTTACCCAAGTAGGTGCAGGCTGTAATTGCCAACGTTGAATCATGTCAAAAGCTCCTTGCACCAGTGTATCGTCAAAATAGTTATCTTTATATTTTCCCTGCTTGAATAATTCGCCCCAACCTGCGTCACCCCATAAGGATAGCGCCCTTCACTCCTCTGCTTTTAAATTATCTTTAATTTTTCCAGAAAAGTCATAAATCGGTAATGCTTGTGCAGTCCACATTTTACGCGGTTCAATAATTTGAGCGCTTCGACGTAAATACTGAATTGCTTGATTGACAAGTTCAACAGAGTAGGTTTCTGCTAATAAAGGTTTACCCAAACACACAGCACATTTGCCGCAAGCCGTCGGATATGGATCGTTTAATTCTGTCGCTAGGAAACTCATCAGACATTGTTGACTTTGCATGTATTCCCACATCCGTGCTTGTTCTTTGTAGCGGATTTGTGTTAATTTTTCAATTTTATCTGTATCAGGTTGATAAAGTACTGGAGTTGCATACCATCTTGAATCTTGCTTAGTTATAGGTGCAGGAGATTCTAGCGACAGCAATTTCAAAACTTTATCAATTTGCCCTTTTGAAAGATTGAGTTGCTGTTCTATCTGTGCGGTAGACAAACCATCTTCAGCTTGGTTGAGGACGTTTAAAACTTGTTGCGTATGAATTTCTGGAGGAAAGGCTGTACGAATGAAGTAGTTGGTAATTTCCGAATCTTCATCACCGCTGAGAAGAATTCCATAAGCTTTTTCGACTGCTCTACCTGCACGTCCGACTTGTTGATAATAATGTACAACAGAACCAGGGCGTTGGTAATGGATGACAAAACCTAAATCCGGTTTATCAAAACCCATGCCCAAAGCCGTCGTTGCTACCAATGCTTTGATTTCATTTTTGAGAAGTTGCTCTTCTAATGTTTCACGCACATCGCTTTCTAACTCGCTGTGGTATGCTTGAGCATTAATACCTTGAGTTTTTAACCAGTCGGCAACTCGTCCGGCATCTTTAACGGTTAATGTATAAATAATACCACTTCCTGGTAACTGAGGCAGGTGTTGAGCTAACCATGCCATTCGTGCTGCTGGATTGGGGATAGTTATATTTTGCAGATGCAAACTTTCCCGAGTTAAAGTACCTCTTGATATACGCAGATTAGCTCCCAATTGAGCGATAATATCATTTACCACTCGATTATTAGCTGTAGCGGTTGTGGCAAGGACGGGAATGTTTTGCGGCAGTGCTTGTAAAATTCTGACGATCCGTCGATAATCAGGGCGAAAATCATGCCCCCAGTCGGAAATACAATGGGCTTCATCAACAACAAATAGACCGATTTTTTGAGAAACTGGTAAAAGAATTTTTTCTCGAAATTCATAGTTAGCAAGTCTTTCAGGGGAAATAAGCAGGATATCTATCTCTCCAGCTAGCAACTGTGTTTGTATCGGTTCCCACTCATCTGTATTGCTAGAGTTAATTGTCGCTGCTTTGACACCAATGCGTTGCGCTGCCGCAATTTGATTTCGCATCAGCGCAAGTAGTGGTGAAATTAAAAGAGTACAACCAGTACCGCGATCGCGCAACAAGCGAGTTGCTAAAAAGTAAACCAGACTTTTCCCCCAACCAGTTCTTTGAACCACGAGTAAGTGCGATCGCTTTTGGAGTATTTCTTCAATAGCTTCCCATTGCCCAGCACGAAAGTTAACTGTTGGATTATCAAGTGCTTTACGCAGCAGTGATAATGCTTCTATTTTTGTTGCCATATATACTCAGCGTCTAGTTATCATTTCTGTTTTAGCAAAGACAACTAGTCGTCTGGCAACCCTTTCTTCATATAACTGTAACGTTTATGTTGCCACCATTAGCAGTAGCATCACCCACACCTCTGACACGAGCAAACAAGCCACTGTTAGGACCGACGTACACATCTCAAATAAACAATCGCTTTGAAGAAAGGCGTGATGGCAGTCGGCAGCTATGAGTCACGGAATGAGAAGAGGATTCAGACCTTCCTCTAATTGCAGACGCCGTTCTACGGCGGGGCTTTAAACCCGATTGGCTTCAGCCATTCGGCTTCACGAAAAGACATAATTTATACCTTCAGCACGGATGCACTCAGCATAGCTGCCTTCCGCCGAAGGCGGGTAAAAGTTTGAGAGGTTTTTCGGTAATACTGACTGATTAGTGCAAGCTAGCCTGATTTTGAAGGAAAAATAAGCATAAGACCTCTGTCTGTGGCTTAGTGCTTGTTTAGTCACGGACCCACACCCAACGTGTAGGCTGTTAATCACAGAGAAACTTGCCTTACCTTAGTCGTTCATTTGCAAGTAGCAAGAGTAGACTCCGAACGGCTGTATGTATTATTAGGCACATTTAATATCATAACAACTTCGCCCTTATCGTTTAATACCCAGCCAGTTGCAGGGACAATTTCCAATGTTTTTTGTTTTAAATGCGGTTGATTCGGTTTCTGTGAGCGATATTGCTGTCGTATTGTAGCTGTGCATCTTCTTGCTGTAGGTGCCGTGTTACTTCTGGATTACTTTGTTGCTGCTCCTCCAATACTCCTTGAGGAATACCACGATCCCCAGGGTGGCGCTTGTAATGAATTACTGGGGGATCACATGACTGTCCTTCCAGACACCAGCTTTGTGCAAAGGCATACCCGCCGCTAGAGGCGATCGCTCCACCAATTACTAAAGCACATACTAAAATATACTTACACAATTTTAGAATCATTTTCATCTGGTTCTCCTTTAGTCGTTTTACTACTGTTGCTGAATATAGGTAGACTATGATTTGAATCTCTGTAAAATGATCAAAAAGTAGGTTAAGGAATTTCGCAGCTATCAGGAAAGTATTTATATTTATTTACATGATTTCTCAATTCAGTAAGACGAAAGCCAAGAAACTAAAAAGGTGACGCGGACTAACCGACTTTCAACCTCTGAATAAACTTTAAAGGAGTATCCTCATTTTGCGTTTCTCCCAAAAACCAACGTTCTTGTATCAGTTCTTCAAACTGTCAACTATCAACATCCTCTCAAACCTAATGGTTCCACTAGCAGGGCTGATGGATGTCGCATTCCTGGGACATTTGGTAGAAATCCGTCATTTGGCAGGAGTCACTTTAGCGACGGTTTTATTCAACTATATCTACTGGACGTTTGGTTTTCTTCGCATGAGTACGACTGGAATGACTGCCCAAGCGATGGGACGCGAAGACAATGAATCCGTACTGCTGATTGGGTTACGGCATGGAGTTTTAGCACTGGGGCTTGGGTTGACAATTCTGGTGTGTCAACAACCGTTGCGACTGTTGGGCTTTGCCCTCTTAAATGCAACACCAGAGGTTAAAGCCTCTGGTGTTGCTTTCTACAATGCTCTGATCTGGGGTGCTCCGGCAACGCTGATCAATTTTGTACTGATTGGTTGGTTTTTGGGAAGAGAACAAAGCAACAAAGTACTCCTGCTGTCAGTTGTGAGTAATGCGGCAAATGTACTGCTCGACTACACTTTCATTGTTCGATGGGAATGGGCAAGTAGAGGTGCTGGACTGGCAACGGCGGCGAGTCAGTATCTTATGTTACTGGTGGGAATTCTGCTATTTTGCCAAGAAATTCGGTTCAAGCAGGTGCAAGGGTTAGCTGGAAAGCTGTTTGAGCCGTCAACTTTAAAAGATATTTTCACACTTAATGGTGAGATTCTCATTCGCACTTTGGCGTTGATTTCCACATTCGCGATGTTCACTAACTTGAGTGCAGCTATGGGAACTGTTGTTCTGACAACGAACGCAGTGTTGATGGAGGTTGTGTCCCTGGCGGCATATCTCATCGATGGGTTGGCATTCTCGACAGAAATTTTGGCAGGGGTTTTTCGAGGCAAAGAAAAGACTGACGGATTGATGCGACTCGTGCAAGTTTCCGGAGGAACCAGCTTGATCTTGGGACTTATGTTTGCGATCGCCTTTATTATCAGTCCGCAACCACTTTTCGGACTCTTGACTAACCATACCGAAATTATCGCTGGCCTGTATCGTTATGTCCCTTGGCTGCTACCCGTTTTAGGATTTGGATCAATTGCCTACATGCTGGATGGCTACTTCCTCGGTTTGACTCAAGGTAGCACGCTGCGCCAATCTACACTGATAGCTACCCTGCTAGGCTTTATCCCAATGGCGATCGCCGCGTGGTACTTCAGTAGTAATAACCTATTATGGTTATCGCTGTCTCTATTTATGGTAGCAAGAGCATTCACTCTCGGACTGCAAGTGCCAAGGACACTGAGAAAGCCGATTACTTAAAGAATCGACCTTAAGTAGTTCTGACTATGAATGAGAGGAATGAATAACCCACATTGTACCGATTTCCTCAGTGTGGGGTGCTGAGGTTTGTTTAAGAATTTCCTGACAATCTTAAGCGTAAAGATGCAGCAGTCGGATTTAAGGATCTATGCAACGCGAGTCAACTCTCCGCGCTGCATTTCCCAATTCAGGCTGGTGTATACAATCTGATCCAAATCGTTATATTTAGGTTCCCACCCTAGTATTTCGCGAATTTTATCTGCACTAGCGGTGACACAGGCTGGATCTCCAGCACGCCGATCAGTTTCGAGTACAGGAAAGTCAACTCCAGAAATTGCTTTTACCCGTTCAATAACTTGCCGCACACTGTAGCCTTGCCCATAGCCGCAATTAAGAATCTGACTTTCCTGATTTTGCTCCAAGTAGCGCAAAGCATCTAAATGCGCTGCTGCTAAATCTTCAACGTGGATATAGTCCCGAATCCCTGTTCCATCTAATGTGGGAAAATCAGTGCCAAAAATTCGTACTCCTGGTTGACGCTTGAGTGCAGCATCACAAGCAGCTCGAATTAGGTGAGATGCCTGTGACATTTGCCCCAATTTGCCTGTGGAATCGGCTCCTGCAACATTGAAATACCGTAGAATGACGTAGCGCAATTGAGAAGTTTTCTCGTAGTCGGAAATAAGCCATTCGCTTACGAGCTTAGAGCGTCCGTAGGGGTTAATCGGCAGTGTTAGGGCAGACTCCGTGACTGGATTTTCCGTCGGTTGCCCATAAACAGCTGCTGTACTGGAAAAGATCATCTGGTTAACGCCCATCACACTACAGCAACGGAGCAAATTTAAGGTATTGCGGGTGTTATTGGCGTAATAGTCGAGGGGATAGAGGACCGATTCTGGCACAATTAGACTAGCGGCAAAGTGCAGCACTGCACTAAATTGATGCTTGCTAAATACTTGGTAAAGACGATCTGTGTCCGCTAAATCGGCAATAATCAACTCTCCATGCAGTACTGCAGTTGGTGAACCAGTAGAACAATTATCGTACACGACTACGTCATAACCTGCTTCGCTAATTTGTCTCACTACGTGGGAGCCGATGTAGCCTGCACCGCCGGTCACTAAAACTTTTTTATTCATCTACCTTTACCTAACAAAATAACTCGAATGGTTTTGAAGGCGATCGCTAAATCTAACAAGAAGGAATAATTCTTGATGTAATAGAGGTCGTAAGCTAGTTTTTCGTAGGCATCCTCAACTGATGCGCCGTAAGGATACATCACCTGTGCCCAGCCAGTGATTCCCGGTTTGACTACATAACGCAAATCATAGTAGGGAATCTCTTGTTTCAGCTTGACATCAAACTCCGGTCGCTCTGGACGTGGACCAATCAAGCTCATCTCCCCCCGGAGTACGTTTAAAATTTGTGGTAGTTCATCGATTCGGCTCAGGCGTAGCCAGCGTCCTACTCTAGTGATGCGAGGATCGCGCGTCTGCGCCCACTGTACTCCCGACTTTTCGGCGTCTTGACACATAGAGCGGAATTTGTAAACCCTAAAGGGCTTACCTTCCTGTCCTGTCCTTACCTGAGTATAGAATACTGAACCAGGACTATCTAACTTAATTGCCAGTGCTATCAGCAGCATGAGCGGAGACAGAAACAAAAGTAACAGCCAGGCTAGAACTATATCTGTAAGCTGCTTCAGCTTCAGACTAAAGCTACTAGAGGTTAGGTTAAAACCAGCACCAAAAGCTAACCAACTATCTTGTAATAAAGAGGAAGGAAGTTTGTACCACAAAGTTTCACAAACATCCGGTATTTTGTAAACGGGGATACCGTGTAGCCGCATTTCCATCAACTGCCGTACTTGTGCATCAGATAAGTCTATTTGGTTTGCCACTACCACTCCTGACCAATGCTGTTGACTGCATCTCGGTAAATCGCTTAAGCTGCCAAGCCAATTCAAAGAACTGTTTGCTAATAGATTTGTCTGTTGATCAGCTTCAGCTAGAACAAATAACCGTCCTAAAGAGTTTAGTTTCACAAAGGTTTGTGCAAATTGGATTGCTTTCTCGCCTGCACCCAGCATCAGCCAACGAGTTTGTTGGGAGTGAGATTGTACCCACTTGACTGCCCAGAGGCGTGACATCACCGCCCACATTGTAAATGTTCCTAAGCTGAAGAGTAAAATTAAGCGTCCAGCTAAAGGATCTTTCCCCCAAACACCAGTTAAGTAAAAAATAGCTGCGGTGATTATACTAACAATGATATTGCAGATGAAGATGCGAGATGGTGTCCGCAAACCTGCAATTTGGGTATCTGGATAGTAAGTGTCTGTCAGATAAAGCCCTATAAGTTCCAGTGGAACAAATACGTAAAATAACGGGTCAAACCAATCAAGTAATTGACCCGAATGCAACCACAAAGTCAGCGTCAAGCTGAAAACTAAGCCAATTATATCCCCGAGCAAAAGAAATACAGGCAGAATATGTTGGTGCTGTAACTTATTTCCTTCTTGTCCAAGAGAAAAAGTAGTATCCATTAGTATTTATTTACACACTTTTATGAAAGATTTATTTGCTGGCAAAAATAATCATAGTAGTATTGACTACTACTCGCTCTAAATAGCATGCTCAGATGTTGAAGTAGTAAAGTGATTTTTCAACCTAGTGCCACTCGCTTCTGCATTTAATATCTACTCGAATTTCATAAAATCTTTATTTGATAACGGCTTAGCTTTTACAGGCAATTTTTTATCTCCTGTTTTCTTCGTCACAATGCTGTAGTCAGTATTTTGAAAACTCAGGTCGAAATAAGCGAAAAATATGTTATCAGATGGTTAGCAGATGCGTTTTATATAATTCTTTTTTATTCTTTATGCTGTTCAGTAACAATGTGTAAATTACTTAAAAATTAAAAATTAGTGAAAATACGTAAGACATTCAGTAAAAAATAGCTGATAAATGTATTAAAGATTAATTTGTAGATTGTAAATCACACTCAAATTAAGGACAGAGTTGCACTCATAAGTAATTATCATCACTTCCAATACATTCACTATAATTATGCCTTCTCAGCAAGAAGAACGAGACTCAATTGATTTCCAACAATACTGGTTGATCCTGAAAAAGCGTTGGCTGCTTATAGCAGTTATCATGGGATCAGTAATTGGACTGACAGGGTTAATCACCTTTAAGCAAAAACCGATTTACGAAGCACAAGGCAAGCTACTTTTTAACAAGCAGAATGGTGTCTCTTCCCTCACAGGTCTAAGTGAACAGATCGGACAATTAAGTGGTTTGACGACCCTCAGTAATCCCCTAGATACAGAAGCAGAAGTTATCAGATCAAATGCTACTGTCCAGAAAACGATTGCCCATTTCCAGTTAAAAGATAAGACGGGCAAACCCTTGACAATTGATGCTTTTCTTCAAGAATTGAAACTTAAGAGTATCAAGGGTACTGATGTGATGGTGCTTTCTTACCACAGTACTAATCCCTATCAAGCAACAGCTGTGATCAATTTTTTGATGGCAGATTACTTGGAGAACAATATTCGCATAAACCGAGCATCAGCCAGGGCAGCGCGGGAATTTTTGAGCAGGCAGTTACCTAATGTCGAGAAAAGAGTTGTGGCAGCAGAAGCTGCATTGCGTCGGTTTAAAGAAGAAAACAATGTTGTTGCTTTAAGCGAAGAAGCAAAAATAGGTGTAGAAAGGTTGGGTGAGTTATCAAACCACATAACCGAAGCCCAAGCTGCATTGGCAGATGTCAAATCTCGCTCTCAAGCTTTGCAAAGTCAGTTGAAATCGAATACACAGCAAGCGGTGGCTCTTAACACCTTAAGTCAATCATATAGTGTCCAGCAAGTGCTAAGCGAGTACCAGAAGGTACAAGACCAGTTAACCGTAGAGCGTTCTCGCTTTCAGAATAACCACCCAACTATTATCAATCTGATGAGCAAAGAACAAGCTCTTAAAGAGCAACTGAAACGACGAGTCGCCAAAACCCTCAACAGTAACCAGATTGTGCCAGAGCAAAATTTGCAAACGGGAGAACTGAAGCAGACTTTGACTGCCAATCTAGTGCAATCAGATATAGAACGGTTAGGATTGGGGAATCAAATAGGAGTCTTGACGAAGAAATATTCGCTTTTCCACGCACGCTTGAAAGACATACCCCGACTACAACAAAGACAGCAACAGTTAGAACGACAGCTACAGGTGGCGGGAGCAACCTATGAAGAAATGCTCAAGCGATTGCAAGAAGTTCAGGTAGTAGAGAACCAAAATGTTGGTAATGCACGAGTCGTTTCAGAAGCTTTAGTTCCCAAAAAGCCTGTTTCTCCCCCACTTGCCTTACATCTGGCACTGGGCGGATTTTTGGGAATCCTATTGGCTGTAGGGACAGTTCTCATGCTAGAAAGTGTAGATAAATCTGTGAAGACTGTTGAAGAAGCTAGCAAGCTTTTGCGTTATCCTTTGCTAGGTACGATTCCTCTATATACTCAAAAAGGTACAGAAAGTACTGAGCATAACTCAGAATTGCCTGTACTTAACAATCTCTTTTCGCCAGTAAATGCCGCCTTTGAGATGCTCGTAGCTAACTTGGGTTTCACAGTCTCTGATAAAACACTTAAAGTCATTGTGGTAACTAGCGCAATTCCATCAGAGGGAAAGTCTTACGTTGCCGCTAACTTGGCAGTAGCTACAGCGCAAATGGGACGCCGAGTTTTATTGGTGGATGCGGACATGCGTCACCCCCGTCAGCAGAAAATTTGGCAACTACCAAATATAGTGGGGTTGAGCAATGTCCTAGTGGCTCAGACTGAGTTGCAAACCACTGCTCAAGAAGCAGTAAATAATGTGGAAGTGCTCACAGCTGGCACAATGCCACCCAACCCTGCAGCTTTACTGGATTCACAACGGATGGCTTCATTGATCACAGAGGCTAGCGGAGAGTATGATTTTGTTATTATAGATACTCCACCACTTAGTATATTCGCTGATGCTATGATTTTAGGTAAATTAGCAGATGGGATACTGCTGGTTGTGCGTTCTGGCGTAGTTAAATCTACTACAGCTACTGCCACGAAAACACTGTTGGAACAGTCTCAACAACGGGTTTTGGGAATGGTGATGAATGGTGAAATTGGTGGAAGCATGTACGGTTACTACTCCAGTTACTACTACGAAAAAAGTGCCTCTACCACAACTGGAAAGAATAAGTCTAAGCTCCTCACGAAGTAGGAATATACAGGTGGCGCAGGAAATTTTCAGGTAAATATAACATTTAGAAGTTTTTGCCATTCAGTCTGATTGGTCTTGAACCGCATGCAATTATGGAAAATGTTATAATATAGTTATCCTAAATCATTTGTAAAATTCTCTCTTCTCTCCTTTCTGGGCGGTTAATACAGTAATTTTACAACTCAAATAGGACCGTTATATATCATGTTCGGTAAATGAGTTATAAATAAAAGATAGGTTCGCAGTTGCACTGTCTTCACTCTCAAACTATTAGGAGCGCTGTAGACGCGGAGCGGTGAGCAGCGCTACAGGAGGGTTTCCCGACAGAGGCGACTGTGTTAGCGCAGCTATCTTCGAGCTTGCGAGCGTCACCCGATCTTCGCAGCTATCTTCCTTGTCTTCTCCCAAGGGGAGACGCTTCTCTTCTCCAGTCGGAGAGGCTGCGCCAACGAGACGCTTCGCGAACGCGAACGAGCGTCAGGGCTTCTCGCAGAGTAGCGCAACTCCAAACATTATTATAAGTGTTCAACCGAACATGAGTTGATAAAGTTCGCGAAAATTAATTGTGCGTTCGTTGAAATGCTTGGTAGGGGAGAGGACACAAAGAGCGACCTTCCCAACCATTTCTCTTGATGTCTATTGAAAATCAAGGATAAAGACCTCGGTCTGTAAACGCTTGAGCAACACGGCCTACTCCTAAAGTATAAGCTGCTAAACGAAGAGAAATTTGCCGCACCTTAGTCTGTTGGATTGCCTGACGGTAAGCTTGCACCATCAAGTTTTCCAATTCTCGGTTGACGCGCTCCTCGTCCCAAAATACGTAGGAAAGACCTTGCACCCATTCCAAATAACTCACGACAACACCACCAGCATTGGTCAAGATGTCAGGTAGCACCATAATACCCCGTGCCTCTAAGGCTTGGTTTGCTTGCAGAGTCACTGGACTATTTGCTGCTTCTGCAATAATCCTGGCTTGAATGCGATCGACATTATCCTCAGTAATTTGATTTTCCAAGGCAGCTGGAATCAGCACATCACAAGCTAAAGTCAGTAACTCAGTATTACTAATTGCTGCTGCTTGTGGGAAACCAACAATACTCATTCGGTTCTGTGCAGCGTAAGCTTTCAATGCTGGAATATCTAGACCAACGTCTGAAAAGACTCCTCCCATTCCTGTGGAAACAGCTATCACCTTTGCCCCTGCTTGGTGTAGCAATAAAGCTGCGGCACTTCCGACATTCCCAAAACCCTGGATGGCGACTCGCGTGCCCACCAAAGACTTACCTAGATCTGCTAGCGCTTCACGTACAATAATCATCACACCGCGTCCGGTTGCCATTTCCCTTCCTCGCGAACCACCGATGGAAAGAGGTTTGCCAGTCACAACTCCAGGCACGGCATGACCGACATTTACAGAATAGGTGTCCATCATCCAAGCCATTTCACGAGCAGAAGTCCCCATATCTGGTGCTGGAATATCTACTGCAGGACCAATGTCTTTAATCAACTCGCTAGTATAGCGACGGGTGATCCGCTCTAATTCTCCAATACTATAACTTTTCGGATCTATAGCAATACCACCCTTAGCACCACCGTAAGGAATACCAAGTAATGAACATTTCCAGGTCATCAGCATTGCCAGCGCAGACACTTCCCGTAAGGTAACGGCTGGGTGGTAGCGAATCCCTCCTTTATAGGGACCTAAGATGTCGCAGTGCTGCACCCGATGTCCCGCCATAACCTGAACTTCACCGTCATCCCGTTTTACAGGAATGGAAACCGTGACGACTTTACGTGGATTGCTGAGGATATCTATTATACTACGATCAAGCTTTAATTCACGAGCCGCTTCTTCTAAATAGCTACAGGCTTGATCTAATGGACAAATGTATGCAGGCGAAGGACTTTCCTGCGGTGAGAGTGATGTTAAAACCATAAAATTTTCTTCTGATTGCAGTATCTCTGCGACCAGTATGTCTATGTTTAGTATCCTGTCACGCAAACTTCGATAGCTTGCAGTTAGAGCTAAAGCCCTTTATCAAGCACTCCTCATGCTGACTACAAATTAGGTGTGACATAGTCTTAGCTTATCCTGATTTTATCAGAAAAATTTATTTTTTGTAAAATTCGTTACAAATTTATTGACAATAATGTTGTATTAAACTGCTAAGTTATTATTGAGAAATTAACGATCCGGTTTCTGATCTAATGTTAGGATGTGCTAGCGGCGGAATCGAAAAATCCGGCGGAACTTAGTCTTGAACCTGATAAAGAGGCGATAGCTCACGCGAACAACATCGAGGGCGAAGTAGGGCACTCTTAGTCGCAGGGGATAGAAGAGGGGGCGGTACAGCCAATAGTATGCCTTCTTCAAGTCATTCCACTTCGAGCAGTTTTCCTCATGGAGGAAGTCTGATATATCCACAACCAGTCCCCTGCCTTCGTGCATCATGACATTACGACCATGGACATCATGGGGGTAGAGACTACGGTTACGGGCATAGTCCAAAGCAAAGTCGATGTCCTGTATGACTTGTTTAGGAATTCTCATACCAAGGTGCATACAATCGTATAGTGTCACTCCATATAGCCGTTTCAGAATTAAGAAGCCGTCGTGAGCATACAGACAATCAGAGAAGGCTGGATGGGAACCCAAGCGACGGTATACTTCCACTTCCTCCTGAAAACCTGGGCGACCAGGCGCATAAATCTTCACTACTAAGTTTGGGCAGTCAGGATGATAAACTACTACAGCGTAGTTTCCTGCTCCAAGAAGCCGCCAAGGATCGGGTATATGGCGGACTTGCACCGGGTTGTGAGGATCGACGCTCTCGATTTGAAGATCGCGGAGTAGTTCTTGGTGGACACTGTCGATTAATTGATTCATGTGCGCTCTATCAGTATGATGCTTCCAAACCTTTTAATCGGAGGTTTTTGTTCTATTCATCTGCCATTATTTAACTTTATACAAATTTGATACTATTTGAGGTGAAACGCTTTCGTCCCAACTTTTTAGCTACAGGTACAAGGATAATTTGACTGGGTTTATTTTCGGTAAGGAAAACATAGCTCACTTGTAAGCTTTGCCTAAAATCTTCTACGACGTTTTCAATTTTTTTTAAGTGTAATTTCGCATATTTTTTTAAAGTAGGTAATATTTATAACATTTACACACTTCACAAAAGTTAAATTCCAACAACAGCTTATCATAATCTAGTTGTTACTGAATCTGAGTTAACTTCAGTGATTGGGGATATTGAGAGCGCTGTGTATAATAATCGTCGGAATCACAATTCATGAACTATAATTATCCCTACAGCATTCCGTCCCAAGGGTTTTCTCAATTTCACTGTAATAAAACAAACTTTTAACGAAATTATTAAGTGTCATGAAGCTTTGCGTACTACTTTTATGATGCTGGAGGGAAAACTATTGCAGGCGATCGCATCAATCTCCCTTCGCTTTTTAGCAATTATTGACAAAATTGAAGAATAGAAAGAAGGTAGTATTACCTTCAGTCAGTTCTCTTCTCACTTATCGGGGGTAATTCATTTTATTTAACTTCCTATGTCACCCAAAAAAGCAAATGGATGTGGATGTTCGAGTGTTCCAATCTCATTAATTTTAGCTATCTTAGGCGCTGGTTACTGGTGGTTTATCTATCTAGATCATCTAAATATCAGTAAACTCTTACCTAATAATCAAGATTCGACTCATTCTCAGACACCAAGTGTGCTATACAAGAAAGAAAAGAACACTAATTCTCCTCATTCGCAAACAAGCAAACCACAAGCTTCACCATTAACTATAACACCACAAAAATTACCACTATCTAGCAACTCTCCACAGCCAAGAGCCAAAGTCTCACTATTAAAACAAACTCTTTGGGATAAAAAAGTAATCAGAGGAATTTATTTAAGTCGGTACCAAATTACTAATAATGCTGACGAACAAACGATTCGTGAAAGAGTTCGTTATTATCATGAACAAGGAATTAATACAATTATTCATGGAGTGTGGGGTAATGGTTGTACAATGTATAATAGCACTGTCATGCAGCAAACACTCGGATATCAAAGTTGTCCGAATCAGTTTCAAGAGCAATGGTTAGATTGGTTGATTGACGAGGCTCACAAACAGGGAATGCAAGTTCACGCCTATTTTGAGAAGGGTATTAAAATTGATAAAAACAGTCCGATTTTTGACTTGGCAACTTCTAGAAAATGGATTGTGCCAGGAGTCGATAAAACTTATAGTGGAATCGATCACTATGTTTTGGATGTGGAGAATCCAGAAATTGCTAATTTTTTCAAAAAAATATTAGTAGAATTTGTTCAGAAATATCCAAGCATTGATGCTGTTCAGTGGGATGATTATTTAGGCTATTATGCTGAATTACCAGGCAAAGTTGATCGTACCGCCCGTTTGACTAGTTTTGTACAGCAAATGATAGCTGGTATGAAAAAAGCTAACCCTCATGTTAGTTTCGATATTTGTCATCATAACCCTTATTGGGCCAAACGTTATTTTGCTGCTGATTGGCTTTCTTGGAAAGTAGATCGCGTATTCATCCAAGCTTATAACGACGCTAATTTTAACCAAGAATTAAATTATGCCGAAAATTATGCTGGAGTTGCAATTACAGATAATCAATTATATCACTTAAAAGAATTGGTCGTACAACCTAAAATCAAGGGTGTTTTAGTTTTTCCTCTGAAAGGAGAACCAGAAGAAACCGCGGCTACGATTAAAAACCTCACGAGTAACTAGTCTTGTTACGCGGAAGTAAAAATGGAGCAGCACGACAACTTACAATCATCGCTATTCTTGCAGTGTATCAAGCAAGACAGCGTGCAAGTTACTTTAGCAGAAGTAAACGCAAGATTCACCTGTACATATCTTAAAGTGTTTGGCAATTAATCCTCATTTGGTAGAGCCGTACCTTCTACAAAACCAGCGTTGAATAAGCGATCGCCGTCTAAATAATTCTGTCCAACTACTTAACCAATAACAGCTACGGGGTTAAAAATTTTAGAAACAGTGTAACTACTTTTTTATAGCGTCACACAGATGGCGATCGCAGTCTTCGGTTATTAGGGATTTCGTTGTCCGATCTTGATAACGTCATGCCACTATTTGAAAACTGCTGCGATACGAGGGCATCGCCATACCACTAAAACCGAATGCTACCAGATGTAATGAGTTGAAACCCTCCAGCCAGAGCCACAAAGGCAACAAAAAATTCCCATAGACTCGTCCCTCTGAGGATGATTCCACCACTCAAAAATACCAACACAGCCCCAATCCCCAGTAGAATCCATCCAAGATTGCCAGTTATTCTCTGAAAGAATAGTAAGCTGATAACACCGCCCATAATTGCCAAAACCGATCCACCAGCTGGGATATCGCGCCAAATGTACGGAGAAGCGTGGGTTACAAATATGATATTTTGACCCAGAAGGTAAACACCTAGCACAAGCAATCCTATTCCAAGAAGTTTAGTCATATTTTTCCAATATTTGAGATGTTTATCGGTGATATAATTTCCTATCTTCCGAGTATTGAAGTTAGAGCATGTGCGTTTAAACACTTGTGATAAAGTTAGTAGTTGCGCTACTCTGCGAGTAGCGCAACTACTAACCTATCTTTTTTAAAGTAATTAAACGGACATGATAATAGA
>JAQYWO010000303.1 GCA_029379215.1 Rhizonema sp. PD37
CAAGTATTTCTACTTAGGCTAGTTATTTATTCGCTAGCCAACGAATCGCACCTAGATATTCGATCAGTGCCATAGCGATCAAGTGTTCAACAACTGCAGGTGTGAGTGCCTTCCTCCATTATACCGTTGTCAGACAATGCAGGTGACGTAAGAAGCGCACATCGGAGCGATCGCTTCCTCTGTTCATGGCAATTTCAAAGTGACATTGCCCCTAATGATATAAGAGCGAGAGTGACCAACGCTCACAAGCGCTTCGCGCACGCTCATGGTGAAAGACTTCTGGATGGAGATCGCTTTTAACGGAACGCAGTATAGTGTGAAGGGGGTTATGTTCCCCCAGTCCTGAACAGTGATCGCAACATTGCTTCACTATAATTTTGTTATGACATAGCTGATTGTAAGTAAATATACAGTTAAGTATGAGATTGTGCTGAGGACAGCGATCGCATTTACTGTCCGGTACTTAAATACTTATTCTTAATCGTTAAATACCGTAAACATTGTGTCTAAGATAACAATCTATCCAGCATCTACGCCGCAATCATTGTTGTAGTGATCGCCCCCAAGCCTTAATAATGGTAATGTACTACGGTATCAAGCACCCTACAATACTTAGCCTTATTCAAAAATAAAAATGTCCATTCCTTCTTTCCCTAACACAGGTCGCATGGTAGATTATTGGCTGGGTGGTTCTCATCACTTTCCAGTCGATATAGAGGCAGCCAAGCTTTTTGAAGAGGCTTATTCTAATTTCCGAACATTTTTTGAGCAATTACGAGATTTTAATGGGCGTGTCTGTCGCTATATGCAGTTGCAAGGAATTGACCAGTTTATTGTGTTTGCAGCCGGAATCCCAACCTGTGGAAATGTGCATGAAGTTGTACCACATGCAAAGGTACTTTATACTGACATTGATTTAACCAATATTCAATTTGGTCAAGAAATTCTTGCCGATAATCCTAACGCTGACTATACATTCTGCGATGTTACGAACCTTGACACTCTCAATCAGTCAGTAGTTAACAAAATTTTGGAACCGACTAGGCGTTTGGGTATAGTTTTGGTAGGCATTAGTGCTTTTATACCAGATCAGACTTTAGCTGAAACACTAGATAAATTATACGACTGGGCTCCTGTGGGAAGTTTTTTAGCACTGGACTTTGATGGTGATGCCGCAGTTCATTACCCCAAATTGCTACAACTACTTCAAGATATAGGTACACCTCTGTTGATGCGAAATCCTACCAATTTTTTACCTTTGTTAGGACGCTGGCAATTAACCGAATATGCTATCAACCCTGTAGAAGCTTGGCACACAAAAGTGTCAACCGATAGTATTCAAATTCAAGAGCCAGTTTTTAGTTACGGTTGCGTCGTTTATAAGTCAATACGGTTCAGTTAGAGCTAAAAACCTGAATTCACGTAGGTTGGGAAGCCAGAGCGAATGACATTTCCCTCCTTTGGCGACTGGTGTTTGAGGAACCTCACACAACATTCCCGCAGTGTTTTTGGGTAACGCTTACGCTCTTACGCCACGTTGCTCAAGTCGAGAAACAGAGCCCTTGCAAATGGCTCACGCTCTTAGGAAAGCGACGGGAAACCCGTCTTCTGATGAGCACAGACGCTCCCTTGAACAGCACTGGCTCCTCAACCTGCAATTTTCCTTAACTGAACCGTATTGGTTTATAAGTGACTAATAACCAAAAGAAATTAGGGCTAACGCCCTCTAGGGTTAACCAGCAAGCGAACTTACCGACGCAGCAGCTGAGTCTAACCTTATATTCCATCCCAATCAATGAAACATGCAATAGAGCAGCTGTGGCAGCAGCATGGTGAAGACCATTTTATTGAAGTCTTAAGTGATTTTCTCACAGAAAAACAAAGCGCAACGTTTGAAGGTACTTCATACTGGACATTGCTCAAAGTCCCTACTGAGTTCGATCCAGACTGTGTGCTTGAAGCAGCTTATAGTTGTCGAAAACCCAAACTCAAAACATCAATTGCACAATTAAATGACCGCTTTCGTCAAGGTGACACCAATCTGGGCATAACCCGCATGACTCGTGCCGTCCAAGCGCTGCCACCTGATAAATTAATACAACTCATTCAACTTGTACGTAATTGTAACAAATTCGTTCCTAACAACGATCCCTATGATGAACATGATCTAGTAGTGGTGGAAATGGACGGGATTCGATATTTTTACAAAATTGATTACTACGACCGTGAAGCATTCCACAAAGGTCAAGAATTGGGTTCTGACGATCCAAGCAATCTTGATAAGACTTGGCGGGTTGGGCTGCTCATGCGTGCAGAGGAATTTAAAACCCTGGTGCTATCGGTTCCGTGCCTACCCCTTGGCAGAAGCAGCTAAGCTACTGAAACGAGCATCAGATCCAGAAGGCGATCGCTCTTCTAAAAAACCACTCACCACTATCATTTGTTGGTAGTTGGGTGCGCTTGTTAACCTCCTCCATTAGAACACCAAAACCACAACGTCTGCAGCTATTCAGTATTTAAGGCAAGCTCATACTCAATTGTACTCGGCAGTTGAAACTTACCTTCAATGCCTTTGCCAAATGCTAAATTAGCTCAATTTATTGACTTCAAAAGAAGTCATTTTTTTTGATAGTTTGATTTTTCGGTTATCAAATCATTCACTTTGAAAACAAAATTCAGCAAATAATATTGTCTCTCGCTGCGCTACGCATTGGCTCCAAAGGAGCGCGGTTATTTGTAGCAACATCTATCATCAACTCTAATTAACAAAGCACTATGAATTTAACTTTAAATACAAAAGATGTACAGTACCAACTGGTGCAGGATGCCCAAACCTTGGAGTTGGCATGTCAGTCCTTAGCCGCCGCTAAAGTAATAGGGATTGACACAGAAACAACCGGATTAGACCCCAGAACTCACAAACTCAGGCTGGTGCAGATAGCAGCAAAGGCAATGCCCGTGATGATTGTGGACTTAGCAACGATTCCTTACGATCAACTCAAACCGTTAAAACGATTACTAACTAATGGTTCTACTAAAGTTTTCCACAACGGCAAGTTTGACTGGTCTTTCCTCTCAATAGCAAACTTACAACCCACTGGTCCTTACTTCGACACTCAACTAGCATCTCAAGTTCTTTTTGCTGGTTTGAAAATGAGCCATACCCTAGCTGCCCTCACCTCTAAATTCTTAAAGATAGAACTTAACAAAGACCTACAACACAGCGATTTTTCTCTTGAACTGTCGAACGCCCAGCTTGAGTATGCTGCCATGGATGCTGCAATTTTGCTTCCATTACAAAAAATTTTATCCGCTCATCTTAAACGTGCTTCTTTGCTGCCAACCGCCTTTTTAGAATTTGAAGCAATGCCCGCCGTGGCACAAATGGAGTTAAACGGAATGCAGTTGGATGACCAAAAGTGGCTTACTGTAAGTTTAGACTTGGAAGCGAAGAAACTTGCAGCCGCTTTGCAATTAAAAGAACTAAAAATCAGGCATTCATCTCAGCTTTCCTTACTCCCAGAATACACAGAACGTGTAAATCTTGAATCTCCCCAACAAGTCTTAGCTGCCCTACAATCCAAAGGCATCCCCATTGAGTCCACTTGCAAAAAAACCTTAATCCCACTCGCTAGTCAATACCCAATCATCCGGACGTTGTTGGACTACCGCAAACTGTCAAAACTTACATCAACAAGCTTACTGGATCACGTTCATCCAGTAACAGGTAGAATACACGCACAATATCGTCAATGCGGTGCCCGTTCTGGTCGGTTTAGCTGTTGCTGCCCAAATTTGCAAAACATTCCGCGAGACAAGGCAATCAGAAGTTGCTTTGTTGCTTCAAGAGGCTACAAAATAATCAAAGCTGACTACAGCCAAATCGAACTGAGAATAACAGCCGTACTCAGTGGCGATCGCCGGATGCTCAAGGCGTATCAACAAGGGCGGGACTTGCACGCGCTTACCGCTTCTCTGATTTCCGGAAAACCTTTGACATCCGTCACAGCAGTTGATCGGCAGTTGGCTAAGGCGATTAACTTTGGCTTGATCTATGGAATGGGAGTAGCCAAATTGCAAATGTATGCTGAAACCGAATACGGTGTCATGATGACACTTGAGGAGGCACAGAGGTTCAGAAAACGTTTCTTCCAAGCTTACTCAGGAGTAGCCAAATGGCATGATAGGATTCGGCGTACCGTTTACGGCAGAGGAATTAGAGAAATTCGGACAATTGGTGGACGGCGACGACGGTGGGCAAATAAACCTCGTCTTTCTGAACTGCTAAATCACCCTGTACAAGGAACCAGTGCTGATATTACCAAAATTGCCATTGCCAAGCTATTTAAAACTTTGGGTAAAACGGACGCGAAGTTGATTGGCACTGTGCATGATGAAATTCTGCTGGAATGCCCCGAACAACAAGTTGCAACAGTGAGCAGAATTTTACAGAAATGTATGGTGTCAGCAGCTGCACAATTTCTCAATCCCCTACCCGTGTTAGTTGAAGTCCAGATTGTTTAAAGCTGAAAAGACCAGTTTTAGTTGTACTGCCGGGAAGCCCCAAGCTCACATTTGACCATTAAGCACGAGCGCAAGCTACGTTCTCCTGCACTATTTCGGCATCCAAGGCAAATCTTCAGGTGATACTATCGTATAAGTTAAAGTATACTTTCACCCTCTAGTTTACCATAAATTATAAGGTAAGTTGGGGCTTTTTTATGGTGAAGGTTTTGAGGAGAAATAGGCGTGCAAATTGTTAAACCAGTGAAGCCAAGAGAGTTTTGCCGTCTTTGGTTCGGTGCAGATGAAGAAATGGAGAAATCAAGGGGCTATCGTGCTGAATGCGTCCGGCTGCTTTCGCGGATTCTAAGCGTGAAGCCAGAGACTATCAGCAGTAAATGGGGCGAGGGTATTGAATTTGAGAAGATGCCAGTACAGCACGAGAAAACCTTATCTTATGCTAACTCTTTACGGGACATCATCGACGCCGCTGGTAAAAATCCGGAATTAGTAAATATCATCATAGAACGCATCAAAAAATCACCGTAAACAATCACCGTAAAATTTATGGTAAACCTCTTGTTTTAGTCGGGCTGAATTGGGATGATTAAAGCATGATCGATTTCTGACGAGTGAAGATGACCCTTACCCACAGGTGGTCCACCTGATATGGAGACCTATCACAATGAACGTAAATGATAAAAAAGCAGTTTCCGAAGCTATGACCCAAAATTTTCTATCCAGTGACGACAACCCTATGCCACCCAAATCTGACCGTCAAACTGCTTCCCAAAAAACTCCAGATAGAGAACCCATCAAACATCTGCTAATTGGTTCCCCCAAAGCCGTGAAAACTACGATACACACTTTGCATAGTCTTGGATATATTGAAGTTGGAGCTTGGAGTCCCCTAGTACCAACTGCTAACCCAGGCGAAGTAATGAGTATCTTGAATCGGTACATTTTGGTGCAGTAGCAGGCGATCGCGGTGCGGGTAAATCTTATTTACCAAAAATCATCTTCAATAGGGGCTGAACCAATCATAAAATCAAAATTACCTTCACCCCTGCTTTTGTTCAATGTTTCTATGATTTTTTTGGGGTTATCGTGGGGACCACTGACATAGAATGGTTTGCCGTCACGACCACATTCAATACGTATTGTCCCATCCCATTCTCCGATATGCAAGCGCGATTTTTCAAAGTCTTTGTGTGGTTGAAATCCTAAGCTTTCTGAGTATTCACAAGCACTAAAGATCATCCCTTGGGCAACTTCAAGGGAAACCTCGTGCGGTTTTCCGGGAAATAAATTGAATACTTCTTCTGCAACTTCTTTAAACTTAAGCCTGTCTACTGTACGTGGTGGTATGGTATCCTTAACACCCAAGCACCATACATCTAAAAGGTAACTACAAAGGGTGATTTGATTATATCGAGCAACCCTTGCAATAACTACCAATCCTAAACCACGATCAATATTGTCATTGTTTTTTACAGGCAGGATTTTTTTTAGCAGATTTTTGGTATTGTTTTCTAGTTGATTTTTCGGTAACAATTGAATCAGACTCTCGGAAGCTAAACACTGATATACAGGATCTAGTTCTCCTGAAGCTAATCTATCTAATGTGGTTTTCTGTGCTTGATTTTGAATCACTGCATTAACGGATGATACTTTGATACCTAGTTTTCGAGCTATTTGTTTGGGTGTTAAATTCAATGCCCGTAAATCCATGATTTCTTGTTGTTGTGCTGGGGTCATAAATTACTACAAACTACAAACAACCTATGCAGAAATATTAAACCAAAGCTTGCTTTTATTTCCTAATTGATTTGCTCGTGTAAATACTTCGCGATGGTCGCTTCGCGAACCGCCGAAGGCATCATAATCGTTGGTTTGCTGAATAATGCGTCCTGCGAAGCAGCGCCCTTGGCATCACCCACTCTCAAAGTCGTCGCAACTTGGCGGACAATGGGAATTTGGAGTTTAAGCTATGTCATCAAAAAATCAACTTGCCACTAAAATCAAAAAGTGGGTTGAAGCAGCTTTAGAATTGAGCAGTGACTATACAGGGTTTGCTTTACCCATCACCCGACTCACCAGTATCAAGAGTCTTTTTCATGATGCGATCGCCGCACAGAAGTTCGCGCTTTACCTATCCAAGTTGATTTTACAGCAGGCGTCTGATGCTCCGTGTCCAGATAATACAACTCCTTTTGAATGGGAGATTCATAAAAGTTTAATGAGCGATGCCATTACTCAAATGTATTGCTTTCAAGAAAGTCCTACTTCTGTTCACACACAATCACTCTGGAGTTTGTTGAAGCAAATAGACTCACATCAGGGTGACGATTACCGTAATGTCCATTGGACATCGGTACATTTTGTCAATAGTGGTTATCTACTGAAATTCAAATATGCAATCTGTTGCTTTGTGAAACCAGATTTTAACTACTATGCTTACAGATTGGCAAGAGAGTACACGGAATGCTACGCACCAACCTATGGTACGGGATTAACTCCCGAATCGGTTCCCATGTTACTAGAAGTTGCTGAATTTTGGTGTCAGTACTATTTTGAGCAATCTTTAGACGAGAAGTTTTCTTTCCTCTTGCAGGAAATTCATAACTGAATGCACCGCAGTGGTTTGCCTCACCAGGAGCCCAAGCGATCGCCGTCAATTTCTACAAAAACGCCTCTGATAACTTGATTACTTACGTTCACTACTCGAACAGTTCAGCTGGAGGAATCGCAAAACGAGACTGATCGGGACCCGCAGCTGGGCGGGCGAATACCGCCTGATTACGAATTGCCAAGATTTTATCTTCGTCGCGGATCAAAGATGGAGTAAACTCAGATCGCACTTGAATTAAATCTAGTACATCCACCTTCCCCGGCTTACCTTGATAATACGCTGACTCAGCAGCTTTTCTGACAGCGTTGGCAATTTCCGCTGGTGTGCAAAGTCGGTAATCCCTGAGTAAAATTCGCCACTGCTCGTCCGACCAAGGTGATTTGTCAGGATTGCGAAACTCTGGGAAATACTTGGATAGGTGCAAATTAAAAATCTCATACATCGCCCCCTCATGAGGCAAATCGATAAAGAAAATATCGTCAAATCTTCGGATCAGTTCCGGGGGCAGCATCCCTAACCTGACTTTTCCCGTTAAGTCTTGAAAAGCTTGCTCACAAAGGATTCAGGGCAATGTGCAAGATTTCCAGTAGAATAGGCAAAGCGTGGTATCAGAGGCGACAAGTGATGTTGGACTGGTGGGAGAAAAATTTTGCGACTTGTGAATTAGGCGATCGCCGATTGAATGAGCGTGCAATGTCGATAGGTAAAGCTTTAAGTCAGGGATTTGGCAAAGCACTGTCGGAAATCTTCAACGGAGGAACCGTACTCAAGAGGGCTTATGAGTTTTTGCCAACCCCAAAGTGGAATTTTCCAAGCTAATTGAGCCGCACTGTCAAATGGCGGCGGAAACTATTGCAGAATATGATGTAGTGCTGTGTGTCGGAGACACTACCTTTCTCGATTATGGCAGCATTGTGGTTAAAAAAGAAGGTTACGGTCCGATTGGTAAGGGAGGTAACGGTTTAATATTACACAGCGCTTTAGCTATAGAACCTGAAAAAGGTCAATCGATGGGTCTGTTGTGGCAAAAACTTTGGAATCGAGAGCCAAAACAGAAACCACCAAAAGATGAAACCCCGACACAAAAGAAAAAACGTCAAGCAGCAACCCGAAAATTAGCAAGAAACCGTCCCTTTGAGCAGAAAGAATCTTACAGGTGGGTAGAAGCGCTCACTACAGTAGAAAAACTTGTAAACAAACACACGCGGGTGGTTCATGCTTTTGATCGCGAAGGTGATATCACAGAAGTTTTCGATAAAGTTCGTCAACTTCAGCATACGGGAGTCCTAGTTCGTGCGGCTCATAACCGTAGTTTAGATTCTGATAGCGAGCGTCTCTGGTCAAAGTTAGAAGCGCAACCTATCAGTTTTGAGCAGGAAATTGAACTACCCCAAACAAGTAAACGTTCTGCTCGCAAAGCAAAACTCGCTGTGCGATTTTGTCCTGTAAATCTCCGTACTCCCTACCGTTTTGATAATCGTGACCCTCTACTCGTATATGCTGTTTATGCCACAGAAGTTGATTGTCCAGAGGGCGAAACGCTTGTAGAGTGGATGTTGCTAACCACCGAACTTGTCGCAGATATTCAGATGGCTTCTAAAATTTTACGCTGGTATTCTTACCGTTGGCATATAGAAGAATATCACAAAATTTTCAAATCAGGTTGCCAGGTGGAACGATACAGACTTGCTTCTGATGGAATGAAAGCTTTAGCCGGTTTTTTGAGTATAATTACTGTGGAACTGTTGCAAGTGACTTATCTACATCGTACCCAACCTTTAGCCCCAGCAATTGAAATTCTTAATCCCCTTCAACTCCGCATTTTGACAGCAAAATCACCTAAACCACCCAAAGTGCTAACTGTTAGTTGGGCTGTTGAAGCGATCGCTCGTCTTGGAGGCTATCTTGAACATCGACATAAAACTCCTATTGGTATTCAAGTACTGTGGAGGGGTTGGTTAAAATTGCACGACCTCTGTGAGGGTTGGCAGCTTGCAAGAGAGACTTAACGGGAAAAGTCAGTATCTGTATCCTGCAAGATGCATTTACTTTGGAAAGAATGTTCCACCACCTGCTGAAGACAGGAATAACCGGGATTCCAGTAATAAACGGGCATTGAACGTTCTACACCCCATTTGTAAAACTGGTTCAATATACTTGCCCTATCAGTCGCATGATACTCCAAACCAACTATTGGAGTGCCTTGGTTAGCTAAAGCTGGCCAATCATTCATGAAGCGCATACAATACTACCACCAAAGCATTCATTGACTACCTCCATTAAAATTTAAAACTATCAATTTGTCATCAATTACACATCAAAATTTAACTGCTCTCTCTGAGGTTGGATAATGATAAGATTACTGTCTTTTCCTCTAAGAATTAGATCGGGAGCAACTATATCTATCAAAGTGGCGATGCATCATCTGGCACACCAATTACATCGATACTTGAAGATTTACATACAGTTTTGAGAGAAACTCTATACAAGCGAGCTTAGAGCGCTCCTGTATTCGTCGAGTGTGCGTAAGTCCTACTTTTCATGAAACCTCTATCGAGGTTTCTTTTATGAAAGAGTCTACTTTCGTACCACACTATGCACAAACCTTGGGTGATAGTCCGGTGGTTATCACCGTAAGAGCAAAGTATTATGTCCCGATTTTGTAAGCGTAACGATGAATCGCGGCATCTTATGGGATCACGTCGTCTAGCATTCGCCTTCTTTCTAGACAGTCTTTGATTCACCACAAAAATAGTAACGATTGCAAAGGGGTGCGATCGCTCTTATGAAGAGTAACAGTTTTGTCGCTACTTCACTGCAGTAGAAACACCATCATTTCTTTATCGCTGTTTGTTTAAGGTAAATATGAAAAAACAGATTGTTAGCATTGGAACTGCTCTAATATTTTCGCTCATTACAACTACCCTGAAACTAGATAAGGTAAAGGCGAATTCGATGACTGCACCTGCATGTAAGGATGTTCCTTCATGTATAGTGACTGGCACTGTTATAATTGGTGGCATATTGTATTACGTAATTAAAAACACTGCGACAGGTGTAATACGTAGAGTACCTGCCAAGCAAGTTTCACCACCAATTCACAGAACTCAGGGTGACTATAGTCTACCAGGAAGTAGGATTGAAAAACAGGGTTTTGTTTTCAGTGAGGAAGAATGTGAGATGTTTGCTAGGGAACAAGAAAGAAAGTATGGCGGTAAATGGACAGCCATTACCCATAGAATCCCGATGAACACTCCCGAAGGAGATATGAGTACACGTCCGGGCTATATATGCGCCGCTGAAAGAGAATCGTAAGGAGGAGTGATATGCCAATACCAAGAGTAAAAATTGATTCAGACAAGTCTCACATCTATCTCAAATACTACTTGAAAGGAGAACAGTACAATCCCAAAATATCACACACAAGAAGTGATAATACCAAAGTCGAATGGATACTAAACCAATATCATTGGGAACAAAGAAAGATTCATGAAGAACCTGCTTTAATACTGGAGTTTAGACTAAGCAGTGCAAAACGACCCAGCAGTGCTGAGTTAATAAAA
>JAQYWO010000304.1 GCA_029379215.1 Rhizonema sp. PD37
GGAGGCAGGGGAGGCAGGGGGAGTGAATTATAGTATCAAGATTTTCGTGAAATGGTATAGCCCCACCCCAAAGCGTAGCTTTGGCGGGGTGGGGTTATTCCGGTATTTAAAGTTAATCGAATTGTCCTAGTTGATTTTGTGAGAGCCGCGCGAATGAGGGCTTAGCTCGTTAGAGACGGAGAGGAGCGCTCAAGAGTGGGCATTCAAAGCGCGTTTTGTGTGGATGAATGCGTCGTCAGATTTTCAGTGAACTTGGGAATATTAAGTGATATATTAATAACCAATTCTATATCGGAAGCAGTCTTTTTTTTAACTTCAGAGACTTTTCCAACCCATTTAGCCTCTTGCTCCTCAAAATCAGAGATGCATAAAAGACTACCAACTCCAAATAGCGATTGAGTTTTTGGATAATTGTCCGTATCAGCAGCCTTTGTGATATTATCAGAGCAGTTATTCCCCTGAAAGTATAGCGGGGCTTCTATTTTTTCCTCAAGTTGCTTATCCTCGAAGTTTTTCTTCATCGCAACGTTCTGAACATCTACATTTTGTAACTTCGGAGTTTGCTCAGTAGCAGTTAATGCTTCCTGCTCCACAATCTCATTGCTGATGTCAATAGTAGACGTTTTGGAAAACTTAGACTTAGCTGATTCTTTGTACACACTAGTAATAGCTCTAACTTTAGAGTGAGTAATAGCTTCTCCTTTCTCAGCACGTTCTAAGATTTCCTGACGAACCGCCTCAGGAGTTGATGGAGCTGCAAGAAGATAAAGGGCTGAAGTATCGATAGACAAATCTGTGAAATTCACAGATTTAAATTGTCGAGTGACTTGCATAAACTTTCGAGCTGTCCACAACCCCCAATTAAACTCAGATTTTAACCAAATCTCAAAACGTCCGTGCTCCATTTGTTCTTTAACCTCAAGTAACCTCTGCCCAATATTGATAATACTCTCGGTAGTTCGCCTCATCAGATTCTTGATTTCATTAGCGTGTTGCTGAACAACAATTCGGGTTGTAGGACTAAGAATGTTGTAGTCAAAGCCTTGTTCAGACAAGGTTGAAGGTTGTTCATTAAACCCTGATAACAGTTCATTAGAATCCATTAGCAATTAACCTCTTTTGGACGTCGGTGTAGGCTTCTAGGTGGTTGGCGTTAGTAGCTTAAAACTGACAAATACAAGTCAATCCTTCGGCATGACAACAGCAGATGCAATACCTGTATCGTCACCTCGATACAGTTTGGTTAAAAGTCGTTTCAGGGAAGAGAAACCAAGTTTCTGGGCTAATACTTATCCGAAGCGTATTGTCATCACTTTCCGTCTCCTAAGAGTATTACTCCTTTCGGTACTCGTACTCCCTAAGAAAACCCGCTTTTTTAGATTACCGTTTAAGCAGAGGGAGAGAAAAAATTGCATCGCTAATCTCACACTCGTGTTAGGAGTAGAAGAAAACTGAACTATAGTTCAAGACGATTCATTTAAAGATAAAAACAGGAACTAAAGTAAGTTCGGCAGCTATTGACGGAGTGAACCAGTAATCTCATGAGTGTTATAACTCACGGGGACTGGCAAAAAGTTTCCAGAGAAATCGCAACGATGTGTTTATCATGTTATGATATCCGGTTAATATGTATGCGACAGTACTTTTTATTAGTTTAACGTAGCACAAAAAAAATCAGCTAAATTGTACTTGAAAATACATTTATATCCAAAAAATTGAGATAAAGCTGATTAGAAAAGCCTATGGAATATAGGCTATATCTATTGTTAAGCGAGAATCCCAAATAATATGTAAATATTTTTTTACAGAATCTTGTTCTAAATAGACATCTCCATAAATTAATTATACGTTCGTTCAAATCCTTTGTAGGGGCGAACGAGCGTCACGGCCGTTCGTTCGCCCCTACGTCATTTTCGCTTCTATGTCTAATATCAAGATGACATAGTTACAAATTTTTCCACCCACCTATTTACAATAGTGCTGAGAGCTTAGTATCCATTTTGAAATAAATTAGTCAACTGTCTTTCCCACTTATCCTTATTACCTTCATAGCGACTTTAATACACGGTTAACTAATTTATTGAGAGCGCAAACCTTTAACCGAAGCATATTGAGAGAGGAGCAGAAGGTAAAGAGAAAAGAATTATAAGCACATTTACCAATTGCCAAAATCACAATTTTGTGCAATGCTGGATGACAAGTTTTGCTATTTGATTTCTATCAGCGCTTCGTTCTTCAAAAAAATGAGTGTTTTGTTAGTGCTAGTGCAACTTGACAGCAGTTGATACAATATGATGTCTGGGTAAATTTTAAGATATTATACGCTTCCAACTGCATTTATTACATAATGAACACTCTGTCTCTTCCTCCCTCTTTCCGTCTCCCTAAACGATAATCTTTGGGTACTGAAAGGAGTAATCTGTAGCTTCTGTAGCGGCTAAGATTGTGGATAACATTATATAAAAATAATTAGAGAATTCTGAAAATTACAGCAGTTTTCATCTTAACAATGGACCATCCCACTCTCTATTCCCCAACGCTCCTTGCTGTAAGTTCAGATCGATCCTCCTTCCTACATCAAATGCGGTTTATGCATATAAAAATCACCCTTTAGGAGGAGAGAATACCTTTGCTTTTATCAGCTTTATAGAATAATTTCCGCCTCAAACAGAATCGATTGATATAGCTGTTTTAAGCAGTTTACTTGCGTAGCAATCACAATTTAGGACATAAATATGGCAGCAGACAAGGAAAGCCAGTTATACAAAAAACCCTCTTCTTACGGGTGGCGAATAATGTTGGCAGCTTTCATCGCTTTAATGACTGGATTGATATCTATCTACAGTCTTTCTCGATACCTGTCTCATGTTCAGACACCACCACCAGTAAAAGCTCCAAAGGCTGCGATCAAGAGAGTCGCTGTGACTGCTTTAGGACGCATACAGCCTCAAGGTGAAGTGACTAAGTTGTTTCCTCCCAGCTCACTATCAGGTGTCCGAGTTCAAAAACTACTGGTGAAGGAAGGAGATCCGATTCGAGTAGGGCAAGTCGTGGCATGGCTTGAGGGTTATGCTCGCAGTCAGGCAGCTTTGCAACAAGCTGTGGATAAAGTTGAAATTTCTCAAACCCGCTTGGCGCAGGTGAAAGCTGGAGCGAAAACAGGAGATCTCAATGCTCAAAAGGCAGCAATCACCCGTTTAGATGCTCAACTGCAAGGAGATGTTGCCTCGCAGCAAGCAACAATCGCCCGGTTACAAACTGAGTTAGATAATGCTCAAACCGAGAACAATCGATATCAGCAGATTTACAAGGAAGGTGGTATTTCAGCGTCCACAGCAGATACTAAGCGTTTGCAGATGAGGACTGTAGAACAACAGCTCACAGAAGCCAAAGCCAGTCTTAACCGGACTATCAACACTACTAACAATCAGATCCAGGAAGAAAAAGCAAAACTGGTGAGTCTTCAAGAAATACGTCCTCTGGATGTCCAGTTGGCAGAAGCCGATCTCAAGAGTGCGCTCACTGCTGTCAATCAGGCAAAAGCAGACTATGATTTAACGACTCTTAGATCTCCCTTAAATGGAAAAGTTTTGAAAGTACATACTAAAACTGGAGAGGTAAACACCAGTGACAGCATTATTGATATCGGTACAACATCTCAAATGATGGTAATGGCAGAAGTGTACCAAACCGATATTAGTAAAGTACATGTAGGTCAAAAAGTTACCATTACCAGTACTGCTTTTCCTGGAAAAATAGCAGGAACTGTTACCAAAATTGGTTTGCAAGTTGACAGACAAAATATTTTAAGTGTTAATCCCACAGCAGAAACAGACGGCAGAATCGTTCAGGTAAAAATTCGCATTGACAAATCAGCAGACAGTCAGCGAGTTGCAAATCTAACTAACCTACAGGTAGATGTTGCCATTCATGTACAGTAAGAAAGAATCAGGAGTCTCGTCTCTCCTGTCTTCTGTCTTTAACACATTCTTAAAATATTACATCATGGCTGTTAAAATTCCTGTAGCGTGGCTACAACTCGTCCGATACAAAATTCGGTCTTTAGTAGCTATAGCTGGCATTTCTTTCATCGTTATTCTAACTTTTATGCAACTTGGTTTCCAAGATGCTCTTTATTCAAGTGCAACTGCGGTACATCGTAACCTTCTTGGAGATATATTTCTAGTAAGCTCTCAATATAAATCTTTGACAGCCATTCAAAGCTTTTCGGAGACTCGTTTATACCAAGCATTAGGGTTTGAAGGTGTAGATTCCGTTAGTCCCGTTTATATGGGATTTGCTAAACTGAAGAATCCAGATAATGGGGAAAAATACTCAATATATGTTATAGGATTTCAACCCGGAAAGCCTATTATGAATCTACCTGAGGTTGAGCAAAACATAGATAAAATAAAAATTCCAGATATCATACTTTATGACCGCAATTCTCGTCCAGAATTTGGTGATATTGCTTTCAAATTTGAACATGAAAAAACTGAACCAATAATTGAGATATTCCCCTTTAATTCTTTAACAGGCTATCGAGTCCGAGTTGGTGGTTTGTTTAGCTTAGGTGCTTCTTTTGGAGTCGATGGAAATTTAATTGCCAGTGACTCAACTTTTTTCAGAATCTTTCCCAATACTCGACCTCTTGACATGATAGACATCGGTGCAATCACTCTCAAGCCCGGTGTCGATCCGCAAAAGATTGTGGAAACTTTGCGGCAGAGCTTACCAAATGATGTTCTCATTTTTACCCATGAAGGTTTTATAGATTTTGAAAAACAATACTGGGCCAACAGAACTCCTATTGGTTTTATATTAAATCTCATGCTGTCGATGGCTGGTGTTGTCGGTGTCGTCATTGTGTATCAAATTCTTTACAGTAACATTTCTACTCAATTGGTTGCTTACGCTACTTTAAAAGCCATAGGTTACGCCAATAATTATTTATTAAATGTAGTCTTTCAACAAGCTTTTATTTTAGCAGTATTTAGTTATATCCCTGGATTTGTGATTTCATGGTGGTTATCTGATATTGCGATGAAAGCTACGAGGCTACCAATCATGATGACTGTCCACAATACAGTCTTAGTCATAGTTTCAACAATTGTGATGTGTATGACTTCCGGTGCCTTTGCGATCAACAAGCTCCGTTCCACAGACCCAGCCGATATTTTTTAGAAAATGCTGGTTGTTAGTAGTTAATTGTTGATTGTTGATTGCTAATAGTGAGTTATATAAACAAACCATTAACAATTAACCATTCACCATTAACTATTAATCATTAACTCCTAACCAACTATTATGCTCAAAAACAAAACTATCCTCATCACAGAAATTGGTGGATTTATCGGAATGCGAGCGGCTGAGCTTGCTGTAGCTCAGGGAATAAAAGTTTGTGGACTGCAAAGTTCTTCTGATAAGACGAGAAAAGCACAAAACTTGGGAGTTAAGGTAATTACTGGTAGTATTACCGATCCGGCGATCGCCCAAGAGGCATGCACTGGAGTAGACATCGTTTTGCATACGGCAGAAGTGGCCAAAGAAGGTGGTTCCATCGACCAGTTTCGTGACATCAATGTTGGCGGAACCATTAATATGGCTAAAGCTGCCAAAAACGCAGGTGTCAAAACCTTCGTTCATATCTCCAGTGTTTTAGTATACGGCTTCAACTATCCTGATCACGTCACAGAAGAAGCACCACTCGCAAACGAAAAGAACCCTTACTGTCAAAGCAAAATAGAAGCAGAAAAAGCACTTTTAGAACTGAATTCTCCACCTGATTTTGGGATAACTATTATTAGACCTGGAGACGTTTACGGACCTGGAAGTATTCCCTGGATAGTCCGACCGCTTCTATTGATGCGTCAAAAATTATTTGCATACGCCAATGAAGGACGGGGAGTGATCAATCATGTGTACATTGACAACTTGATCGATGCTATATTTCTCGCTATTGAGAAAGAAACATCCGGAGAAATCTTTAACGTCACCGACGGACAAGAAACTTCTTGGAAAGAGTATTTTGTGCATTTAGCTGATATCGCCGGATTACCTGCACCTTTTTCCATGCCAAAAGATGAACTCAAATTGTTTCTACAATTGCGTTATCAAGGACAGAAACTTTTCCGCAAACAAGGAGATCTTTTACCAGAAGTCGTAGATTTTATGACTCGTCCATACGCTTATTCAATTACCAAAGCACAGAACGTATTAAGTTACGAACCAACAGTCGATCTTAAAGAAGGAATGCGACGCACGCAAGAATGGGTTCAGAAAACCGATCTCCAAAAATTAATGCCATAGTTTCAATCTTTAAATTGCACACTGACAAATGACAGGTTTTTATTATAGGAATCATATTTGATTTCTGAAAAAATAAATTGGCTAGAGACTGACTATACAAAGGTTTGTCTCTCAGTATACTTAGTAAGATTCAAGTACGATTCCTATAGTCCTTTGTGTTTAACAACTAAGGACTAATGACAAATAATAGTCTTAAGACTTTTTCTGCGCAAATCCTAAAATCCTAACACCACTTATGAGCTATAAACAGCCACGATTAAGTATCGGACTGCCTGTATATAATGGCGAGAAATTTATCAAGGAAGCCATAGATTCAATTTTGGCTCAAACCTTTGAAGATTTCGAGTTAATTATCTCAGATAATGCATCAACAGACAACACAGAGGAAATTTGTAGAGCATACACTACTCAAGACCAACGCATCCGTTACTACCGTAATGAAAAAAATATCGGTTGCGCCTGTAACTTTAATCGTGTCTTTGAATTATCTTCAGGTGAGTACTTTAAGTGGGTGGCTCATGACGATTTACACGCTCCAGATTTTATCAGGAAGTGTATTGAGGTACTTGACCAAAACCCTGAGGTGATTTTGTGCCACTCTCAGGTGTATTTCATTGATGAAAATGGCAAATTCTTACAAAACTACGATATCAACCTAAAAACCAATTCATCCAAACCACACGAACGTTTTCACGATCTTCTAACTAAGCATCTGTGCTATCAATGTTATGGAGTCATTCGTTCCAGCGTCCTGAAAATAACACCGCCTATGGGTGGTTACGGTGTAGCCGACGGAATATTCTTGTTAAGACTCGGTCTTCTCGGTCAGTTTTATGAAATCCCCGAATACTTGTTTTTTGCAAGAAGTCATCAGCAACACTCATTAAGTATGTTCTTTCCAGATTACTTGTCGTTTACGAACAATAATCCAAAATACTCATTAAGTATGTTGCCTGATTTCTATTCCTATGCTGTGTGGTTTGATTCATCACAATCAGGGAAAATTTTATTTCCACATTGGCGAATATTTTGGGAGTATTTGCGTTCCGTTCAGATGGGTTCACTGAATTGGTATGAACGGATGCGTTGCTACATAAGTATAATACAGCAACTCAAAGGGACAGAGTTTCTTTTGATGAAAGATTTGCTTGTCGCTGCTCAAATGTTCTACAAACGTTTGCAGCAAAAATCAATCCAAAAACAGGTTCAAATTCAGACCACAAGTCCAATTACAGCAATTTTCAGGTAAAGTCTGCTTTGAGAGTGAAGTTTCTCGAAAGCTCGTCGGGGGAAGCTTGCCCCGACAGACTTTCATCCCGCTAGCTTTACGTAAAATCTGCGGGAGAGAGTACTCTCGCCCGCGAGTTTTACGTAAATAAACCACAGTTGTAGGGGCAAGGAAAGGCGAATGCCCTTACAAACGGTGTGGTTCATAAAGAGTGAAAACCGCTGTAAAACAGCTTTCAATACTCTTCCCATTAGACTCGATCCCCATCATCTTCTGGGTGAGCAATGTGTAACTGAGATCTTGATTGAGCATTGCCACTCTACTCTCAAATTTCTCTCAAACTAAACTCAAATCCATTGTTGATAACTGCAAAATCATGCTTAGAATATCTAAACTCAGTACTTTTTTGCTTGCTACTATTGCAACCATGAGCTTTGTAAAAACAGTGCAAGCGCAGCCAACTGAAACACTGACTGTCATAGTAGACGGAATAAAGCATCAAAAAGGTCAAGTTTGCTTAAGAGTTTTCTCTAATGAAAAAGGATTTCCACAAGGTGATAGCGGTGGAGTCCAAAGTGGCTGTAGTCAAATAAAAGGAACTACACTCACCAAGGAGTTTTATGGCTTGAAGCCAGGAACTTATGCTGTCGGTATAGTTGACGATCAGAATGGAGATCACAAACTAAACTCAAACCTTTTCGGTATTCCAGAAGAAGGTTTTGGTGTTTCCAACAATCCAACGATATCGATCGCAACAGGTTCACCAAAATTTAGCCAATCTAGTTTTGTAGTCAAGAAAAACACCACCATCAAGATTCATATGAAATATTCGCTCGACAAATAAATCTTAGTTTGTAGTTGCGCTGTCTTCGAAGACAGCGCAACTACAAACAGTAAGATTTTACATTTCATCTCATAGCTTTGTTTTTTACAGTAGACCCTAATGAAAGAATTAGCAATATTGCTGTCTCTGGTTTTGCTAATTTGGTGGGCTATTCAGGTATTTCTCTCACTGCGGTTTTTTTTGTACCTGCGATCGCACCACCAAGATACATTACCAGATAACCAGTTACCCAAAACTGCGGTCATTGTTTACCTGCGTGGAACCGATCCCCTTTTGTCGAAATGTTTGCGATCGCTGTTAAATCAGAACTACCCACAGTACGATTTAAAGCTCGTCATTGACAACGAGCAAGATCCAGCTTGGAATATTGTCACAGAGACGCTTTCTCAGGAAACTTCCCAGAACGTGCAAGTTAGTCCTCTGCGAATAGCAAGTCCTAATTGTAGTCTCAAATGCAGTTCCCTAGTGCAAGCTGTTTCCGAACTTGACGATTCTTACAAGGTGGTTGCTTCAGTAGATACTAATGTGATCGTCCATTCTAATTGGCTGCGCGAACTTGTCAGCCCTCTTGCCAATCCGAAAGTTGGAGCGACAACGGGTAACTGCTGGTATGTACCGACTGGTAAATCTTTAGGATCTTTGGTACGTTACTCGTGGAACATCTATGCAGTTGTGCAGATGTACACGCATCAGATTCCTTGGGGTGGTGCTTTGGCGATAAAAACAAAACTGATTCACCAAACAGGACTACTTGATAAGTGGGGACAAGCCTGTCGCGAAGATACCATGATTTACAGTGTTTTGGCAAAACATGGTAAGCAGGTTGTATTTGTGCCTTCCCTCATGACTCTCAATCGTGAAGAGTGCCAGTTATCTAGTTTCCAAAGTTCGTTGAAGCGACAACTCCTTTCTTCTCGACTTTACCATCCTCAATGGTGGGCGATTGTTGCTGAGTCAGTTTTAAGCGTGCTGCTTCCCAATATGATGTTAGTGTTATTTGTCGCAGCATTGTGTACGAAACAATGGGATGCAGCTGCTATCTTTTTTAATAGTTTCGGGGCTTATATGCAAGCATTACTTTTGCTTGCGATCGCCCTAGAGAAAAGCGTACAGCACGTTCTGCGTCAGCACCATCAACCATTGACAAAATTATCACCTGTGACAACGATGAAAATGTCAATATCATTTCCTCTGACACAGTGGATTTACGGAATAGCCATGATATCGTCTTTAGGAATGACAAAGGTCAAGTCACTGAGAGCTAATTATTAAGACTGACGCAAGATTTTGTAAGGTGGGCAATGCGTAGCATATTCAGTTTAATCCTGATATGATTCGGCATTGCCCGTACAGTTCATTATTTAATCAATGGTAGCGATCACGTTTTTAAAACCATTGTTGAATATATTTTTCCAATTTCCAATTTTATTTAAAAGCTATAACTACAACTTAGATGATGTCCGTCGAATCGCCCATAATAAAATAACCTCACCCCAACCGAGTGGCACGAAGAAGTCGTAAAAATGAGGCGACACGGGGATTTTGAGACGCGGTGATGTGGAGAGATTAAATAGAGTAGGGTTTTATGTCGAAATCATATTTTCTTGGTATTGAGTTCGACGACATTCCTTATAGTTCACACAAACGTTTCTCTATCCAAGAATTTAAACTTTGTCCCTCTTTCTTTGCTTTGATTGAAATTGCTTTATGTAAATTCGGACTAATTCTTACTACAAACTTACCTGAAAACGGTTTTTCAGGTTCCTCTCCGCGTTCAAGGCAAAAGTCCAAATAAACATCTACTGAATCATGAAATGCTTGCTTTAATTCTTCTACGCTTGAACCTTGAAAAGTTATTACGTCTCTAAGATTAATGACTTCACCATGAAAAATTTCCGCATCATCATCGAACTCTACAGTTGCTTCATAACCTTTATAAATCATCATTTGTCACTCCCGTTTCTACCAAAAAACGACGTACCGACTTAACCGCACCTTTATCTGCTTCTTTTTGGTGGATGAGGTCTGTGAAAAACTGCTCTTATTCCATTGAAAACAAATATTACTCTTGACCCAGCACCTTCTGATACTTCAGCACCAAGAGCAATTAGCATATTCTCAATGTCATTCCAAGAGATATTAGATTTGACCGGGTTCTCAAAAATAGCATATAGCGTTTTTTGGTGTTTACTGTTAAGTCTCATTATTTATATAGTATCATAAATTGATACTACTAAATACTATCATAGTCATAGTTATTCAAGTTTGCGGGATCTTAATAGATAAATCTGAAAATCTATTATTTACAAAGTTT
>JAQYWO010000305.1 GCA_029379215.1 Rhizonema sp. PD37
ATGGTAAGGCGATTAGCATAAAATTTGACCCCTCAAAACTTTTCAAACACCCTCTTAAGCAAACTCAGGATAATTTTTCTTCTAACGGACGAATAATTGGAGGTGTTGGTGGTTTTAGTTGGAAGATGGCGGAAAGTGATTTTTCTAAAGTTTCTGCCATGACAATACGATTTTCATAGGCAACAATGACTCTGGCTAAGGTTGGCAAACTATTTTTTTCCGCTTCCAAGTACAATGGTTCGACGTAGAGAAGCGATCGCTCTATGGGAATCACTAAAAGATTTCCTTGAATAACCCGCGAACCTTGGCGATTCCATAGAGACATCTGCTGGGAAATGACAGGATCTTGATTGATTAATGCTTCGATTTGCTCGGTTCCGTAGACTAACTGCTGCTTAGGAAAATCGTACAGTAACAGCTTACCGTATTCTTGCCCATCGGAACGCGCTGCCAACCAAGCAATTAAGTTTGGGCGTTGGGTTGGTGTAAAAGGCAGCAGCAAAACGAACTCTTCTGTCTGAGCGGTGGGCAACTTCATAATCAGGTAGTAAGGTTCTACTGGGCGCACATCCCTGCCATAAATTTCTGTGGGTATCTGCCACAAGTCTTCCCGGTTGTAAAATACTTGCGGATCTTTCATGTGATATGTCAGCAAGCGTTCGGATTGAATGCGGAAAAAGTCTACTGGATACCGGATATGACTGCGGAGAGTCACTGGCATCGCATCTAGGGGTTTGAATAAATTGGGAAATATCGTTTTGAAAGTAGAGATAATTGGATCTTGGGGATCGGCAACGTAGAAATCAACGCTACCATTGTAAGCATCAATGACGACTTTGACTGAGTTGCGAATGTAATTGAATTGGTTTTTTCCCGGATCTGAATAGGGATAGCGATCGCTAGTCGTATAAGCGTCGAGTATCCAGTAAAGATAAGTCGAGTCGCCTTTGAGGTTGTCTCTTCCCGCATCCGCAGCCACCAAATAGGGATCGCTGTCGTAGCGTAAAAAAGGAGCGATCGCCTGCACCCGTTCCCGAATATCTCGCCGAAAAAGCAACTTAGTTTGTGGTGTAAAATCCCGAGTTAGCAGCATCTGCCAATCTTTGAGATATTGAGCAAACAGCAAGCGTTGCCATAAAGCACCAATAGCAAGTCCACCACGTCCATCGTAAACTTTATATACGTTATCGTTACCGCTGGGATAATCCAACTCTTGAGTTTTTGTCTCAGTCATGACATAAGCGTCAGTATTTTCACCAAAATAAATACGCGGTTGACCAACGGGAATGCTCGCTCGCACTGCTGGTGTCGATATCTGCAATGAAGCATCGTCACCCGTACCCTCCACAGCAATATCTTTAACGTAGTAATAAGGTAATCCACCCGGAGCAACAATATTCACTGGACTGAGGGTAAAGCCATAGCCGTGAGTATAAATCAGATGTTTATTTACCCAGGTTTTAGCTGCTTGGGGGAGGGTGCTATAGTTAAGTTCTCTGGCGGCAATAATCGTTTGTTGCTTTTTACTTTCCTTATCCCCTTCTGCTTTTAAGGTGTAGCGGTCTATATCAGCATCGGGAAACTTATAATAAGGTCGGATTTGTTGCAGTTGGCGATTAGTTTCTAAGAGGGGATTTTTATCCCACACACGAATATTGCGAATTGTCAAGTCATTTTCTTGTAATTGTAAAGCATCAAGCTCACCTTGTGGAGCGAAGGTTTGCGCCTCGATCTGATTTAAGTTAAATGCTTGTCGCGTCAGGGCAATGGTACGCTCAATGTAGAGGCGTTCCCGAGTTAGCTCGTTTGGTTGTACAATAAAGCGTTGTACTACTGTCGGCAAGATGTTCCCGGAAACCGCAGCTACTATCAAGAACAATCCGAGTACATAAATAAGATGGAGTGGGTAGGGAAGTGGTTGAAAGCTGGCTTTAGCTGTGGACACAATAATCTTTCTGCTAGGCAAGTAAACTGCGATCGCCACTGCTAAAAGACTCAACCCAGTATAAATTGGCAACTGTACGCGAACAGCAGTGTAGCCAGCGCCGTAATTCACAGCCAAAGTGGAATATAAAAGTTGGTAGCGCAGCAACCAACAATGCAAAGCGATCGCCAACATCAGTAAGCTTCCCAAACCGCTTAAGTGCAGTCGCTGCGCCTGAGAAAATCCCGGAAACCTTCCCTCACTGAGACTGTTTGCCGAACGCAGATAAATGAATCCCACCGCAACAAGGTTGTAGAGACACAATCCCAGAAACCAAAAATCCAACAGTTCCCAAAATGGCAGGGAGAAGACATAAAAGCCAATATCTCGGTTGAAGAGTGGCTCGCTGTGCTGAAAACTAGTGGGATGGAAATACTGTAAAACTTGCTCCCAGTGTACCGACAGCAGAAAACCCAAAAGCAAACTTATCAGCAGTGCGATCGCCCTTAACCAGAACTGATAATTGATTATGATCACCAGACTCAATCCCAACGACAACCCCAACGGCACAATAGAAATGGAAAGCGGCTGTAACTGAAACGGCAGTGGTAAAGATACGCTCGGCAGTGTGATGTTCGGATTCCAAAAGGTTAAAGCTGTCTGAGCATAATAAGTCGGTACTAATCCCGCCAGCAGACTCAATCCCAACAAGACTGGTAGTAAAAAACGCAAGGAGAGTAGAGATACTTTCTGGCGCGTCTGAGTGAATCCTGACAGAGGCGAGGTTGTCTGGATAGAATGCTGTAGGCGAGAAGCTATAGCTAAATTGCCCAATAAAAAACTAGCCGAGGTGAAGAAGGCGATCGCCCATAAACCCAGTTGCGTTTCCAAACGCAATAGAAATTCCGGTAAATATCCAACTTCTCTAAACCATAGGACTTCTGCTGCTAGGTGCGAGGCTAAATCAAACAACAGCCACAACCCAAACAGCAGCACAATGAATCTGGAAAATTTTTTGAAAGACTGATTAACCATAGCTGTATCAGCACGATCTTAGATGGGTATGACTTTTCGTTCTCCGACTTGAACCTCATACCAAGTTTCCTTGCTCTATAGTACATAAGTCATAGTACATAAGTCATAGAAACTTACTATTTTAGAGGCTAAAGGCCATACTGCAAAAGCTCCTAATTGTCTCATTAGATAGATTCAGATAAGAAAAGGATCATTCAAAATATACACATTAAGATTATTAATTCAACTCAAGCTTTGAACGCCTAATAAAGCGATATTACAGAGCTTTTGATACTTCACCCTCATAAAATTGACTATGAAAAGCTATCTGAAATCTCGACTTCTTAGGCGTGTTGTCGCCTCTATAATATTAACGAGTTCGATAACAGCATACAGTTCATTAGCTGCACAGAGTAAACCTACACAGAAAGTTGCTTACGGAGATAATGACGGTCAGTTAAGCAATCAAGGTAAATCACGCACTTACTATCTTTACACACCAAAGTCTTATAATGCACAGCGTCCTACGCCGTTGGTTATAGCATTTCATGGCGACAATGGAAGTGGTCGTTCAATGAGTGACGTTTCTCGCTTCAATGATTTGGCAGAGCAAAAGGGATTTATCGTTGTTTATCCAGATGGTATAGATCATACATGGAACACGGGTGGAAATTCTCAAAAATCTGTGAATGATGTTTCTTTTGTCAGTGCGTTAATTGATCGCATTCAACAAACTAGAAATATTGACAGCAAGAAAATCTATGCCACTGGTTTTTCGAGAGGGGCAATACTGGCTCAAACTCTGGCTTGTCAGATGCCTAATAAAGTTGCGGCTTTCGCATCAGTTGCCGGATCGCTTCCAGTTCAACTCCAATCAAGTTGCCAACCTGCGACTCCTGTATCAATGCTAATGATCAATGGTACAAAAGACCAAGAAGTTCATTATCAGGGGGATAACAAAACTCAACCAGACGCTCTGGCTTCTATCCCAGATACAGTGAACTTTTGGCGATCGCACGACCAATGTACATCACCTGCTCAAAACTCACAACTGCCTAATTCTAATTCGGGCAATCTATCTGTGAAAACTTCTCAATATTCTGGTTGTAGTCGCGGCTCAGAGGTTTTGGAAGCATCTGTCGTAGACGGTGGGCATTTCTGGCCTGGTGGTGCTTCTGATGATAAGAACTTAAAAGAGGTTAATGCTCAACTTAATTTTAACGCAACTCAGACAATTTGGGACTTTTTCCAACGCCACACTCTATCCTAAGTTTGTCAAAATAATTCAAAATTACCGATATAAAAAATTAAAGACCACACAAATGAATTTGGTGGTCTATAAAAGTTGATACAATGCTTTTTTGCTTTTTAATTGTTCAGAACATCGGAGATTTTTTGAACCACGATCTCGTTCTTCCAGTAGCTGCCATGAGCGTCACCGCCGTGCAGTAAGGCTAAAAGTGACTGATCAGTCAATGATTCAAGCAATTCTGGTTTATGCGTCATGATATCTTGAAGAGCTAGGTATTTTACCTGATCGTCCACTAGGTTGGTCATCAGTTCTTTTAATGGATATGCGATCGGATCGCCAGGATGAATGTAATTGTTCCAAGGTAGCGTCTTTCCTTTTCGCTTTGCCTGCAAAGACTCCAGTAGCTTCTGTATTTGGGGTGTAATATCGTGAGTGCTGGGCGAATCGGAGCCATCTTTACCTGGTATGACATCAATCAGAGAGAAGATTGCAACAGGTGAACCCATAGTGTGAATACTATCAATTTGGAGACCCCGATACGGATTAGAATCTTTTCCAGACAAGCCGTAGATACAATCGCGAATCGCCATAACATCTTCATGACCTGGTACATTTTCATCATCCCAGCGACCAGCAAATAGTATGTCAAATAAGATGACGGTTCCCCAACTGTGGGTGACTAAATGCAGGCGATCATCAGGCTGGTGATTCTTTAACCCATCTATAGTTTGTTTCTTGAGTACCTCAACAACCTTGTAGCCGACCTCACGGCTAATGTAGAGTGCCGCATCTCCAGCGAACTGGAGAAGTTGCTGTTCGCGAAATGCTTTAAACCAAATATGTTCCCACAAGGGTGATGCTTGGAATTGTCGGAGGAGATCATCCTCTGCATCCTTATTAACATCACCCCAGTAGAGAGGTATCGGTTTGAGGTTTCGGTTGTGATTAGAGGCACTTTCTTTGAGGCGTTGGAAAAGTTGATCGGCATATTGAGGTTGTTCACGGCGATCGCGAGTATTAACGCCGTGTATGAACAGAATATAGTCAGTAGCCATAGCAGCTCCTTTTTATAACGTTTTCAAGTATTCGATTAATGCTTTTTTGTCATCATTAGACAAATCAGTTCCATAAATATGTCCCTGATTTGAATTGGCAGTAACGGTCGTATCGTATTTAAAACCTACACGCTCAGCTTCAAAACCATTAGAAACAAAGCCTACTTTTTTCGGATCGTAGACATCGTATCCCCGGTAGAAAACTTGAGGACGATTCTCTGGTTTTTCTAATAACTCTTGTAACGATGGCACGGAACCGTTATGTAGATATGGCGCTCTTAACCAAAGTCCATCAAGAGATACAGATAGATAGCCATTTGTCTTACGTAGATTGTTGAAGTCCCAAGAGTAGCCTTCAGCAAAGTTGTTGTAAGCATCTGCAGCTTGTTGCGTCCACATATCTAAGCGGTGACGATCAGTCCCCACCTCTTCCACAGGAATCACTGTTCCAGTCCGAGCACCACCAAAAGCGTGACAAGATGCACAGGTGTTAGCAAAAATTTGACTTCCTTTTTCTGTAAATTTCTCATCGACAGCAAAGGGATATTTGGGAGGAGCTAGTTGTGTAATAAACTCTTCTACCCGCTGCAAATCAGCTACAGGAAGTGACTTTTTAGTCGCACCGTCACCAATTGCGCCAGTATTAACAGTTTCCGTCAATGAAGTTTCTAACCCATCCCAATGCAGCGCAAAGTTTTTGTGCATTTTCTGATTCCAAATTGGCATCATATCGGAGTTGCCGATAGTGTCATCTTTGGGCAACTTTAAGGTATTGAATTTCACAGGATTGAATGGATCGATGCGACCATAACCCCAGTTGGGACGGGAATCCATCCAAGCAAAATCTTCTTTTTGTTGCAGCAGTGCTTTCTTAGTTTGAGGAATGATGAGATAGCGGTAAAGCAGTTTCTCCAACAAGGAAAACTGATGATTATACTTGATTTCGTCAAGGATATAATCTGCAGTAAATCTGGCGTCACTGGCAGCATCACCTAAAAAGCGAGTATAGCCTTGAGCGTCAAATTTATTGGAAGGCCCTGCGAGAATGATTGTCGGTTTATCTTTCTCACTTTTTCTATAGGTAGCAGTATGGCAAGCAGCACAAGTGATGCCAACGCGCGGAAAGCCAATTGTTTTTTTGGTAAAGCCAACTGGCGTTTCCTTACCTTCCTCCCATGTTATTCCCAGAGAAGTATAGCCACCCGCTCTTGGTAATTTGTCAGGAAAGATACGCGGCAACACTAGCCAAATCCAATAAGGTACACCTTGTGCCTGTTCTGTGCCGATTGAACCGTATTTAAAGTGTTCTTCAGCTGACTCGTAATATGTGGGAACTTCTCGGAAAAGGTTGTACCATCCAACATACACAACCCCTCCAACCAAAAGCAGAACAATGAGAACAACACTTGTGATAATTCTGCTTAATTTATCTTTGAATATGTTCATCGCATTTTCTTGCTTCTTAGCAATGGTATGACTTAGAGCAATTGCTTTACGGGTTCCGTAGCAATTGAGTTTTGATTTCGCATGAAAAGAGTTAGAAGAATTGCCTCAACTAATCCGAAGAACAAGTCTACAAAAGCAATAGAAAGGAATCCTTTATCTTGACCGAATAAAAACACCGCGAACATAAAAAATGTTGCCCCAAAAGTTCGCGAAGGAAATATTGACATCCAGGCATTTGCTATGTATCGTTCTAGGTTTATGGCAGCAGGAATATAAAAAACACTGATGATAAATAACAGTATTCCACTAGCCTGAACCCAGATGATAGGGAAAGGTATGTGCATCCTCAGCAAGGAGAGTAACTTCTCTGGAAAGAAGCAAGATGAAATCACAAAAAACATATTAGCGATAATACCAAGCCAAGTCACCCGACTAAACCATTGAGCGTAAGTGTTCATGCATTTTACTTCCATAACAAATTTCAAAGCTTTTTCATGTACTCAACTAGAGCATCTTTATCTTCAGCGGAAAGTTCAGTTCCGTACAAGTGACCGCTGTTATTATTTCCAGGTAGAGTGGTGTCGAAGTTAAAGTATTTCTTGTCGTTTTCGTGAGAAACATTGGAGACAAAACCCACTTTTTCTTTGTCGAAAACGTCATAACCTCGATAAAATTCTTTTGGTCTTTTCTCTGGAACTTCGAGTAAATCTCGTAGAGTTGGTACTGAGCCATTGTGCAGATAAGGTGCGCGTAACCAAATACCATCTAGTGGCACGTTAGCATAGCCATTCGTCTTGCGGAAATGTGAGAAACGCCAAGGATAACTTGCATAAAGAGTATTTTGGTTAGACAGCAATTCATAGGTGTAGGAGTCGAGGCGATGCGGATCTGTACCGATTTCTTGTATTGGCACGACTTTCCCTACTTGTGAACCCTTAAAAGCGTGGCAGCTAGCACAACTATTTTGAAAAAGCTGCTCTCCCTTCACAGCTTTAGTTTTATTAACCTCGTAGGGATAGACTGGTGCTGGTAGTTCCCAAAGCCAATCTGCAACTCTTTGAATTCTCGGTAAATCGATGCTTGTTTGTGTGACGCCAGCACCTAATGCTGCACTCTTATTCCGTTCATCAACTGATGTGTTATCTCCATCCCAGTGCAACTGCATTCCCTCACGGGCTTTTTGATTCCAGATTGAGGGAAAATCAGCAGTGCCAATCAGTTCATCCTCCCGCAATTTATCTATCGGGAAATGGAATTGAAGCGCTTTGTAAGGATTAAAGGTATCTACTCTTCCAGGGCCCCAATCAGGATTATTATTGAGGAATGAAAGTCGGCTACCTTGATTAATCAGGGCGTCTCTGGTTTGGGGTATTGCTAAGAAATGATAGATTAATTTTTGGATCGGGTTAAGACCACCACTTATCTTTTCAATTTCTGGTAGCATCCGGTTAGCAGTAAATCGCTCATCCTTAGCTACTGCTGATACGAAATTGATGTATCCCTCTAGATTAAGCACGTTAGCAGGCATTGTCGTGATCACTTCACGTTTGCTGTTTGGTGACGATCGCAGTGTACCTGTATGACAAACAGCACAATTCAAACCAACGCGATCAATAAATACTCGGCGCTTGGAAAAACCAATTGGCAAATCTTTCCCCTGCTCTTCAATAAATCCCAGTGAGGTATAACCTTTACTAGGTAACTTATCCGGAAAAATTTCTGGGAGAACTTTCCAGATCCAGTAGGGAATACCATTTACAGGTTCGCTACCAATTGAACCATACTTAAAGTGGTCATTAATGTTAGCATAATCAACCGGAGAGTTCGATAAAACAGGCCAAAGGAAAAATATAGCTACTGCAACAACTCCCACAATCACAACCCAAATACGCTTGAAAACTGCTTTCAGTGGATTTGGGCGTAGGGTTTGGCTTGTTTGTTCAGTCATATGGATGTGACTTAATTATGTTGTCGAGATTATTCAATGAAACCCAAAGGCAGACTGTAAAGGCGGGTTTAACAAGATTGTTCGTTTCTCGTTTTAAGTTGTGAGATGAAACCCAGAGGCAGACTGTAAGGGCGGGTTTGATAAGATTGTTCGTTTCTCGTTTTAAATTGTGAGATGAAACCCAGAGGCAGACTGTAAGGGCGGGTTTGATAAGTTTGTTCGTTTCTCGTTTTAAATTGTGAGATGAAACCCGCCCTTACCCAAGTGGCATCAAAGCCTGAGATGATTCTTGCTGCTCGAAGTGAGTTGGATGAAACACTGACATGACTTCAATCATCATCTCTTCGTAGTCGTTATCGAAGCGCGATAGTTCGTAGCAACCGAGGGGATTTTCTATGACATTGAGCAGACACTTGTTGCAATAAGTACAGGGTTTATCTGCGATGTCTTTTCCTTTAGCGAAATCGTGAACTAAGTCGTTGTTAGCAATCAAAGGACGAGCAATTGTCACTGCATCGCAATACATGTCGTCAATTGCCTTACGAATGTAAGAAGCCTGTTGAAAACCACCAGTGCATAAAACAGGGATATCGACGTGCTTTTTGATTGCAGCAGCTAACCTCAGATTTCTTCCTTGATTAGCCTCCAAAAGCTTTCTTATTTGTTTGTCTTTCACCTCATCTGCCTCCAGGATCTGAGGTGGCAAACTCTTTTTCACTCTATTCCACAATAAAGCGAAAATTGGTCTTAATAGCCAGTATCGAAACAATAGATAGTTACGGATTGTGTAGATGCCACTGGATAGCATTGTGTCATAAGTCTTCCTGATAATCTCAAACGGAAAATCGCCAATGGGATTGAGTGGGTGAGGAAACAAGCTCCCAGTTGACACATGCACTGCATCAGCACCAGCTTCTTGTGCCCACTGACAAACCTGAATCGAGTCTGCAAGGGTATTCCCTGGTTTCTCCCAAAAAGTTACCGCGTTGTTATAGTCGATCGCACTGATTTTAAATTGCAAGTGAAAATCATTTCCCACTTCCTTGCGGATTGCCCTGATGACATCTAGCAAAAATCGCGCTCGATTCTCTAAAGAGCCCCCATATTCGTCTTGGCGATCATTAATACCTGAACTGATAAATTGTGTAAATAAATACCCATTACCGCTGTGTAATTCAACACCGTCTAGTCCGGCTTCACGAGCACGTCTTGCACCATCAGCAAAGTCTTGAATCGTGTCTTTAATTTCCGCAAGCGTCATTGCTTGACATCGAAATCCGTGAAATGGCTCAGTCTTGCTTGTGGAACTTAAAGCTTTCAAGTTCTGGTTTTCCACACCACCAATATCTTGTTGACGCCCAGAATGACTCAGTTGCAAAATAAATTTACAGTCATATTCATGGACTTTTTCGCCAACTTTGCGCCAAAAAGGAATACGCTCATCGCAGTCAATCGTGGCGTAATTAGGCATAATTCGCCCCCGAATAGCGACTGGTACGAAGGAAGTGATGATTGCCCCTACACCACCACGGGCAAATTTTTCTTCCCAGTTGATACGTGCCTGAGTACCTGAACCATCGTAGTTATCCCAACGTCCGGAAATACTAGAGCGAAAAATCCTATTTTTGACAGTGAGATTACGAAATTTCAGCGGTTCAAAGATCGTGTCTTTTTCCATTTTTCATTCTCTTTGATTTTTTAGATTCTTTGATAGCATCAGATATCAGAATGCATAAATTGATGGCTTTCTTATGTAAAATTTTACCAAAGCCTTGATATATGCAATATTTAGCAAATGCACTCTTTGAATTTCAGCTATTGTTAAATAACTTGGTATACACAAATAAACTAAGATTTACATCATAATTTTTGACCTTTTTGACTTGAAATTAGGAAAATTGAGAAAATCTTAAATTATTGCTCTGCTTTCAGTCACTAATTAAGGTATTTACCTCCAAGAAG